>NZ_JBHWFB010000010.1:0-110587 GCF_042733915.1 Nocardia sp. NPDC059691 | reverse complement strand
GGACATCTACGACAAGGTGTTCAGCGGCTACCTCGGGGTGATCTACGGCATCAAGCCGAACGGTGACCTGCAGTGGTACCGCCACGACGGGTGGCAGGACGGCACCGCCAGGTGGACCGCCGGTGCGGGCGGCAACCGGATCAGTGGCGGCTGGGACATCTACGACAAGGTGTTCAGCGGCTACGACGGCGCGATCTACGGCATCAAGCCGAACGGTGACCTGCACTGGTACCGCCACGACGGGTGGCGAGACGGCACGGCGACGTGGACGGCCGGTGCGGGTGGGAAGAAGATCAGTGGTGGCTGGGACATCTACAGCTCGGTGTTCAGTGGCGACACTTACCTCCACCTCGTCTGAGCATCCATCCGAGATTCGATGTCCTGTGAATCGCGGCTCCGCTTGATGCACGCTCCCCCAGAGGCCTCTGGGGGAGCGTCTACATCCAAAGGAGGCGGAGACCGCCGCCCGATTACGTTCCGTCCATACGTGCCCGCAGTCCTCCGAAGCGCATACCCTGACCGGCCCGGACTCAGCACCCCACCCGAGCTGGATCCGACCGGCGTGGCCGTCGGTGCGCAGCGCCGCGGCGTCGGTAGTGCTTGGAGGGGCGTGCTCGTCGCATTTCCAGACAACGTCGGTCGTTGGCCTGGAACAGCTCTTTCGGGTCGGTGTGCCGGCGCTTATCGACCTGCGACCGACGCAGGCGAGTCCGCTCGGGTGACGAGCCGGGAGACGAAAACCCGTTCCAACAGTTCGTACAGACAGTCGCGGTCCTGGTCGCTGAGCCTGTTCAGGCCGTCCTGGGTGGCGCGCATTTTCGCCCGGATCGTGTCGGTTATCCGTTCGCCCTCGGGCGTGATGACGAGATTGGTGACGCGCCGGTCGGCTTCGCTGGCCTCTCGGCGCACGAGGCCACGCTTCTCCAGCCGGTTGATGATCCCGGTGACGTTGGAGGCGTCGCAGGCCAAGGTCTCGGCCAAGGCGCGCATCGCGACGGGCCCTCGGCGCAGCACGGTCAGCGCCTTGCCCTGGCTCGCCGTCAAGTTCTCGCTCGCCGCCGCGACGGTGAAGTCGCCGTAGTAGACGCCGAGCGACACCGAGAGCAGCTCCATCAACTGGGCCGTGTCGACGCGGGGAGCTTCTGCCATGGCGACCAGCCTATCCGGAGAAACTTGACTATCTCAAATATTTACCCTTACCGTGTGTGGCCATTGCTTGAAGTTCTCAACCATCGAAGTCGTACCAACGAGGAGTACCCAGTGATCGTCACCGCGTCCGACGCCTCGCGCACAGCCGAGATCCTCTCCCGGCCCGTCGCGCTGAACGGCCTGACCGTCCCGAATCGCATCGTGATGGCGCCGATGACGCGCATGTTCTCCCCCGGCGGCGTTCCCGGTGACGATGTGCGGTCGTACTACGCCCGCCGCGCCGCCGCAGGCGTGGGCCTGATCGTCACCGAGGGCACCTACGTCGGCCACGAGTCCGCTGGGCAGAGTGACCGTGTGCCGCGCTTCCACGGTGAAGAGCAGTTGGCGGGATGGGCGAAGGTCGCCGAGGACGTTCACGCGGCAGGCGGCACCATCGTGCCGCAGCTGTGGCACATCGGCATGGTCCGCAACCAGGGGGACGCGCCCTACCCCGATGCGCCCGCCGTCGGCCCCTCCGGTATTCGCGTCGACGGCACCGAGGGTCTCGGTAAGGCGATGACCCAGGGTGACCTGGACGACGTCATCGGCGCCTTCGCCGAGGCCGCGGCGGACGCCGAGCGCATCGGCTTCGACGGCGTCGAACTGCACGGCGCTCACGGTTATCTCCTCGACCAGTTCCTGTGGGCGCGAACGAACCGCCGTGATGATGCCTACGGCGGCGGCATCGTGGCCCGTACAACGTTCGCCGCCGAGATCGTGGCCGCTGTTCGTGCGGCCGTCTCGCCCGGCTTCCCGGTGATCTTCCGTTACTCGCAGTGGAAGCAGGAGGCCTACGATGCACGGCTCGCCGAGACGCCGCAGGAGCTGGAAGCGATCCTGGCTCCGCTCGCCGCAGCCGGCGTAGACGCCTTCCACGCCTCCACCCGTCGCTACTGGCTCCCGGAGTTCGACGGCTCGGACCTGAACCTGGCAGGCTGGACCAAGAAGCTCACCGGCAAGCCCACCATCACCGTCGGCTCGGTCGGCCTGGACGGCGACTTCCTCCGTGCCTTCACCGGCGAGGGCGCCGAACTCGGCAGCCTCGACAACCTCCTCGATCGCCTGGAGCGCGAAGAATTCGACTTGGTCGCCGTCGGTCGCGCCCTGCTCCAGGACCCGGAGTGGGCGTCCAAGGTCCTGGCGGGGCGGATCGACGAGCTGAAGCCGTACGACGCGGCGGCACTGAAGACGCTGAGGTAAGCGAGTTTCAGCAGGCCGTCGTCGTCGATCCGAGCGAAACGGCGGATCGAGCGCACCGTGGGCATCCATAGCGAGCCACGCCGGGCGAGCGCATCCAGGACACTTGGCGTTCGGCGCATGGACCACCGCCGGGAGACCGTCACCACCGTAATCGTATCTGATGGAGCCATCAGATACGATTACGGTGACATTCGCCGATGGAAGAGGGATCCATGTCCGCCGACCCCGTGGTGCGCAATCGCATCGACCGCCGCCGGGAACGCACCCGCAACGCACTGCTGGGCGCAGCACGGAAGTTCCTGGCGGAAGGACGTTCGGCGGTGAGCATCCAAGAGATCACCGACGCCGCCGACGTGGGATTCGGCTCGTTCTACAACCACTTCACCTCCAAGGAAGAGCTGTTCGACGAAGCCGTCCGCTCGGTGTTGCAGGTCTACAGCGAGATGCGCGACGAGATCGTGAAGCTGTACGACGACCCGGCCGAGGTATTCGCGGTGAGTTTCCGGATGACCGGCCGTCTCCAGCGGCAGGCGCCGGAGATAGTGCGGGTGCTGCTGAATTCCGGCATGCCGGTGCTGCTTCGGGACGAGGGCCTGGCCCCGCGTGCCCGCCGCGACATCATCGCCGCCCAGGAGGCGGGCCGGTTCGAGCCGATGGACCCGGACATGGCCGTCATGGCCGCAGGCGGCGCGCTGCTGGGCCTGCTGCAACTCCTGGACGCCCAACCCGGGGCCGATGCGGGCGCGCTGACCGACGAGATGACCTTCCATGTGCTGCGCATGTTCGGCATGAACAAGCGTTCGGCGCAGAAGCTCGTCTCCCATCCCCTGCCCCCGCAGCCGCAGCCGCAGCTAGTCCCTGATCCATAGTTCCGGTGGCATCGTCATGCTCAGTGGCGCAGGTCTATCCGTGACCTCGTCGAGGCGGCGCCCGCCCTCGAGGCGATCATTGGGCAACAGACGCCCTGCCGCGCCGTAGCAGTGGAGCGGCCTCCAGCGCCGAGCGGCGCAGTGGTGGTATCTCGCCGCTGGATATCACACGGGCGAGACCGGGCAGTCGATGTTAGTCCCGCGCCCATCCCCTGACCGATGAACGGCGGGGTGAGGTGGGCCGCGTCACCGAGCAAGAACACCCCCCTTACGATCGGGGGCAACGCGCGCCTGAGGGACGAAAACCGCTGCCCCGTCGGCGTCTGCTTCAGTTGCCGAGAGAGTAATCGGCCGCGTCGACGCGTCCGCCCCGTGCGGCCAACGCGGCCGCGGGAATAATGGCGACCAGTGCGGCTCCCAGCACCCAGGTGAAAGTGGTCGCGAACGCCTCCGCCTGCTCCGAGTGCTGGATCCCGCTGTCTCTCAGCCCCTGCTGCAGGACCACCACGAACACGGCCGTGCCGATGGATCCGCCGATGCGCTGCATGATGTTGAGCTGAGGTGTGGCGTCCGCCATCTGAGCCGGGCCTAGGTTGCGCAGCGCCACCGTCATGGCAGGTGTCGCGGCCAGTCCGATGCCGAGCCCACGCACGATCATCGCGGCGGCCAGCAGCCAATACGGCGTGTCGCCGGTGACGAACAGAAACGGCACCGTGGCGACGACACCGATCACCGCACCGATCACGCTGGTGAGCCCGCCGAGCCGCTCGACCATGGGTGCCGACAGCCCCATGGCTACGGCCGCGCCCAGCCCTTGCGGGGCCAGCAGCATTCCGGTGTGCGCGGCATCCTGATCTCGGATCACCTGAAAATACAGAGGCAGCAGCACCATCGCCCCGAAGGTCACCGCGCCCAGCACCAGCGTCGTGACCGCACCAGCACGGAACAGCGGATCCCGCCACAGCCGCAGATCGAGAACAGGATGCGCGGATCGCGTCGCGTGCACGACGAAAAGGCCGATGACGGCGACGCCGGCCAGGACCGGAACCAGCACCTGCGGATCGGTCACATTCCGGACTCCGGCGCGAGCCGATCCGAAAGTGACGCCCACTGTTCCGAGTGAAATCAACGCCAGTCCAACGACATCCAACGGACCCGCGGCTTCGTTCGGCTCGTCGGGCTGGAGCAGTCGCCACGCCAGCACCAGGCCCAGCACGCCGAATGGCACGTTGATCAGGAAGATCCACTGCCAGCCCGCGTATTGCAACAACAGTCCGCCGATGGTCGGCCCGATGACGGGTGTGAGCACCATCGGCAGTCCCGCCGCCACCATGGCTCGCGCCATGCCGCGCTGCCCAGCGCTGGCGATCAGGATCAACTGCCCGACGGGAATCATCAGCCCCGCACCGAATCCCTGCGCGACGCGGGCGACGATCAGGGTACCCACCGAGTCCGCGAGTCCGCAGGCGATCGAGGCGACGGTGAACAGGCCGAGCGTGCTCATATAGAGCCGCTTGGGCCCGATCTTGCGGGCAGCCCAGCCGCTGGCGGGCAGCACCGCCACCTGCACCAGGAGATAAGCCGTGACGACCCACTGGATGGCGTCCAGCGACGCGTCCAGGGCCGTAGCCAGGGAGTGCAGAGCGACATTGACGATCGTGGCGTCGAGAAAGGCGAGCACCGCGCCGACCAATACGACGACCACGGCCCGACGTGCCTGCGGGCTCAGCCCGGTGGTCACGCCGTCGGAAACGTTGGAAGCAGTCACCTTCGCAGTGTCATCCACGCGGAAAACTCTGTCAACCAATTGGATGACAATGCATCCGACTGGTTGAACCAGTCACCCGAACCGGTAACCTGTTCGCATGGCCCGCAGCACGGATCCGACGCCCGAAGGCCCGGCCCGCCGTCCGCGCCGCGCCCCCAGCGCGGACGAGCGCCGCCGCGACGCCGAGCGCTCCCGTCAGGCTCTGCTGGATGCGGCCCTGGATGAGTTCTCCGCAAAGGGCTTCGACGGTGCGCGGGTCCAGGACATCGCCGCTCGCGCGGGGGTGAACAAACAGCTCATCGCCTACTACTTCGGCGGCAAGGAAAACCTCTATCAAGAGATTCAACGGCACTGGCCGGAGGCCGAGGCCGAGCGTGCCGATCCGGCACTCCCCCTCGACGAGACCGCCGCCCGTTACCTCACCGCCGCGCTGGCGGACCCACGCCCGGCCCGCCTGGTCATCTGGCGCGGGTTGACCGGGGGCGGCACCGAATCCGACTACATCGACGACGCCACGGTCATCGACACCGATCTGGCCAACCTCCGCCGAGCAAAGGAGCGCGGCCAGATAGCCCCGGAGCTGGATCCCGCGTTCGTCCGCATGGCCGTCATGAGCATGGTTTTGGCGCCCCTGATGCTCCCCGAGGCCGCCCTGCGAGCCACCGGAAAGACTCCCGGCTCACCGGAATTCGAGGAGTACTATCGCACTCAACTCCGCGCCCTTATCCGCCGCCTCGGCACGGCCGAATCACCGGAAGGGGCCTGATCCGGGCTCTTCCTGGGCGCGGCGACGCTCGGGCCAATCTCGGTATCGGTGTTTTCCGGCGGTTTCTCTCAGTCGGTTTGTGCGTTAAGCCAGAGGTCGGCGGAAGTGATTACGAACGCGTTGACCGCGGATGAGCATATGAGACATATATCCCGTTGCCCGGCGCGGCATTCTTATGCCCCGCGCTCATGGAGTTGGCCCGCTGCCGACGCTGTGACCTGGGGTGGAATGTCCGGCGATGGCAGAACGAGCGCATGACTTCACCGGTGCATGGTGTCCGCTCGACTTTCCATTGCGCGAAGCGGCATTTTATGTCCTGTCCGGCAGGCCAATACCGTCGGATTCATGAATTGGAGTTTTCAGTCGGCGGAAGAACTCGCGGCCGCCTTGCATGCCGGTGAAGTGACATCGGTGGAACTGACCGACGAGGCGATCGCGCGTATCGAGCGCGACGACAAGGCGATCAACGCGATCTGCGTACCGGATTTCGATAATGCGCGGGCCGCCGCACGCGCTGCCGACCAGGCGCGCGCCCGCGGCGAGGATCGGCCGCTGCTCGGTATTCCGGTCACGGTCAAGGAGTCCTACGACATCGCCGGACTGCCCACGACCTGGGGCATGCCGCAGTACAAGGATTATGTGCCTGCCGAGGACGCGGTACAGGTGTCGCGGCTGAAGGCCGCAGGCGCGGTGCTGCTCGGAAAGACCAATGTGCCGTTGACGCTGCGAGATATCCAAAGCTTCAACGAGATCTACGGAACCACCAACAACCCGTGGAACCACAGCCGCACGTCGGGTGGGTCGTCCGGCGGTTCCGCGGCGGCCCTGGCGTCCGGATTCGGCGCGCTGTCCATCGGCTCCGACCTCGCCGGTTCGCTGCGCACCCCCGCGCATTTCTGCGGCATCTACGCGCACAAGCCGACACTCGGACTGGTGGCGTCCCGCGGTATGGTCGCGCCGCCGGCGCCGGCATTGCCGGTCGATCTCGACCTCGCTGTTGTCGGTCCGATGGCGCGCACCGCCCGCGACCTCACGCTCCTGCTCGACGTGATGGCCGGACCGGACCCGCTGACCTACGGCGTCGCCTACGACGTCGCACTGCCGCCCGCGCGCCACGAACGGCTGGCCGACTTCCGTGTCCTGATCATCGAGGAACATCCGCTCATTCCGACCGGATCGGCGGTGCGGGCGGGCGTGAACCGGGTCGCCGAGGCCCTCGTCGACGAGGGCGCCCGCGTCGAACGGCACAGCCCGCTGCTGCCCGATCCGATCGAAGCGGCGACGCTTTATATGCAACTGATGCTGTCGAACGCCGCCGCGGGTCTTCCCCTCGACGTGTACCGACAGCTGCAGACCCAAGCCGCCGCACTGAGCGCGGACGACCGGAGCCTCGATGCGGCGCGGCTTCGCGGCATGGTGCTCAGCCACCGCGACTGGGTCGAGGCGAACAACCGTCGCGAACTCCACCGCCACGGCTGGCGGCAGCTGTTCGCCGAGTTCGATGCCGTGGTGTGCCCCATCACGCCTACTCCCGCGTTCCCGCACGACCACGACGGAGGTCTGGAGGACCGGCACATCGACATCGACGGCGTCGAGTACCCGTACTTCGACCAGCTCGTCTGGGCCGGTATGGCCACCATGCCCGGCCTGCCCGCCACCGCCATACCCGCGGGCCGCTCACCCGAGGGCCTGCCGGTGGGAGTGCAGCTCATCGGTCCGATGTTCGAGGACCGCACCCCGCTGCGGCTGGCCGAACTGCTCGAGCAGAAGATCGGCGGCTTCCAGGCACCGAAGTAGGGTGCGCTACCGGGTGCCGGTCGAGCGGATGACGAACGCACAGGCCGGCCCCTGGCGGCACCCGCGGTCGGACCGACCGGGACGGCGAAACAGTGCCGATAATGCACGCCCGCGGCGCAGCTGGGAGTAGAGGATGGGCACGGAGGGCATGCGGGCGCCTCGATGGCGGCGACGGTCGCCTCGGGTCCGGACCACTCAACGGGTCGCGAATCGGGTGTGGGCAGTAAGGCGGTTCGGCTCGGTGAGCGATGGACCTTCGGCCCTGCCGCGAGGTAGTCCCGAAGACGACGATGTGAAGAAAAGAGGGGTACTCACGGTGGCCGCAATCGGAGCGCTCGCCGCGGATTACTCGATCGAAGTCGAACGAAAGACTCCCGGCTCGACGAAGACCGGATCACCGCGCCGGCGTAGGTATTGCGGGCAGTGACTGGAGGTGGATGATGCCGACGATAAAGGAAGCGGCTTCTGCGTTCCTCGCGAACAAGCGAATCGCGGTGACGGGTGTATCGCGGAAACCCAAGGAGCACGGATCCAACGTCGTTTACAAGCGTCTGCGCGACCGCGGGTACGAGGTGTTCGCGGTCAATCCCAATACCGACGAGGTCGAGGGCGAGCGCAGCTATCACGACTTGAAGAGCATCCCCGGAGGGGTCGACGCCGTCGTCATCGCCACCGCGCCCGACAAGGCCGACAGCGCGATGCGCGAGTGCGTCGAACTTGGGATCAAACACGTATGGATGCATCGGTCTTACGGCGTGGGCAGCGTCAGCGACACGGCCACGGACTATGGGCGTGGGCACGGCATCACTGTGATCGACGGAGGGTGCCCGCTGATGTTCGAACCGACCGCCGACCTCGGCCACAAGGTCATGCGTGTGGTCTACCGGAGTCACGTTCCGAAGAGCGTGTAGTCATGACCGAGACCCGTCTGCTGCAACGGGTGACCGCTTCGGACCTGTTCCTGCTGCTCTGGGAGGACTACGGCTGGTCCACCGACATCGGCGGGCTCGCCATCCTCGACGGCACTAGCCTGCTCGACGTGGACGGCAGCGTCCGGCTCGACGCAGTCCGGCGACACCTCGAGCCGAGAATGCATTCGGTGCCTCGCTTCAGGCAACTGCTGCGCCGGCCGCGGCTCGGGCTTGGCTGGCCGCTGTGGATCGACGCGCCCTACTTCGACCTCGCTGAGCACATCCACGTCCATGCGCTTCCCGCGCCCGGCGACCAGGACCAGTTGTTGCAGATATGCCAGCAACTGGCCCGGCGACCGTTCGATCCCGACCGGCCGCTGTGGGAGCTGTGGCTGCTACCCGGCCTGCCGGAACAACGGGTCGGCGCGTTCTTGAAGCTGCATCACGTCCTCGCCGATGGCCCGGCCGCGATGGCCGCCTTCGGGGCGCTGCTCGACCGGACCGCCGACGCGCCGGTCGGGTCTGCACCGCCGTGGAGTCCGACACCCGCCCCGTCCACCGGTGAACTGCTCCGCGACAACCTGCGAGGCCGCCGACACCAACTACGGCTCGGGTGGTCGGGTCTTGTCCATCCGAGCAGAACACTGCGTCTCGCGCGCCGTGCGTTGCCGGCCTGGCGGGAGGTGCTTACAGAAAAGCCCGCCCCACGAACCAGCCTCAACCACCCTGTAGGCGCCGAGCGCCGACTGGCCATCGTCCGCGGCCGCCTCGACGCCATCAAACATGTCGCCCATGACCATCACGCCACCGTCAACGACGTCGTGCTGACCGCGGTTGCCGGTGGCCTGCGCCGACTGCTGGCAAGCCGCGGCGAGGATGTCCACGGGCTCGTCCAGCGCGCGATGGTAACGATCTCCCACCACGAAGCGCGTCCCGGGGAAGCGCAAGGCAACACGCCCGGATGGATGATGGTGCCGCTGCCGGTCGGTGAGCCGGACTCGTTGTGCCGGCTCACATCGATCGCCGCAGAGACAAGCGCACTGAGGGACAAGCCTCGCCCCGAGGCGGGCAGCGGAATCTTCAGATTCGTTGCCGGCCAGCGCCTCTGGTACCGGCTGTTTCCGCGACAGCGGTCAGTGAACCTGGTCGTGAGCAACGTCCCGGGTCCGCCGATGCGGCTGTATCTCGCCGGCGCGCCGCTGTTGGAGGTGTTTCCGGTGCTGCCGCCCATGGGCAACCTGCCACTTGTCGTCGCCGCCCTGTCGTACGCCGGCCAGCTCAACTTCACTGCCGCCGCGGACCAGGACAACTGCCCGGACGTGGAGGTGTTCGCCCGCGGGATACGCGATGCACTCGATGACCTCGCGCAACCGATCCTGGGGTCCGAGACGGGCGATCGGGCCGGTGCCAGCCCGGCATCAGCGTGATATGGCCACGGCCCGTAGGTTGATCAGCCGAAGCAGGTTGCTCACCAGCACAGGCCCCCCGGATCCCGGCTTGCCGCCGTGCGGACCAGCGCCGCGCCCATCGTCCGGGCCAGAAGTACACCCGCCGCGCGGCCATGGAGAACCGCGGCACCGGCACTCCGACTGCGCCGCCCCGGGCCGCGGGCGCACCCGGGGTTCAGGCGAAGTCGGTGGCGGGCTCGGTGGCGTAGCGGCTCATCACCTCGATGTTCACCTGCGGTGTCAGTCCCCGGCTGTCGGCGGCCATGTCCTGGAGGTCGCGGAAGTACTGCACGTACAGGTCGGGGGTGAAGGTGCTGAGCATGACGGCTGGTCGATCGGTGATGTTGGCGAAGGTGTGCGGGGCGCCGGGCGGGACCATCACCAGCGTGCCCGCTGTCACGTCGTAGTCGGTGTTGCCGACGGTGAACCGCAGCGCGCCGGAGATGATGTAGAACCCTTCGTCGTGCTGGGCGTGCCGGTGCTGCGGTGGTCCGGGAGTGTGTGGGGGAATGATGGATTCGGCGAGTCCGAGGCGGTGCGCGGTGTTGCTGCCGTCCTCGAGGACGCGCATTCGCGTGGCGCCCAGGATGATCAGCTCTCCCTCGCCCGGGCCCACCACCGAAACGGTTGTGCCGGAGTCGTTTTTGTCGTCTGACATGTTTCGATTGCACCGCCGAGTTGTCGTGCGCGTCCAAGACCTGTTCTGCGATGCCGATACCGGACGGGTATCGTGCCAGCGTGGAGCTGCGTATGCTGCGCTACTTCGTAGCTGTTGCCGAGGAGCGCCATTTCGGTCGCGCCGCCGCCCGGCTGCACATGAGCCAGCCGCCGCTGAGCCGCGCCATCCGGCAACTGGAGTCGGAAGTCGGTGCGGCCCTGTTCGACAGGTCGCCCACCGGTGTCGGCCTCACTCGGGTCGGGACGGTGCTGCTCGACGAGGCGCGCGCCCTGCTCGATCAGGCCGAGCGCGCCACCGTGCGGGTCGCCGCCGCGGCCGGAACCGCGAATCTCACCGTCGGCATCCTGGGGGACGGCACCGACCCCGGTGTCACCAGGCTTGCCGCGGCCTACCGCCACAAGCATCCCGAGGTCGACATCCGCATCCGCGACACCGATCTCACCGACCCCACCTGCGGACTGCGGGCGGGCCTGGTCGACGTCGCCGTGACCCGGGCCCCGTTCGACGACACCGCCCTGACCGTGCATGAACTGCGTGCCGACCCGGTCGGGGCCGTCTTGCGCGCCGACGATCCACTGGCCCGCCGCGACCACCTGACGCTGGCCGACCTGGCCGGCCACCGCTGGTTCCAGTTCCCCGACGGTACCGATCCCACCTGGCAGACATATTGGAACGGAGGCCGGACACGCGGAGGTCCGGTAGTGCGGGTCGTTCAGGAATGTGTGCAGGCCGTGCTCTGGAACGGCACCGTCGGCATCACCCCGCTCGGGCACAGTGTGCCAGAGGGACTGGGCACGGTCCCACTGATCGACATGGCACCGAGCAGAGTGGTGGTCGCCTGGAACGAGGGTGACACCAACCCCCTGATCCGATCGTTCGTGCAGATAGCCACGATCGCATACCTCGATCCCCCACCTCGGCCGTGAAGGCGACTCGGTCCACGAGCCGGAACTAAAGCTCGGCTCGAGACGCACTGGAATCGGTTACTCGAGCGGATGTCCTGCGCCACAGCCGATCACCGAGTCAATCGATCGACCGGCGGCATCTCAGTGCGTTCGAGGGGGTGCGCCGTCGTTTTCCGAACTCGGGCGTAAAGACTCACCCGTGGGATCAGGGAATTCTCAATACGGCGCGCACCCAGCCCAGGCAATCTGGGACGCTGTCCTGGCGCGGCCGCGCCGCGCTGCTCATAACCGGCAGAATGTCGCAGAACGTGGCGCATCGAATGTGAGAAGCAGCGCGACGAAATTGCCCTTGCCTCGCAGGTGTCGCACCGGAGTACGCCGGCCGACTCGGATTGTCGCCGATGACGCGGTGTATCGGTGACGATCTCGTGGTCGCCGCTTCGCCTCTTGGCAGATGACAGCTGTGAATCCTTTCGGGCCCCCGGCATCTCCTATACGCGGGGACGCCCATTCAGACCCGAAGAGGCAGTGGACGTATGTCCGAACAGCACGCCTACGCCCATCACAGCACATCCACACAGTCCATCCCGCAACCGTAAGGAGCCCGCATGTCCGCCCACCATCCACTGCAGCCAACTCCGGCAACACCCGGCAGCGGGCCGATGCCCCACCGTGGGCGACCCGTCTCGCGACGCTCGGCGCCCGCCTCGGCCGTCGTGGCCGCACTGGCAACCAGCATGCTGCTGGTCGCGCCCACCGCCGCTGACGCCGCCCCTACGGCCCGCCCGCCTGCCCATACCGACATCGAGTCGACAACGGCCGATCACTTCGACCGGTCGCCGTCGCTGACGGCACCCACGCACGTCGTCACCGTCGCGGGGCTGCCGATCGCCTACCGCAGCTTCGGACATGGACCAACCTTGCTGCTGACCCCATGTCTCGGACTCAGCATGGACGACTGGGATCCGGCACTGCTCGACCGCCTCGCCATGACCAATCACGTCGTCATCTTCGACTCCGACGGCGTGGGACGAACCCCGGCCGGCTCTTCGGCCATCTCGACTGTCCCTCAGCTCTCCGATCAGGCTTCAGCCCTCATCCAGGCACTCCACGTGGACCGCCCCACCGTGGTGGGCTTCTCCCTCGGCGGATTCGTCGCGCAACGCATGGCCGTGGACCATCCCGATGACGTCGGCGCCCTGGTCCTGATGGGAACCGGCCCCGGCGGAACACAGCAGGTGCTGCCCGATCTGCCCAGTCTGGTCCGAGGCCTGCCCGCGTTCGACCCGCTTGCGCCTGCCGACCAGGTCATTCCACTGTATTTCAGCGGCCACCCCGACGCTCTGTCAGCGTGGCGTCGACGAACAGGGTTGCGCCTCAACAGGATCGGGACGAACCTCACCGGCCTCAACCGTCAACGCGCCGCGATGACCGACTGGCTCATCAACCCCACCACCAACGTCATCAGCAGCTTGCCGGCCCTGCAGCTGCCCACCCTCATCTTGGGCGCGGAGAACGACGAGCAAGAACCCGCCGCCAACTCCATCGTGCTACATCGCTACATCAACAATTCGAAATTGCTGATCTACCCCGGGCTCGGTCACGCGTTCCCCTTCGAAGCACCAGAGCGCGTTGCCGAGGACATCGCTCGGTTCACTCGGTAGCTCGGCGTCGAGGTCCGACGAGGCAGGGAGCCACGGACATTCGGGCACAGTCGACCGAGCAAACGCGATCGTGATCTTGAAGCCCACTGCCCTGCCGATTCAGGCGCATCCTCTCGTCGATCACTGACGGGGCCGAATCCGACGACGACTCGACCGCAACCCTGCAGGACGAACTCGTTCGCACGCACTCGGTGGCCGGGTCGGTTCGGGGAACTGCGACTTTCCCGGCGGGCGAGCGGTGCTCGACCGATCCGAGTGTCACCCCGGCGATGATGATGACCCCACCGAAGACTTGCGCCGGCCGGACCGTCTCCGCATTGATCACCACGGCACCGAGCCACCGAACACCGGCACCAGGTTGAGGATGTTCACCGCGACGCTCGAGGCCATCCGGCGTAGGCCGTAGTTGCAGAGCAGGAAGGCGCCGACGGAACATGCGACGGCCAGTACACGAGCAGCGCCGAGGCCGTGCTGTGTCGTAGGCCGAGGCCTGCGACACAACCCCGGAAGTCGGTGTCCGCCACCGTGGCGGGCTGCCGGTATGGAGGGCAGACAGCAGAAATTCATCATGGATCGCGCTGCCCGAGCGCGGCACTGTTGCCCCGCTGGGACGAGCAGGCTCGCGCCTCAGGAATCGGGTGATGTCAGCGCAAGCGGTAGATCGCGAGAGCGGGTGGTGCGAGTACTTGCGTATGCGGCGAGTGTGAACATGGCCGTGAGTGCCAACCATCGCGTGGCGACGGCGCCAACTGTGGACAACAGATAGCCCGCCCCGAGCGCGCCGAGCGCGACCGCGCCGTCGCAGAACAGTGCCATCGTCGCGACCGCGCGACCGAGCGTCTGTTCGGGGATCACATCGAGCCGGGATATCGTCAACGCGACGTTGCTGACGACCCCCACGCCGCCGATGCCACACCAACACGCGGCCAGCACAAACGGTTCGGCGCTGAGCGCCATCGGAACGAGCAGCGCCGTCCATGCCCACAGCGCGCCCCGATAGACACTCCGAGGAGGGAAGCGAGTGGTGAGCCGCGCTGCCGCGGCGGCGCCGACTACTCCGCCGACGCCCGCGGCGCCGAGCACCACGCCGACGGTCCACGCGGGACCGCCGCCGTTCTTCAGTTCCACCAGTATCAGCAGCAAGACGAGCTGAATGACGATATTCGACAGTCCGATCATCGCCGTCGACGTCCGCAGGAAAGGTTCGGTCCAAACGACACGGAAGCCATCGGCGATCGTACGCCGGACCGAATGACGCTCGGGCTCGGCGGCTTTCCGCGGTGCTGTCGAGTCCGGACGGATCAGCAACAGTGCGACGAGGCAGTAGAGATACGACACGGCGTCGGCGATGAACGGCAGCCAGCGGGCCACGCCGTAGACCGCCGCACCTGCGGCCCGTCCGACCAGGATGGCGATCGGTTGCTCGGCCTCGAGGAACGAGAACGCGGCGGGTCGCTGCGCATGTGACACCACGTCGCGGATCGCGCCCAGCTCACTGAGGCCGACGAAGACGTAGACACTGCCCTCGATGAACGCCGTGACACCGACTATCAGCGCGAGGCTCGAGAGCTCGGCAGCGACCGCTCCGGCAGCCAGGCAGGCCGCGATCAACCCGGTGATCTGGCATATCACCAGGGTCCGGATCCGGTTGGAATAGTCCGCGACGATGCCTGCCGGGATCTGGAAGATCAGACTCGGCAGGTTCAACGCGAAACCGACCCATCCCGCCGCGGCGGGCGAGCCGGTCACCGCGAGAACCAGCATCGGATAGGCGATTCGGACGCCGTGGAAGCCCACCAGCGATGTCGCGTTTCCGGACCACAGCAGCAGGAAGTTCCGGTTGGCGTGAATTCCCGATCTACCCATGAGTGCGCGGATACCTCGACAACCACCGCACCAGATCGACGATCTCGACACCTTCGGCATCCGCCAGCAGCACCTGGCACAGGTGGGCGGCGACCTCGGCCCTGTCATCGAGAACGCTGAAGTCATCGTCCGGGTGGAGCTTCGGCAACGCCAGCGCCAAGCCCGCCCACAACTGTGGCCGGAGCGGGTCGACGCGCAGCTCCTCGGTGTACAGCGCGACCGCCGCAGCCATGTCACCCGCCAGATAGGCCCGGTCGCCGCGCGGCTGCTCGGGGATCGACAGAGCTTCGGCCGCGGCGTGGTCCAGCAGCTTCAGCTGCGCTGGAAGGTGCAGGCGGCGATGATCGTTCGGCACGGTGCTCTGGTCCACCTGATCCGCGGGCGGCAGGCCGTCGGGCCGTGGCGCCCGCGCGATCCAGCGCACGGCCAGCTCGGCGATGCCGGCGACGTCCGGTGTCAGGTTCCGCACCTGCCAAAACGTCCGATGCGCTATCGCCATCTCGGACGCGGCGACCCTGACCGCCGTGGGCACGTCCTCCTCTCCCCACGGGCGCATTTCAGCGCTGAGCGCGTTCAGGAATTGCGAACCCGCCTCCGTGAGCAGACTCGAGGTCGATGCCTGCGCCACGGCACCTTCCACCTGTAGACGCCACAATTCGAAATCGACATTCGCTTCCATCGATCGGTGGCAGTCGGCGTGACGATGTATTCGCCAGAAGTCGGTGACTCCGAAGAATGCGTAGATCCCGTGCAGCAGGCCCATGATCGGACGCGGGTCGTCGCGCCACGGCGCGTAGAAGCGGCACACCGAGTCGGGATCGAACAGCACGATCTGATCGGTCAGCAGCGTGAACTTCGTGTGCTGGACCTCATGGATCAGCGTGAGCGCCAGCTGGCATGGGTCCGCGGGGGCCGTGGTATAGACGCAGCCGACTCCGTTGAATGCGGTGTGGCTCGTGCTCGCCGCGAGTGGTTGTGCACTCAGCGGCGCCAAAGACTGCAAGCAACTGCGCATCGGCACGAGGTACCGGTCGAAGTCTCGGCGCAGTAGTTCCCAGGCCGCCGCGAAATCCTGTTGCCATGTGCCGGCTTGGGCGGTCGTGAGCCGCGGTGGCTGCTGACCGTCCAGCAAGTATCGGAACGGGTCCAGGTCGTCCAGGAACACCTCCCGTTCCGCATCCGCCCCCCGCAATCGCCGCAGCGGCAGCCAGGCGGGATCGGACTCGTCATGCTGGGACGGGACGAGAACTGTGCTGGCTCCCCGGGTGAAGCGCAGCGCGCCGTCCCGTGTCCAGTGCAGTTCGCAGTGCCCGTTGTCCTCGGCAGGGCCGAGCTCGGCCCTGCCGATCCCGGGCAACATCACCACGCCGTTCCGCACTACGAGGTTGATGGAACCTTCGGGCAGACAGGCGATGGCGCCTGCCGCGGCGAGCCAGCCCAGGTAGCCACAGTCGGCCCACAGTGGGGTCGGCGCGTCGTCGGGCTCGGCATGGAGGCGCTGCAGGACCTGGGCGAGCCACGGGCCGACGTGCGGGTACGACAACAGCGTAGCGACCTCGGCCGGATGGGATCGTTGCAATTCGGCCAGCGTCTGGTAGGCAAGGGAAAGGCCTGCGGCGTCGGCGATTTCCGGCCGCGACGTGGTTTCGGCGATGAGAGTTCGCAGCAGGATCAGCCGCATCAATAGCGCGCCTTCGGTCAGCGTCGCGATAGCAGGCTCGGTTCCGTAGCCGGGACTCGAGCTGGCCGTGACATCGTCGATCCCGGTGACTGTCGTTGGCATATGGGTGTCCCGTCGCTAGGTGTCGATGGCAGAGTCGGGGTCCGTACCGACACGAGATCACGGCAAATCAGATGGGCGTGAGTCCAGCGGATTCCGATGTCGGATGTCCGCCGAGCAGAAGATCGATGAGGTCACCGAAGAATCACACGCCGGTTTCCAAGATAGCCGGGTGGCATCCAATCCCGCCGCGGACCAGAAGGGTTGCTCCCGGAAATGTCCTATCGATACAGGCAACGGCAAATCTCTTGCTCTGTCCACCTGCGTGAACGACCACGGGTAGCATTGCACCAGACCACCCGTGGTCGATTTCTATATCGCCGGACTACTTACCATCAACTGCGCCGCTCCTGTCGGGCGGGTTCGGCAAGATGCTCCACGAGATACCTCCTTCTTTCACTCCCGTGTACGGATAGTGAAATTGCCGATCGCGCAGTCGGACAATCGACCGTCCTGGGAGATTACCTTCGCTGGGCCATAGGCTATCGGCCCCGTTGACTGAAGTCTATTGCAAGACAATGGGATTCCTGGCGATCGCAACTCCCATGGCTGGGAATCGGGAGTATCCGGAGAGCATCGGCGAACGCGGCACGGCAGCGAGTGCCCTGATCCAAGGGAAGGGATCCGGCTGCGGCACGGTGACCGGTGCGATCAAGGATATGAGTGGAGTCTGCTAGGACATTCGCACGAGCAATTGGTCGCGGCATAGACGCCCGCATATGGCGGACCTGAACCGGGCGTGGCGAAGGCGCTGGACATCGCGGCGAGTGCGACCGTGACGGCCAGGGTCGCGGAGTTGCCAGACCTTGCCCGCCATGGCAGCGAGTTACGTCACTGTGACGGCCGCGTCGGTTGCTATTTCGGTGTTATCGGCGACTTTCGGAGCCGCCTTGGCCACGGTGACACGAAAGTTGTGCAGCGCCATGGAGCAGACCGCGACCTTCGAGGTGGAACCGGCGGATTTGGTTGCGCGAGATGATCGGGGGCGCACTCGCGGACTTCGCCCCACAGAATTGACGGCTACCCATCAACCTGCACACCGTGCCGCTGCGCGGGCATTCGGCAGGAATTGCCGCCAGTTGGCGAATTGTCCGTAATGGGCGGTATGTGACTTTCTGTCGAACTGGGCCGGTTCACGCTTGCACGCATCTTTGCAGCGAAGCGGGTTCGAGTTGAAAGCGACATCAAGAGCTGACCCAACGGCCCCCTGCAAATCCGAGCTCCATACGACCTCGCACTCGCCCATCGCCGTGAATAGCTGTTGCGCGAGTGCGAGATGTCCTTCCCAACAACGGGGACAGGCGTGAGCGATCGTACGTTCCGCGCGATTAAGATCACTCTCGGGACGACAATCGTCACCCATTGGTAGATATCCCGTTCACTTGTCGGCATTGTCGAGCCGATCAATTCTTGCAACGCCTGGCATTTGCTGCGCCGTTACGGGAATACAGAAAAGGAGGTCCCGTAAATGGGAAGACTCGATGAACTCGCGGCACTCAACACGGAAGAGCTGGCCACCCACTGCACTCCGGCCATGCGAGCCGCCCTCGAGCGCTACGCCAAGGGTTCGCAGGACAGGGCCCCCGGCGGATTCAAGTCGTTCATCAACCCCACCAAGTGATCACGCGGCCACGGGCGACTCGGTAGCAGCGCGCCCGTGGCCGTTCCCGCAGCTCGAGGGGAGCGAATATGGAGTCCGGCCCGGTGCCGTTGGGCGTACCCGTGGTGCAACCGTCCTGGCCCGCAATTGGATTGGATGTCGACGGGCTGCGCCGCCGTGGCTGGGAGCCGCTGCCGTTCACGGAATTCGTTGTCAAGATCCACAGCCGTTGCAACCTGGCCTGCGACTACTGCTACGTCTACGAGATGGCCGATCAGAGCTGGCGCGATCAACCGAAGACCATGAGCCGCAGGGTTTTCGACGAGGCCCTTCAGATGATCGCCGATCATGCTCGCCGCTTCCAGCTGCCCGCGGTGGATCTTGTGTTCCACGGTGGCGAACCGCTGCTGGTCGGACATCGCGATCTCGAATACTTCGCCCGGTCGGCGCGCGAATCACTGGAGCCGATCACCGAGGTGCGGCTGGGCGTGCAGACCAATGGCGTGCTGCTCGACCTGGAGTTCTTGCGCATCTGCGCGCGCTGGAATGTTCGCGTAGGAGTCAGCCTCGACGGCGACGAGAGCGGTAACGACAGACATCGCCGGGATCGGCGGGGCGCCGGGAGCTACACGCGCGTCGCGGCCGGGATCACGCAACTGACTGCGGACGAGAACCGGCACCTGTTCGCCGGCCTGCTCTGCACCATCGATGTGGCCAACGACCCGGTGCGGACCTACGAAGCGCTGCTGGCCTGTCGACCCCCGGCGGTCGATTTTCTGCTTCCGCACGGCACTTGGACGACGCCACCACCGGCGCGGACCGCCGACCACACCGCTACCCCCTACGCCGACTGGCTCATTTCGGTGTTCGATCGCTGGTTCCGGGCTCCGGAGCTGGAGACCCGGGTCAGGATCTTCGACGACATCATCGACCTGCTGCTGGGCGGCTCCGTGACATCCGAATTACTCGGGCTGGCCCCCATACAGCTGGCCGTGATCGAAACCGACGGCACTCTGGAGCAGGTCGACGAGTTGAAGTCGGCCTTCGCTGGGGCCACCAAGTTGCGCACCGCGAACGTGGGCAATCCGCTCGACCTCGCACTGCTGGAACCCGCGATCGTCGCTCGTCAGATCGGCGCGGATGCCCTGAGTGAAACCTGCCGGGCATGTTCGATCCACAGCGTCTGCGGCGGCGGGCACTACGTGCACCGGTATCGCGCCGATAACGGCTTCCGCAATCCCTCCGTGTATTGCGCGGACCTGACGAAGCTGATCCACCACATCGGAGCGCGGGTCCGCACCGACCTCGCCGCCGCCGCAGATCACTGACGACAGGAGTGCACCATGTCCGCCCCGACCATCGGTATCGACCATGCAGCGGCCGAGCTGTTCACCGGTTACGGCACGGAGGCAGCCGTCGTCCGGATGACTTCGGACATGCTGACCATACGACTCGTACTACTACGCGCGCTCATCACCGAAGTCACCGCTCACCACCCGGAAATCGACGACGCCGCCGGCCTTTCCGATGCCTATCGGGTCCTGACCGAGCTGGAGGAGTCACATCCGGGCGCGGTCGAGGCACTGCTGGCCTACCCGCACACCGGGGTGTGGCTCGGCCGCGTGCTCCAGCGCTTGCGCAACGCCTCGGACGATCGGGAACCAACTCCGTTGTGGGCCGACTGCGGCTACCTCGGCTGGTTGGCAGCGGCCGCCGTGGTCACCAATCTGCCCAGCGGGTCGATGCGGGTTGTCGTACGCAACGGCGAAGTCATGCTGCCCGGGATCGGGATGGCGCGGGTTGGATCCGCGGGCGACTACGGCCACTGCATGCTGAACTGGGGGGATGGCGCGATACGCATCGTCGCTGACGACAGCGCCCCGATCTCGGTGGCGTCGCCTGCGGACGAGTCCGACCCGGCGTGGCTGCCGCTGCGGCGGTTGCACGGCGGAAACGGCGAACCGGAGGTCGTCCTCGATGATCTCGACCCGTTCCGCGACCTGCCCTCGGGTACGGCACCGCGGCTGACGACCGACGAATTCCACACTTGGCGAGAGGATTTCGCGCAGGCCTGGCACGTCCTGCAACGAGACTTCCCCGGCTATCTGACGCCGATGCGTGCCTGCCTGCGGCTACTGACGCCGCTCACCGCGCGACCGGTGGCGGCGACCGTCGGCCACACCGCCTTCAGCGGGACCGGCTGTGTGTACACCACAGCCCCGAAGGACTCCTGCGAAATGGCGGTGTCGCTGATTCACGAAATCCAGCACAGCAAACTCGCCATGCTCGCCGATCAGGTGCTGATCGTGGATCCCGACCCGACGTGTCGCTTCTACGCGCCGTGGCGCGATGATCCACGGCCGATCCTCGGTCTGCTGCACGGGATCTACGCCTTCTTCGGGGTCACCGACTTCTGGCGGGTACACCGGCATGCCGAT
This sequence comes from Nocardia sp. NPDC059691, assembly GCF_042733915.1. NCBI lineage: Bacteria > Bacillati > Actinomycetota > Actinomycetes > Mycobacteriales > Nocardiaceae > Nocardia > Nocardia sp. NPDC059691. The sequence goes on along the minus strand of NZ_JBHWFB010000010.1, from coordinate 89,708 downwards.
TGCCACCGATCGATGCGTGCGCACATCGAATTCGAGCGCGGGCGTACACAACTGGCGACCGCGATGGAGCAGGCATCCGGTTCTGGCCTGCTGACCGAGAGTGGAGAGGAGTTCCTGAGCGCGCTGACCGCAGGCGTCCGGCCGTGGGCCGACGAGGACGTGCCGGCGGAGGCTCGCGACGCGGTGGCCGAGATTCTGGTGGCACATCGCACTTCTTGGCAGGTGCGCAATCGTACATCCGACGACGCCGAGCTGGCCGAGCTGGCGGAGCTGTGGGTCGCGCGAGCGGAACCTCCCGCGGAACTGCCGTCCATACGGTACGTGGATCAGGAGACGATCCCGGATCGCCACCGCGATCTGCATATTCCGGTACGGCTGAGGATGCACGACCCGGCCGCCGCTTCGAGCGTCGCGCCCGCGGAACTGCCCCGCGGCACTCGCGCCTACCTGGCCGGCGAGCCTGCCGAGGCCGTCGAGTTGTACGCCCTGGATCTGCGCGTCGACCCGCTGCTCCCGCAGCTCTGGGCTGGTCTGGCCTCGAGCCTGCCGGAACTGTTTCCCGACGCCGACTTCGGCGTTCTCAACGATCGGGCCGAGGTGGCGGCGCGCCTGTACCAGCGGCTGCTGTCCGACGGCACCGAGACCGACGTCGTCGAGCTGGTGCGGTGGTTGTCCGACCGCCCACGCACCGATATCTGAAACCAGGAATCGAGAGCACACAATGGAACCGACATCGGTGGCACTGGGGCTGCCCACAGTGCGGAAGTCATGGCCCGAGACGGGACTCGACGTGGCCGAATTGCAGCGCAACGGATTCGAGCCGCTTCCGTTTACGGAGTTTCTCCTCAAGATTCACAGTCGATGCAATCTGGCGTGCGATTACTGCTACATCTACGAAATGGCCGACCAGAGTTGGCGGGAGCAGCCGAAGGCTATGCGCCGGGAGGTTTTCGACGACGCGCTGCGAACAATCGCCGATCACGTTCGCAGGTTCGGCCCACCCGCGGTGAGTCTCGTCTTCTTCGGCGGCGAACCGCTCATGGCGGGTCATGCCGATCTCGAGTATTTCGCATCGCAGACGCGGGCGGCGCTGGAGCCGATTACCGCTGTCAACCTCACTCTGCAGACCAACGGCGTGCTGCTCGACGACGAGTTCCTCAGGATCTGCGACGACTGGGACATCGGCATCACCGTCAGTCTCGACGGCGATGAGCGCAGTCACGACCGCCATCGCCGGGACCGCCGCGGCGCGGGCAGCTACTCCCGGGTCGCTGCCGCCCTCGAGAAATTGAGGATCGGCGATCGGCGGCATCTGCTCAACGGTCTGCTCTGCGTCATCGACCTCGCAAACGACCCCTTGCAGGCCTACGAAGGATTACTCGCGTTTCAGCCCCCGAAAGTCAATTTCGAGATTCCACTGGGCAATTGGACGACGCCGCCGCCTGGGTTATCCGCAGATCCCGGAGCCACTCCGTATGCGGACTGGCTGATCCCGATCTTCGACCGCTGGTATGGCGCGCCGCAATTGGACACGCGGATCCGAATGTTCGAGAACATCATGGACCTGATACTGGGCGGGACCGTGGAATCAGAGGTATGGGGCCTCGGCCCCACCCGCATAGCGGTGATCGAAACCGACGGAAGTGTAGCGCAGATCGACGACTTGAAGGCGACCTTCTCGGGTGCGACCAAACTGCCTTCCGGCCAACGCAATCCGCTCGACCAGGCGATGCTGGTACCCGAGATCGTGGCGCGCCAGATCGGCGCGGACGCGCTCAGCGACACCTGCCGCGCCTGCTCGATACACACCGTGTGCGGCGGTGGTCACTACGTCACGCGATACCGTGAGGGCGACGGCTTCCGTAATCCCTCGGTGTATTGCGCCGACCTGGCCAAATTGATTCGCCACATCGAATCGCGAATGCGCGCCGACGTCGCCACGGCACTCCACGGGTGACCACTGCCAGGGCGCATGGATCATCGTCGGAGGCTGGGTGCGAGCGTCACGCAGACCTTGCCGAACGTCTGGAAACCGCGCCGGTCACACCCACGGATACGCTCATCCGCTGGGTGCGCGACCACGGTCGACCAGGGCCTGCCGCTTCCAGCGGTACAGGGTGGCCTCGGTGACTCCTGGGGCGCGGGCGACGTCGGCAACCCGACGACCTTCATCTGTGACACATCGCGATGCGCTGCTCGTGCCCGACGACAGCCAATCCAACGCGTCGGACCACCCGACCCGACCGAGCCGAAGCGCTGGACGGCACCAACCGGGGCTGGGGTTCGCCGGACACGCTGATCGCCGCACTTCACCGCCACCATCCTGGTCACCGACACCCGACCTGAGGTCGTTCCACGTCGCCGGATCGGAGATCGACACATGCAATCCCCGACAGCTGTGAGAACCGATTACAGAGACGCCCTCTCCACCGACAGCGCAAGCGTGGGCACGCATCTGCGTGCCCACGCTGTGCGGTTGGAGCGCAGACCGCGTCAGCCGACCGTGATCTCTTCCTTGACCGCACTCGAAGCGGCGACGGACCCCTTCTTGCGCCCGCCGGGCAGCAGTGCGGCGACGGCGAGGGTGCCGACCGCCAGCACGATCGCCGCGATCAGGCTGGTGTGTGACACGGCGTGGGCGAAGGCGGCATCGGCGGCGGACACCAACTGGGCTGCCTGTTGGTGCATCCCGGCTTCGTCGAGCCGCTGGGCCACAACGAGCGCGCCGCCGATGGAGTCCTGTACCGCGCCGGCGGCTTCCGCGGGCATGCGGCCGGTGACGATCGGTGCGATCTCGTCGCCGTAGGCGGTGCCGAGAAGTGAGCCGAGGATCGCGATGCCGAGCGTGCCGCCCAGTTCCACCGAGGTGTCGTTCACCGCGCCACCCACGCCGAGCAGCCGTTCCGGGAAGGCATCCATGATCGTGTCGGTGGCGGGGGAGACACTCAGTCCGATAGCCAGGCCCATCAGCACCAGTGGCCCGGCGAACGCCGAGTAGCCGGACTCGGCGTCGACCTGGGTCAACGCCGCCAAGGCGAGGATGCCGAGCAGCATGCCCGCCACCACCATCGCCCGAAGCCCGAGGCGCGGCGTCAGCACGCCGGTGATCGCCGAGCCGACGAAGACCGCGCCCGCCAGCGGCAGCAGCCGCACGCCGGTGGCGAGGGCGTCGTATCCGAGCACGAACTGCAGATGCTGCGTGACGTAGTAGATCGCGCCGAATGCGGCCAGGAAGAACAGCAGCACAGCGAGATTCGCACCCGCGAACGCACGATCGCGGAATTTGCGGATATCGAGCATCGGGTTGGGATGCCGCAGTTCCCAGGCGATGAACCCCGCCGCGGCGAAAGCGGCCACCACACCGGCGAGCACCGCGGAGGTGTGCCAGCCGTTGCGCGGACCTTCGATGATCATGTACACCAGCGCCGCGACCGCAACGACCGACAGTGCGCCGCCCATGAGGTCCAATCGCTGTGTCGTGTGCGCCCGCGACGGCGGGACCACTATCAGCGCCGCGACTATCGATATGACCGCGATGGGAACGTTGATCAGGAAGGTCGACGCCCAGCCGTGGTCGGTGAGCAGCCAGCCCGCTACCAACGGACCGACCGCGATCGCGAGGCCGGTGGTAGCGGTCCAGATCGTGATGGCCACGGCGCGTTCCCGCTTCGGGAAGGTCGCCACGAGCAAAGACAACGTCGCGGGCATGATCATCGCCGCCCCGGTCCCCATGATCGCCCGCGCGGCGATCACCCAGTCGGCGCTGTCGACGGTCGAGCCCAGCACCGCGCCGGCCGCGAAGACGGCCAGACCCAGGATCAGCATGCCGCGGCGGCTGTACTTGTCGCCGATCGCACCCATGAGCAGCATCAAGGCGGCATACGGGATGGTGTAGGCGTCGACGACCCACTGCAGGTCCTGGCTGGACAAACCTAGGTCGAGGGTCATATCGGGAGCGGCCACGATCAGCGACGTATTCGTCATGACGCCGATCAGCACGCTCAGGCACAACACGGCGAGCGCGGCCCAGCGGCGGCTGTATACGGCACCCGGTTCCACCGGTGAGGTGACTAGCAGAGACACATCCGTTCCTCTCACTATCTGCACACCACTGTGCATTTGCACATTGCTGTGCAATGTATAGAATTTGCACAACGATGCGCAACTGTGGAAGGCTTCGACGTGAAGGGACTCACATGACAGCGACCAGGAGCACGACTTCCTCGACGACCCCGGGCACACGAGCGCGGGCCAATCGGAAGCGGATCCTCGATATCGCGGCAGCCGAACTGGCCCGCAATCCCGCGGCGAGCATGGAGGAGATCGCCTCGGCCGCAGGCGTCGTTCGCAGAACTCTCTACGGCCACTTCCCGACCAGGGAGGCACTGATCGACGGCCTCCTCGACCTGGCGTCAGAGGACATCGCACACACGCTGCGCTCGCTCGACCCGGACGAGCCGGTGACGGTGACCTCGGCCCGGTGCACGATCGCCCTCTGGCGGGTCGGCGACAAATACCGCCTGCTGTTCAAGCTGACCGAGACGAACCTGGGCGCGCGGATCGAGGCGCGGCTGGCGCCTGTGCACGAGCACGGCGCGGCCATGCTGCGCCACGGCCAGCAGCTCGGCGTGTACTCCGATCACCTCCCCGCCCAAGCGCTGTCCCGCGCGCTCGCCGGGCTGGTTCTGGCACTGCTCGAGGCGCGCACCGACGGAAGCTGGACCGAGGCCGACCCCGACGTGGCGGCTGCCCGCGCCTGCCTGGTCGCACTCGGCGTGCCACCGGGACAGGCGGGCGAAATCGCCGTCATCGCAGCCGGTTTGGAGAACGCTCACTCGTCATCGGCGCCTGATGTCGCCGATGACGTGCGGTAGAGCATCGACCGACCCCGAAATCACCGCACGGCTGGATCGCGAATCGAACGGGTCGATATCGCCGCCGATGCGCTAGACACCGAGCAAGGTTTCGGCGCAACGAGCGGCATCGGGCACTGATCAGAGTGCGGCGCGAGGCGGTGGAAACCGGTGGCTACTTCGAGGATGACGAAAGCGTGATCGGACGACGCTCGGCGAGCCCTAGACCACAGTTGTATGGATCCACGATGGCGGCGACCTGTGACAACCCCTTCAGTCCGGACATCACCTGCTCGATCTGGCCGGTCACCTGCTGCTCGGTCACCTTGGCCGCGACGTTCAGCTCGCACGTGTCCGCGGAATACTCGGCGCGAACCGCGGGAGCGACGCGCACAGAGCAGGCAGGCTTCCCCGGCAGCTCTGCACGATGCCGTCCGGCCGGACCAGGAGCGCGCTCACGTGGCCGCGGCGAATCCAGCGGTACAGATCCGTATGCGGCTCGGGGCGCAGCACGACACCGCCGCGTTGTTTCACGATCGCCTGATCACCTGGCGATAATTCGGCCGTGGTGATGATGGCGTATCGCCCTATAACGACGTCGTCCACGCGCCGCCCATCGGCCAAGCGGTCGTTCGGGACGAGCCGGCCGGTCAGACCTCTACGCATCCGCGGCGCCTCCACCAGCGAGGAACGGCGGAGGGGCGGGGACTCTCCGCTGGTGACCATGCCGGTGAGGCCGGGCACGACGCGCAGTCGCGGTGCGATGAGGTTACGCAGGCGGTTACCCAGTTCTCCGCCTTCGGTCATCGTCAGGCCGGTGAACTTGGCCAGCCGTATCATGGCCCGTGCATGTGGTTTTCGTTCGGCTTCGTAGGTATCGAGCACCCCCTCGGACAGCTCACCGCGCAGCACTCCGGCCAACTCCAGCTGAGGTTGGCGGCATCACGCAAACCCGCACCCATCCCCTGCCCGATGAATGGCGGGGTGAGATGGGCGGCGTCCCCGAGCAGGAACACTCGCCCACTGCGCCACCGGTCGGCGAGCTGAGCACGAAAGGTGTACTCCGCGACCCGCACCAGTTCGGATCGCTCGTAGGCTGCTTCGTCGAGCCACGGGGCGAGAAACGGCCGAAGCTGGAGGAGATCCCGATAGTCGGTCGCGGTCTCAGCCGGGTGCAATCGGAATTCCCACCGGTATCGAGTTCTTCCGACGCGCATGAAGGTGGCCGCTCGCGACGGATCGCAGATCTGTTGTACGCCCTCCCAATGACCCAGGTCGGCCGTCGTGGCAATGTCGGCCACCAGCCACCGCTGGTCGAATCGCAGATCCTGCATGCGTCTGCCGATCGCACCGCGCACCAGACTGTTCGCCCCGTCGCAACCCCGGACGTACCGCGCTCGAACGGACTCGGCCCTCCCGGTGGTCTTGTCGTCGAAATCCACTTCGACGCAGCCGATTCTCTCCCTAACAGCGGTGACCTCCGCGCCGCCCCGCAGTGTCACGCCCGGGTAGAGAGTCCGAGTTCTTCATTCTGCTGGCCTCCCCGCAGGCCGCCGCGTCCAAGGGGGTGCGGCGGGAGGTGGAGTTCTGGAAGCAGATCGGCACGCCGGAGAAATTCCTGATAGTCGTAGCCGCCGGTGAGATCCACTGGGACGAGCGGCTCGGCGACTTCGATCGATCGCGCACCACGGCGCTACCACCGCAGCTCGACGGATGGTTCCGCGGTGAGCCGCTGTGGGTCGACCTGCGCGACCTCGATTCCCGTCGGCTCACGTCGCGCAACAGTCCATTTCGGTCCGCGATATGCAAACTGGCCGCACCCGTGCACGACAGGAGCCCGGACGACCTCGACAGTGCGGATCGCAGAGGGTTGAGGCTGCGCCGAGCGGCCCTCGTCATCGTCGTTTTTTCGACCGTGGCGACGGTGGTGGCTGTGGTCTTCGCGGGACAGCAGCTGCTGGAAGCCAGAAACCAGGGCGATATTGCGCTTTCGCGTCGGCTCGCGGCGGATGCCGCGGGGGTTCGACCGACGCAGCAGAACCTCGCCAGGCAGTTGAACATTCTGGCCTACCGGTACGCGCCGACCTCCCAAGCGTGGTCCGGACTGCTGGCCGCGGTCGCCACCCCACGGGAGACCTACCTCGGTTTCACCGATTCCGTGGCGGCGATCAATTCCGGCCGGATGCTGCTGGCTACCGCAGGCGAGTCACAAACCGTCACACTGTGGGATCTGACCGCTGCGGACAGGTCCAACGCGTTGAGCAGGCTGGCCCTTCGATTCACCTATTCGGTGACTTTCAGCCCGGACGGCCGGCTGCTGGCCACCGGCAGTCTCGACGGCACCGTTGGTCTGTGGGACATTACGAATCCGGCCGACCCAATTGCTGTCGCGCAGTTCGTCGGCCCGCCTGTCGTATCACTTCGATTCAGTCCAGACGGCCGCACATTGGCGGTCGGCGGGCAGATCCGGCGCGAGGGCTGGCGGGTTGACCTATGGTCGATCGCTGATCCCGCGCATCCGAGCCGGGCCGGCAGCATCACCGACGGTGTATCCGGTGTTCTGTCGATCCCCTTCAGCCCGGATGGGCGCATGCTGGCCGTCGAAGCTCCCGACGGCGCGATCCGCCTGTGGAACGTGGCCGACCCCCTCTCCCCGGCGCCGGGCGCGGTTCTGTCAGGCCGTCCGGAAGGAGTGTGCGTCGCGGATTTCGGACCGGATGGACGGTCCCTGGTGGCTGGCGGTAACGACGGCCGGGTGGCGGTATGGAATTTCGCGGGTCCTGCCGCCCCTGCGATAGTGAAGAAGCACGAGAGTCCTGTATGCACTGCGGTCTTCGGTCGCGATGGTCACCACTTGGTCACCGCGAGCCGCGACAGCGCCAGATTGTGGAACACCGCGGACCTGGCGAGGATTCATATCGAGAAGGTTCTGGACGACGGCGTGAACATGGTGTCAGGGGCCGTTTGCACCGCCGACGGCCGCGATGTCGTGACCGCTTCCTTCGGCGGGCGGGTCCGTACCTGGCGTCTTTACGGCCCCGCGCTCACCGATCTGACGGACCAGGCCGCCGCGATCGCGGTGCGTCCGGACGGACGGCTGCTGGCATCCGGCAGCAGCCAAGAGGTGGTGCTCCGGGATCTCGTCGATGTCGACCGACCAGTGGTGACCGCCGTCCTGCCTGTTGCTACCGGCGTGGCACTGGCGTTCAGCCCTGATGGGCGCACGTTGGCCGTCGGCGGCTACGACACCTCCGTGTTCCTCTGGGATGTAGGCGATCCGGCTGCCCCGGTGCAAGTCGGGACCGTGAACATATGCAACAGTATGACCGCGCTCAGTGCAGCGCTGTCGTTCGACCCAACAGGTACCGAACTGGCGATTGGCGTACCCGACGGACTCGAGATCTTTGATGTCGGTGACAGAACCCATCCGGTGCCCTTGGGCACGCTCGACAGCGAGTTCCGAATAAGCCGGGTGGAGGCCGTCGAACGGGGTTTGATTCTCATCGCCGGTGGCGACGGCAGCATGTCGATCGTAGACGCCACCGACCCGCGAACTCCCCGGATCGTCGCCACGTACCCGGACAAGAAGAACCGGGTCTCCGCGACGACCCTCAGCCGCGACGGTCGTGTGCTTGTATTCGGCGACGAGGACGGCCGAATACGGGTATTCGATCTGACACATCCGGACAAGGCGCGGCTGACCGCATCCATCGGCAGCCCGTCAGGTCTCTCGACGTATGCCATTGGCCTGTCCTCGGACGCGACCGTGCTCGCAGTGGGCGACAATCGTTCGGTTCGACTGTTCGACCTGCGCGACCGCTCCGCACCGCAGGAACTGTTCGCCTGGTCCCTACCCGCCGAGCTGTCCGTCCACCTGCGCGCGCTTCGGTTCGACGAGCGCGGACGGGTGCACGCCCAATACGACGATCACCCACCTATATCGTGGGACGCCACGCCAGACGAACTCATCCCCCGCATCTGCGCGCAGGTCAGCGGGCCGCTCTGGGAAGGCGACTGGGGACTCTACCTACACGGCCGTCCCTATCGGCCGCCCTGCTGAACACGCCCGAACACCGGGTGACCGAAAAACACCGAACCGCCGTTGTCGCGGAGCAGTTCCCATCGAATGCCGGACTGGCCGCCGCCTCGAAACGGTGGCGCGACTCGATGCGTCATCCGTTCTCGGTCACGGTGGTGTCGGGGTGACGGCGGCTGGTGTCAGGCTTGACGAAATGTCCAGTAATTGCTGAGCGGTCGCGCCGGTTGTCCCCGTCGTGAGGCTCATCCTCACCGAGGGTGGTCTTCGGGTTCTCCGCTGCGGTCTCCTCGCTCACGTATTCGCCGGTATCGGCGGAGCGGTAGCTCTTCTCGGCCACGTGAACCTCCTTGATCGTGTTGTCGAAGCCGTTGTCGAGGCACTATGTCGTGTCCTTCACCGAATAGCACCACCGCGCCGCTGTAAACGGCCGGCCCCCTCGTCTCGGCACCCGGTACCAAAGGCATCCACACCAGAAACTCGCTGCGACCAGCTGCGACTCACCAGCACACGCTAGACGTGCTGAGCCGAATACCGCAGACACGCATTGATTCTGAAGGTCATTGCTGCCAAACTTGCTGGAGGCGCCTCCGGTACACCTCGATCGGCGTGGTGGCATCGTGTACGCGGCCGGAGCCTGGTGATCGGACCGGCTCGCACGACGAGCGCAGTGGGCGGCCGCGCCCTCAAACCTATCTCGCCCGGTTCGTCCACCTCATCGCCAAAGGCCGCGATGCGTCCGCCAGGGCACTCGGTCGTCGCGTGCCCAAGCCTGCCGATGGACTCGGAGGACCGAATGCGGTTCATAGACCAGAACAAGCAGCATCGAGCTGGCCCTGTACTACGGGCTTTGGTGCTTGCCGATCGGCGCCCGCTGCGGGTAACCACCCCGACCACGAAACACCTGATCGGAGAGATGAGCCAGAACCTGACACAGAGCGGATTCCGAGGCTCGATGAGGATACTCTTCCGGTGGAGACCATGCGGCCGTACTGGACCAGTGCAACCACCACGTGTAGTCGGCTGGTTTCCGCACACGACCATTCCGGCGGCTGAACGCCGGGCAGTTCTGGCCCCTCCGCTTATGTCAGAAAGCCCCATTGCGTAGAGCCAGCGCCACCAAGGCTGTCGGAGGGAACGCTACCGTTGCCTGATACGCGCCTGCACCGAAACGGGCGATAAGACGAAGGAGGCATCATTGGACGAAAGGCTCTCCGCCACTGGGCAACAGGCGTCCGGCTTTCGGAGGCGTACCAGACCGTCGAACGAGCTTCCCGTGACCGTGGGCATTGATGCTGCACTCGTGCGCACCGACGACATCGCGATCGCGCTCAGCGGTGCACGCGCCTACACCCAGGGAATCGAATTGTTTTTCCGGTTGCACGTTCGCCAGCCCGGCTCTGTGTCGGCGATCGGGGCTATGGCAGGACCTCACGGAGGCGGTAGCGACCAGTATCTGCTCGGCGTCGAGTTCGCCGACGGCCGCACCGCGACAAACATCGACGACTCCGCCGCGGATGACAACAGCACCACGGCGGTATTGATGTCGGGTGGGGGTGGTGGCAGCCCCGACTTCAGCAGCTACACCTACTACCTGACACCCGTCCCGCCACCTGGACGTTTGTCGATAATCGTCGCCTGGCCCGCCGCCGGAATCGGCGAGCACCGCGTAGAACTCGACGCAGAACCCTTCCGCAGCGCCGCCGAACGGGCACAGGTCCTGTGGCCGGAACAACCCACCTCTACATGGAGCCCGCCGTCCTCCCCGCGGCCGGATCTCGCACCCGGCGGCTGGTTCGCTCACGCGCTGAACTGACCGCAACCAGCGCACCGGCTACAACACGGGCCAGCGCGGTCGTTCGAAGGACTCGGAAACACCACCGCCAACACAGCCGGATACTCCGCCCACTTCCCCATCGGGCTGACAGTGGTCCGCTGGCGCGGCACCGCCACCCTGCGGCCGCGGCGTGAACTTCGGCAACAACGGCTCGGCCAGCTCACATAATGCGTCCGGCACCAGCCGCAGCGACAACGCATCCTCCACAACCAAACATCGACGAACAAGTCTCATCATGACTGTTTCGCCGTTCCCCGTCGTTGTCGCGGGTCTCGATAGCCTTGACCGTCTTGTCGAGGGCCTGGCGCAGGACGCGTTTGCCGACAGTCCCGACCATGACTTCGAGGACCCGTCCCTTGAGGTTCTTGCCCTCGCGCACGATGACGACATCCACATCGGTCTTCCCGCCGGGCCTGCGCTCGAAGGTGTAGGTGTGACCGGAATGGCCGCCCCATACGTTCGAGTCGATGGTCGTCATGACGACACGCTCGGGATTCGAGCAGTCATAGTGCAAGCGTTCCAGATGCGCAACATGCCCACTGCGCTGCGCGCGCTCGTGCCTGTCATCGCGCCCATCGTCACGCAGACCCTAGCGATGGGGGCCTTACCGGTCCTGCGCGCGGCCACCGATCCCGGCGTCTGATCGCTGCGTTTGCCGCACGAACGTGGGATGGGTTTCGGCGCTCGGGCGAGCGCGTTGCGCGACGGAACTCGCCGCGGAGTTCCGCTGGTCGGTCGCGCTGCGAAGCGCTCGGACGTGCTGCCGGTGGGCCAGCCGGAGACCCCAGACGCTCAGCGAACCGGCGAGACTGATGTAAAGAACATAGGCGGGGAGGACCAGCGAGCCGTAGTCGCGTGACCAACTCCGAGCCGGTAGCAGCGCGGCGAACCCGACGCCGAGCAGCACGATGCCCAGAACCAGTGCGGGCGGTCCGAGCGGGAGAATATCGTCGGATGCGTGCTCGGTATTCGGCGAGAGAGAATTCTCGGCGCTGTTCATCGCCGAGTGGGCATCGTTGGCGGCCGGAGTATCCGATCGTGACGATGGTTCTTCGGTCGGAATGAACACAATCAAATCTTTCTCCTGGATGGGTCCGCCGCGCTGCTGTGCGGTTCGCTCGAGATCGACGCCGAAACAGTAGATCGGCGCGCAGATCGCGCCATCGTCCCGAGAGTACGAAGTCTCACCGGACGTTTGTCACGACGACAAGAGCTGCGGCGGGTCCCGGCGCAACGCGGCGCCCCGTACCACTCGCCACACCAGCAACGCTATCTCGACCTCTAGCGCGGTCGTCGTCTATCGGTCGTCCCCGCTCGATCCGGTGCGCAGGGAAATCCGCGATGTCGCCCGCAGCCGCTTCTCGTTGTCGTTGTCGATGGCCAGATCGCCGAGTACCTCGCTCACCCGGTAGCTGGGCATCGGATCGGCGAGTCGACCGTCCAGCACAGTTGCTGTGGGGTAACTTCTGGCGTCATACCTGGGGCTGTAGAGGCGAAACGGCCGGTAATCGGCCGGTGTGAGCGGGTGATCATCGGCCTGCATTGACCGGACGCCGACGGCAACGTGCGCATGGGTCTTGCTCCATCGAAAAGAAAGGTCCGGAGCCCAGTCGCCGACGTCGACACCGGCGTGTTCCTGTCCAGAACGCCCGAGTTGGTCGGGCGCCGAGAGCCGAAAGTTCGCTCATGCCACAATCCATGCGCGCGCTCGTAGCCGGAAAAATCGGCGAGCCAACCGACGTCCTGCGGCTGGAATCACGGCCCGTTCCCACGCCGGAAGCCGGTCAGGCGTTGATCCGCGTGCAAGCGACACCGATCCACGCCAGCGATCTGCACATGCTGCGTGGCCGCTACGGTTTCTCCCCCGAGTTTCCCACCGTGGTGGGTATGGAATGCGTGGGCCGAATCGAGGCGCTCGGTCCGGATACCGAGGGACTGCGGATCGGCGAGCGCGTGGTGACCGTCGGTGTAACCGGCACGTGGCAGGAATACATCGTCGCCGATACAGGAAGGCTTCTGCCGGTCCCCGATGATCTGAGCGATTCCAGTGCCTGCCAGCTCGCGGTCAATCCGTTGACCGCGCTGTTACTGGTGACTCACGAACTCGACGTACGGCCGGGTGAATGGATGTTGCAGACGGCCGCGGGCTCCACTGTCGGCCGGCTCGTCATCCAACTGGCCAGACATTTGGGTATTCGGACGATCAACGTCGTGCGGAGACGCGATGCCGTCGAGGAGATCAAGACGCTCGGAGGGGAGGAGGTCATCTGCACCGCGGATGAGGACCTATTGCAGCGTGTCACCGAAATCGCAGGACCGCCCGGGGTGCGCAAGGCCATCGACTGTGTCGCGGGCGAGGTAGGTGCCCGGGTATCCCAGGCATTGGCTCCGGGCGGAGAGGTCGTGGTCTACGGCGCACTCTCCACCCACCGCCAAGCCGACCCGGCAGCGCTGACGATCCCGCTGCTGGCACGCTCGATCATCTACGAAACCAAAGTGGTCCGTGGCTTCTGGCTCTACCACTGGCTCGGCACTACCTCACCTCAGGATGCGCTGCGCGCGCTGTCCGAGGTTCGCGATCTCGTCGCTGACGAAGTGCTGAACATTCCCCCAGGTCAGCCATTCCCGCTCGAACACTTCACCGAAGCCGTCTCGCTCGCCGAAACACCCGCACACGGGGGCAAACCCCTTTTCGTATTCGAAGAGGGGGGCGTTCCATGACTTTCAAGCCGAGATCGGCCGAGGCCATTGATCAATCCGATGAGCAACGACCGCACTAGATGAAGCTGGACCGCACTCACTTCAGCAAACGGCTCAGCCACAGACGGTCCATCCACTACCGCGACACCGCCGCCGACCGGCGGCGTCCGTTTCTCGGGCGCCGCGACCGCTGTGAAGTGCTACGTTGTCCGTGCAGTCTCGTGAAACCGCCGCGCGTCGACGACGCTCGGCGCTTCGTACAGCACCGGGCACCTCTCTGGTCAGGAGGCAACGCGTGAGTACCTACACGGTCGGCTACATCGTCGGCAGTCTTTCCAGGGAATCCGCCAACCGGATCCTGTCCAAGGCTCTGATCCGGCTGGCGCCGACCCAGTTGTCGTTCACCGAGATTCCGATCAAGGATCTGCCGCTGTACAACCGCGACTACGACGTCGACTACCCGCCGGAGGGCCGCGCACTCAAGGCGGCCATCGCCGCTGTCGACGCTGTGCTGTTCGTGACGCCGGAATACAACCGCTCGATCCCGGGAGCGCTGAAGAACGCCATCGACTGGGCCAGCCGCCCATGGGGCGACAACTCGTTCGCGCTCAAGCCGTCCGCCGTCATCGGCGCCTCGCCGGGCAAACTCGGCACCGCGCTCGCTCAGCTCAGTCTGCGCAGCGTGCTCGGCTATTGCAATTCCCCGCAGATGAATTCCCCTGAGGCCTACATCCAATTCCACCCGGACGTCTTCACCCCTGATGGCGATGTCCTCGACGACTCGACGAAGCGATTCCTCACCCGGTTCATGGCGGATTTCGCCACTTTCATCACCCGCGTGCACAGCGTGGTCCCCCAACTCGGCTGACCCGATCTTCCCGGCCCGTGGCACGTGGGTCGCCTCCGCCGGCGCCGAATCGCCACAGTGTCCGCGAACTCCGTCAGCGTCGTCACCAGTTCGCGGGCGAGTGTCGAACTCGCCATCGCCGGAACGGCGGCGTAGTGGCCAGATCGAACAGTGCCCAGGCGTCTCCACCGTTATCGGGGCGCCCGGGATCCTGCCCGGAATCATCTGGCGGTACGAACATGAGTTCGCTTGCCCAGTACAGCCGAATGGTGCCGTCGGACCAGCGCTCGAGAACGGTCAGCCGCGGTACAGGTTGGCCGTCAGCACCGTCGCCGCCGTAGTCTCGGTGACGATGGTGTAGAGCTCGATGATGACGCCGTCCTCGGTACGAGCGATATCCATGCCGCTGATCACCGGAGGTCGGTCGACGGGGCCGTACTGGAAGCCGAGGTGGCCGATGTCGTCGAGTTCCGACACCGGACCGAAGGGCCGGAAGGTCCAGTCCGGGTTTTCGGCACGCAACTCCTCGGCCCGGCGCTCGAGGTCCTTGCGTCCGCGCAGAATTCGGTCCGGTTCGTGCCAGATCACGTCCTCGGCATAGGTCTCGGCGATGGCCGCGGCCCGGCGAGCCGGGTCGGGTTCGTTGAAGACGTCCAGAAGATTGCGTCGCATAAGGTCGGCGGGGGAACTGGTCATCGCGATTCCTTTCCGTTCATGCGGGTGGCTGTAGTTCGACCTGCCCCCGGTCAGCTGCCCGCGGCGGTGACGATGACGTCGGCGACGGCGACGGGCTGGGATACGAGCACGGCGTGTGAGGCGGCGATCTCGGTGGTGTGCGCCCCGATGCGGCCGGCCATGAAGCGCTGCGAAGCGGGCGGGATGATGTTGTCGCCAGTGGGGATCAGCGACCAACTCGGAGTGTTCGACCAGGACGTCGGCCCGGACGGCTCCAGGTTGGCCCACAGCGCGATCGAGTGCTGGTGAGCCAGCATGGCCGCGGCCGTCGCATCGCTGACATCCGGCGCGAACACCCGGTGGAACGCGTCCGAGGCAATGTAGCCGTCGAGGTTCCTGCCGCCGATCGCGTGCGCGTCGTCGACGAGCTTGACCTGCAAGACGGGCGGGAGCAGCTGACTACCGGGGAATCGGATCGGATCCAGTCCCAGCTGGACGGGCTCCCCCTCTGCCGGCGCGAACGCGGCGACATAGACAAGGGCCTGCACGTTCGGGTTGTGGATGTTGCTGATGACCGCGCCGCCGTAGGAGTGGCCCACGAGCACAACGGGCCCGGAGATCCCGGCGAGGGTCTTCTCGACGGTGGCCGCGTCGTAGCCGGGTCCGCGCAGGGGGTTGTCGGGGACGGCGACGGTGTAGCCGCGGCCGCGCAACTCGGCGGCGACCGGGTCCCAACTGGTGGTGTCGGCGAAGGCGCCGTGCACCAAGACGACTGTGGGCAATCCTCGGGCAGCGGCCGGGCCGGCCAGCGTCGCGGCCGAGGCGGCGACGAGGGCGATCGTGACGAGCACGGTTCGGGCGAATCGAACAAAGCTCATGGTGTGCTCCTTCGCTGTGCAGGACGTCTCAGGCCGGATCCGGACCGACAGCGGCCTGTGTTCGGTGCGGGCGGCACGCTGCCGCCCGCACGACTGGGGCACCCGGCGGGTCAGCCACTCCGAAAATCGCGTCTGTGCGAGGCTCGTGCCCGCGCTGGGCAGCAACTCGTCATCACCTGAACGAAGCCCGGCGCCGACCGGAGCCGCCGCTCAGTTCCATGGAACTCGGGACATCCGCGACGACCACCTTGTAGGTAGGTCGCTGGTCGGCCCTGCCCACGCGCCCGCGGGGCTCGTCGCCGATGCGAGAGCGTAGCGCTCCGCCCAGCGGTTGCAGTTGCGGGCGTCATCCGAAGCCCGTGGATCAGAACGATCGGTGGGGAGCCGAACCTGCGTTCAAGGCTTCGCATCGCATGAACCGAGCGGGGAAAGATATCCCGACACGTAACCATCGCCTCTACGCTGCCGATGGTCCGTCGTGGTGCACAGCGGCCCTCCCCGCTGTACGAGACTACTGCTCACACCGGTCTTCAGCTTCAACCTGCAGCGTAACCGTGTCAATATTCGCCGGTTGGATGGATGAGCTCAATCGTGATCGACCTGCTGCCCATTGGCACGTGGATAGCCCGCCGCGCAGCGAGTGCCGCCTGGCCTGGTTGTCCCCCGGTGATCCGGGTGACGATCGTCAACCGGGCCTCGCTGCGGTGGTAAAGCGGTGCCGCGCTGCTGGGTGGTGACATGGCCCGAGCCATTTCAATTCCGTGAAGTACGAGCCACCGCGAGCGATCGAGCGGCGGGGTCGACCGATAGACGACCGGCTCGAGGTCGAGATGGCGTTACTGGTGTGCGTCGGTCCACGTGCGGGTGACCCGGATTCGGCCGACGGAGGCGACACCGCGCGCTTCGACGCGCGTCCAGGTGGGTTCGGTGCCGTGGAACCAACGGCTTTCCTCCCGCAGTATCTCGCGGGGGTCCGACCGGCTCAGTCGTTCGCGTAGGCGTTTCACACGAACCATCGGAAGTGCTGCGGCGCGAACGTCTGTCGTGCGGAACACCCGGCGCCGGAGAGTGCGGTCCGAACGCGAGACCGCACCGATGGCAGCTGTCCGTACCGTGAATGTGGGCACCCGGTCTGATCGGGGAGCCCGACTGCGGCGTGGTCTATGCCGGAAGCATCTGCGCGCGTAGCGTCCACGCGTGTTTCTCGACGCGGCAAATGATGTCTTGTAGCAGATAGGCCGTCGAGGGATCCTCGGCGTCGATGTCGTCGTGCACTCCGCGCAGCAGCGCCGCGACATGGCGCAGCTGCACCAGGAGCGCTCGGACGGCCCGGGTGGTAACTGAGGACGGCCATGACAAGCGGCTCGTGCGTGCCGACGCGGATCCCGGCATCGGGATTGCGGACGACCAGGAAAAGTCGCGCCACTTGTGTCGGTGATCTGCCGACGGAATGTGCTGTCGTGGTTGGTGTCGCGGCGGTCGCCGGGACGAGGTGGTGCATCGGCATGACCACTCAGTACCTCTCGCTTTCCGACGGCACCATCGCCTACGAGCTCATCGGCCCCTCCGATGGGCCTCTGGTGGTGTGTGTCCCCGGCGTCGGCGTCAACCGCGCCGATTTCCGGTTCGTGGCCCCGACGCTGGCCGAAGCCGGAAACCGGGTGGCTGTCATGGATATCCGGGGTCACGGCGACTCCAGCGCCGACTGGCCGCAGTACGATCCCACCGCCGTCGGACACGACATCGCCGCCGTGATCGGTCATCTCGGCGGGCCGGCCGTGATCGTCGGCCACTCGTTCGCAGCGAAGTCCGCCGGGCAGGTCGCCGTCCGCGAACCCGAGTTGGTGCGCGGGCTGGTGCTCGTGGGTGCCGCGGTGCGGCACGAGAAGCCCGGCTTCGTCATGGGGCTGGCCGCCAGACTCGTCACCGGCAATGCTTCGCTGTGGACAATGTTCCTGAAGACGCTGTACCCGGGCACCAAGCCCGCCGACTTCGCCGAATATCTGGCCGCGAACAAGGCGATGCTGCGCCGCAAGGGACACCTCGCAGCCTTGAGCGCCCTCACCGATTCGCTGCCCGCCGACCCGGCCCTGGACCTGTCGGACATCACCGCCCCGACCTTGATCGTCATGGGAACCAAGGACGGCGATTTCGCCGACCCAGCCGCCGAGGCGCAGCGGATCGCGAACGAGGTCTCCGGACCGTCCCGGGTCGCGATGGTGGACGGATCGGGGCACTACCCGCACGCCGACAACCCGGAATTCGTCGCGCACACCCTCGCGACGTTCCTGAAGGAGCTGTGATGCCCCACGTGGGACACCTCCCCGTCGCCTCGACCTCCGCCGCGAAGGAGCCGTGATGCCACGCGCAGGACTCTCCCCCACCGCGGTGGTGGACGTCGCCGTCGCCGTCGTCGACGAGGGCGGGCCCCGCGCCCTGACCCTCGCCGCGGTGGCCACCCGCGCCGACGTGGCCACCCCGTCGCTGTACAAGCACGTCAAGAACCTGGACGAACTGGTGGACCTCGTCGGCGTGCGCGTCCTCGACGAACTCACCGAACGGGTGACCCGATCGGTAGTCGGGCTCGGCGGCCCCGAAGCGGTGGGCGCTCTGTTGCGCGCCTACCGCAACTACGCCGTCGAACACCCCCACCGGTACGCGATGCTGCCCCAGAACCCGCGCGCGACACCAGGCTGGGACACCGCCAGCCACCGCCTGATGGACACCATCTTCGCTGTCCTGACCGGTTGCGGCGTCACCGGCGCAGACGCAGTGCACCTCACCCGCTGCATCCGCGCCGCCGGACATGGCTTCGCCACCCTGGAGTCCCAAGGAGGCTTCCAGCTCGCCGACGACATCGAGACATCCTTCGCCACCCTGACCCGCATGGTGCTCAGCGCGCTGCCGTCACGGTGAACCCGAAACCGCGGACCGCGCGAGGCTGCTCGCGTCGCTGTCGCCGGGCACGTCCTCCACCTGACGGGGGAACACAGTGAGCCACCGCTGACGATCAGTTCGTCTTACGGTCGACGACGCAGCGGAAGCCGTGCTCGTCGAGCCTGCCGATGTCACCCGTGTGCACCCAGCCGTCGCGCGCAGCTTCGGCGTTGCATGCCGTATTGATGTTTCCGAGCGATGACTCCGGCCTCAGAAGTGACCCGCTTCGGGCAGCGGGGTGTCGTTGACCAGGAGGTCGCCCAGCGCGCGGGCCTTGTACACCGCGGGGTTGTGGGAGAACAGGGTGCGCAGGTTGCGCCAGTGCCGGTCGTACTGTGCGGAGGCGCGGGTGGCCGAGGCGCCGCCGACATCGAAGATGCGCCCCGCCGCCCGCAGTGCGGGCTCCTCGATGGCGACCTTGGCTTTGGCGGCCAGCACCGCCGCGTCGTGTTCGAGGTCCGCGTCGATCCCGGTGGCGCGGGCGACGTCGAAGGCGCGATCCTGCGCCAGCGCGGCGGCGCGCACCAGCGATTCGGCGGCGAAGGCCGTGGCGGAGATCGTGCCGATGATCTCGAGCAGTTGCGGATCGTGGCGGGGCTCTTCGGTATTGGCGAACACGAAGTTCCGCCTGCGGGTGCGCACCAGCTCGGCGGCGTCGGCGGCCGCGGACCGCAGGATGCCCGCGGCTATGGCGTGCAGGTACAACTGCGGGAACGCCTGACGCGGCGGCACGCCGGAATCCGAACCGCGCCACGGCAGCGTCTCCGACTCGGCCACCGCCACGTCGGTGAGCACCGTGGTGCCGCTGCCGGTGTGCCGCTGGCCGATGCCGTCCCAGTCGTCGAGATGGGCGACGCCGGCCCGGTCGGCGGGGACCACGGCGGTGAGCAGGCCTTGTCCGGGCACCTCGGCGCTGATGCGCACGTAGTCGGAATACAACGCGCCCGTGCTGTAGAACTTGCGCCCGTTGAGCAGGTAGCCCCCGCCGGGTGCTGGCGTCAAAGTGCTGTCGTAGGTCCAGCTGCCCGCGGAACGATTGCTCAATTCGGTTAGCGCTCCGCCGAAGAGCTTGCCCGCCAGCACTTCCGGGATCCAGGCCGCCTTCTTGCCGGTGCGGGGCAACCGGAACAATTCCTCCACGAAGCCGAAGTGGATGCGCAGGATGTGCGGGACGTCGGGGTCCGCCTCGGCCAGGTCGATCAGCAGATCGAACAGCTCCGAGATCCGCCAGCCCCCGCCGCCCAGATCGGCGGGTACCCGGACCGCGCCGAGACGCAGCCGTTTGGCCGCCGCGATCGCCGCGTGCGGTGGCTCGTCGCCGCCCTCGGCGCGTCGGCGCGCCGCGTCCGCGGCCACCTCGGCGACGAAGGCAGCGATCTCGGGGGAACCGGGGCGCGCGATGGTGGCCGCGGCGGTATCGATGCTGGTCATCGGAACTCCTGGAGTAGGGGCCGGTGCGCCACCGGCGAAGGACGGATTCGGCGCGGGGCGCTCAGGCGACGCTGCGCCGCAACGCCGGGTCGGCCAGCGCGGGCGGGATCACTCCGGTGTCGCGATCGCTGAAAACAATTCCGGGAGCGACGATCTCATCGATGCGATCGAGCACGTCCGCGCTCAGCGTCACCGCGGCCGCGCCGAGGTAGGCGTCGAGGTGCTCGGCGGTGCGCGGGCCGATGATCGCGGCGCTGACATCCGGGTGCGACAGGACGAAGCCCACCGCGAGTTGCACCAGGGTGAGCCCGGATTCCTCGGCCAGCACCGCCAGCGCTTCGGCCGCGGCGAGCTTGGCGGCGTTGGCCGGGGCGGCGATGTCGAAACGACCCGGGATCAGGTCGGCGCGGTAGGACTCGGGTTGCGCCGCGCCCGCGCGGTACTTGCCGGACAGCCAGCCCGCCGCCAGCGGACCGTAGGTGAGCACGCCGAGCCGGTACCGACGCGCGATCGGCAGCGTCTCGCGTTCGATGCCGCGCACCAGCAGCGAATACGGAACCTGCTCGGTGGCAGGCCGATTCAGCTTGCGCCGATCGGCCGCCCACTGGGTCTCGATCAACTCGCCGGGCGAGAACACGGAGGTGCCGTAGTAGCGGATCTTGCCGGCGCGGACCAGATCATCCAGCGCTGCGACGGTTTCCTCGATCGCGGTGACCGATTCGGGCCGGTGCACCTGATAGAGGTCGAGATGATCGGTGCCGAGTCTGCGCAGCGAGTCCTCGACGGCGCGGGCGATCCAGCGCCGCGAGTTGCCGCGGTGGGTGAGGTCGTCGTCGACGGCGTTGTGGAACTTACTGGCCAGGATCACCTCGTCGCGCCGGCCGCGCAGCGCTTTGCCGACGATGGTCTCCGATTCGCCGCGCGAGTAGGTGTCGGCGGTGTCGACGATGTTGATGCCCGCGTCCAGCGCGCGGTGGATCACCGCGATCGCCTCCTCGTGCGTGGTGCGGCCGCGGGCGCCGAAGTTCATGGCGCCGAGGGCCAACGGGCTGACCCGCACCCCGGTGCGGCCGAGGACACGCAGATCGGACAGGCTCATGAGTGGGCTCCTCGGACGATGCGGCGGGTGGCGGAGTCGGTGAGCGAAGGCGGCAGATAGCCTTCGTCGGCGGGGCTGATGGTCAGGCCGGGTGCGACGATCTCGTCGATGCGGTCGAGCACCGCGGCGTCGAGCCGGACGTCCACCGCGCCGAGCTGTCCCTCCAACTGCTCGAGGGTGCGCGGCCCGATGATGACGCTGCTCACCGCGGGATGCTGGAGGACGAACGCCAGCGCCACGTGCACCAGTGAGAGTCCCGCGTCGTCGGCCAGCTTCGCCAGTTCCTCGGCGGCTGCGCGCTTGCGCTGGTTGGCCGCCAGCGCGGGATCGTGCCGATGCGGTTGCCTGGTGAGCCTGCTCGACGGCTGCGCGTCCGTCCCAGGCCGGTATCGCCCCGACAGCCAGCCACCGGCCAGCGGGCTCCAGGTGAGCACCCCGAGCCCGTACTTCTGAGCGATCGGCAGCGTGGCCCGCTCCGCCGCGCGCGCCAGGATCGAATACGGCGGCTGTTCGCTGACCGGGCGGGTCAGATTGCGGTCCTCGGCCACCCACTGCACCTCCACCAGTTGGTGCGGTTCGAAGGTGGTGGTGCCGTAGTAGCGGATCTTGCCCGCGGCGACCAAGTCGTGCAGGGCGCGCAGCGTCTCCTCCAGCGGCACGTCCGGGTCGGGGCGGTGCACCTGGTAGAGGTCGAGATGGTCGGTGTTCAACCGGCGCAGGCTGTCCTCGACGGCGCGGATGATCCAGCGGCGGGAGTTGCCGCGCGAGTTCGGGTCGGCGCCGATCTGCCCGTGGAATTTACTGGCGAGCACGACTTCGTCGCGGCGGCCCGCGAGGGCCTTGCCGACGATCTCCTCGTTTTCGCCCTGGGAGTAGACGTCGGCGGTGTCGACGACGTTGATGCCCGCGTCGAGCGCGCGGTGGATGATGCGCGCGGCGTCGTCGTGGTCGCGGTTGGCCCACGCGCCGAAATTCATGGCGCCCAGGGTGAGCGGGCTGACCAGCACACCGGTGCGGCCGAGATAGCGGAGTGTCATCGTGGGGTGGTCACTTTCTCGTAGTGCGTACGGCCGAAGGAATTCGCCGGTTCGGCGAGGCCGAGATGACCGCGCAAGGTGGTGTGCTCGTAGCCCTCCCGGAACAGGCCACGGGCGCGCAGTTCCGGGATCACCTGATCGACGAACTCCTCCAGATAGCTCGGCAGCACGGCCGGGATGATGGTGAAACCGTCGACGCCGGTCTCGCGGAACCACCGCTCGATGTGGTCGGCCACCGCGACGGGGGTGCCCGCGACCACCCGGTGCCCGCCGAGGAACTCGGTCAGCAACCTGCGCACCGTGTGACCGGTCTCGGTGGCGTAGCGGGTCAGCGATTCGAAGAAGCCCTGCGGGCCGATGCGGCCATCGGGCAGCGCGGTCAGCCGCGCGGGCAGCGGCGCGTCCAGATCCAGCTCTTCGTCGGGGTAGCCGAGCCAGCGGGCCAGTGCGCGTACCGGCGCGCTGTCCGCGGGCAACCGCTCTTGCAGCGCGTCGAAGCGTTCGCGTGCCTGCGCTTCGGTCGCGCCGAGCACCGGCACCAGTCCCGGGAGAATCCGGATGGCCCGCGGGTCCCGGCCCGCGGCAGCGGCAGCGCTCCGTACCCCGGTGACGAATTCCCTGGCCGCGGTCGCGCTCAACTGGGTCGTGTAGATCGCCTCGGCGTGCGCGGCCGCGAACGCCTTGCCCTGCGGCGACGCGCCGGCCTGCACCAGCACCGGACGTCCTTGCGGCGACCTGGTGACGTTCAGCGGACCGGCGACGGCGTAGAACTCGCCGCGGTGGTCCACCGCGTGCACCTTGTCCGGGTCGGCGAAGCGGCCACCCGCCTGATCCCCGATGACGGCGTCGGCTTCCCAGCTGTCCCAGAGCTTCTGGGTCAACTCCACGAATTCCGCGGCCCGCCGGTAACGCTCGTCGCGCTCGGGCAGGGACTCGATGCCGAAATTGCGGGCGGCGTTCGGTTCGAACGTGGTGACGACGTTCCAGCCCGCCCGTCCGCCGCTGGCGTGGTCGAGCGAGAGGATGCGCCTGGCGAGGTTGTAGGGCAGGTTCAGCGATGTGGTCGCCGTCGGGATCAGCCCGATCCGTTCGGTCGACACGGCCAGCGCCGAGGTCACCAGGATCGGGTCGAGCGTCGCGGCGGGGGCGCGGGCGATGCCCGGCTGCTGCACGGGAATGTCCGGGAACAGCAGTCCGTCCAGCGCGCCGCGCTCGGCGACGGCGGCCACGTGCTGATAGTGCTCGAGCCGGATGAACGCGTCGGCGGGCAGGCCGGGCTCGCGCCAAGCCGCGGGGTGGTAACCGGAGCTGCCGACGTTGACGAAGAAGTGCAGGGTGCGGGTCATCAGGCGGCTCCTTCCGCGTGGGGGCGGGTGTGTCCGGGGACGGGCAACCCGAGATGCCCACGCAGTGTGGTGGTCTCGTACTCGGTGCGCAGCACGCCGCGCCGCCGCAGAATGGGCACCACGCCGTCGACGAAATCGTCGAATCCGTCCGGCAGCACGTCGGGCATCAGGTTGAAGCCGTCGGCGATGCCTTTGTCCACCCAGTCGACAATCGCGTCGGCGATCTGTTCCGGTGTGCCGGTGACGATGCGGTGGCCCGCGCCGCCGCCGAGCTCGCGCAGCAATTGGCGCACGGTGAGGTTGTCCCGGCGAGCCAGCCCGAGCGCGATCTTGTAGAAGGTCTGCGAGCCGCCGGCCCGGTCCGGTTCGGGCAGCAGATGCCACGGCAGCGGCGCGTCCAGCCGTAGCGCCTCGCGGTCCACGCCGAGCTGGGCGGCCAGCCGGTTCAGCGCGTAGTCCGGCGGTACCAGTTCGTCGAGCAGCTCCCGTCGCTGCGCGGCCTCCCGCTCGGTCGAGCCGAGCACCGTCGACAGACCCGGCAGGATCAGCACGTCCTCCGCGCGGCGGCCCAGCGCCACCGCGCGCGATTTCACGTCGCGGTAGTACTCACCGGCCTCCTCCTCGGTCTGCGCCGCCGTGAAGATCACCTCGCCGACCCTGGCGGCCAGCCCGCGGCCGTCGCTGGACGCGCCCGCCTGCACCACCACGGGTTCGCCCTGCGGGGACCGCGGCACGTTGAGCGGACCGGCCACCCGGAAATGCGTGCCGCGATGATCGACGGGATGGATCTTGTCCGGATCGGCGAAGCGGTGCGCGGACTTGTCGCCGACCAAAGCGCCGGGCTCCCAGCTGTTCCACAACGCGCGCACCACGGCGACGAACTCCGCGGCGCGCTGGTAGCGGGCCCCGTGCTCGGGTTCCTCGTCGAACCCGAAGTTGCGGGCGGCGTCCGCTCCCGCGGTGGTCACCACGTTCCAGCCGGAGCGGCCCCCGCTGAGCAGGTCGAGCGAAGCGAAGCGGCGGGCCACGTCGTAGGGGTGGTTGTAGCTCGAGGAGAGCGTGGCGATCAACCCGATGCGGCTGGTGGCCGCGGCCACCGCGGCCAGGATCACCGAGGGCTCCAAGCTGTTGAACGGCCGGTACCGGATGTCCTCCCGGATGGCAGGGCCGTCGGCGAGGAAGACGGCGTCGAACCGGGCCTCCTCGGCCCGCCGGGCGATCCGCACGTAATGGTCGAGCCCGAAGCTCGCCACCGGGTCCGTCCCCGGGAAACGCCAGGAGCCGCCGAAGACGCCGGCGTTGAGGATATTGACGTTCAGGTGCACTTGCCGTCGGCTCATGGTCGCTCCACTGCTCGGCCCGCCGCCAGCGCCGTGCGACCCAGGTCGGCCAACACGAAATCGCTCTGCGGGAAATGGATTCGCCCCACCAGGGCGTCGCGGTGGTGGCGTTCGAGGGGGTTGCGGCGATCCAGCCCCGGGTTTCCGGTCAAGTCGAGCGCGGACTCGGTGACCCGGATGGCGGTAGTGGTCGCGACATGTTTGGCCAGCGCGGGCAGCGCGCCCGCCGGTTCGCAGGCCAGGCTGGCGACCGCGTGGCGCAGCAGCGCCCGGCTGGTCTGGATCCACGCCTCGATCTCCCCGACGCGGTCGTGGAAGCGCGGCACGGTGGCCAGGGAGGCGCCCAGCGCGGTCGGCACCCTGGTGTGCAGGTAGCGCACCAGCCAGTCGCGGGTGGCGACCGCGACGCCGTTGTAGTTGGCGGCCAGCAGCAGCGGCAGCGCCTGGCGGCCCGCGCGGCGCACCTTCGCCGTGCCGGTGGAGGGATCGCGCAGGTCGACGAGCCGGGCCTGCGGCACAACGGCAGCATCGAAGATCACCGACTGGGTGTCGGAGGCCCGCAGGCCGAGGTGGTTCCACGTGCGCTCCACTCGCCAGCCGGTCACCGACCGGTCCAGCAGGAAGGTCGCGATGCGCGGCTGCGGCTCCGCGGTGCTGGTCGTCACGGTGAACCAAGTCAGACCGGAAATGCCGGTGGCGTAGGCTTTCTCGCCGTCGATGCGCCAGTCGCCCGACGGCAGCCGGGTCGCGGTGGTCGCGGGCACGCCGCCGCGCGCCAGGCTGCCGAGTTCGCGCTCCACCGCGAGACCGTTGATCAGCGCGCCGTCGGCGGCGGCCGACCGCAGCACCAGCTCCTTCAACTCCTCCGGCCACGGGCTGTCCGGGTGGAGCATGCCGAGGTGGTTCGTGAAGTTCCACTGCAGAATCAGACCGACCGAGGGGTCGGCGGCGCCGACCCGTTCGATGAGTTCGACCGCTTCGGCGATGCCCGCGCCGCGCCCGCCGTAGGCGACCGGGACGGTCAAGGCGGGCGCGCCGATGGCGTGCAGCGCCTCGAACGCCGCGAACGGGAAGGTCCCGGCCCGGTCGTGTTCCTCGGCGCGCGCGGCGATCGTGGCCAGCACGCCGGTCAGCGCGTGCTCGTCCAGGCCGGTCGGCGTGGTATCGGCGGTCGTTGGCAATATTTCGGTCATGACGCGCTCGCGGCGCGCGGTGGCACACAATTCATGATTTCTCGGCAAACTCGTTCGCAAGGCGTGGCCGCAAGGGCCAGGAATGGAATACGGTGACGGAATTCCGGCGTCACCGGCGACAGCGGAACGGCATTGAACGTTTTGTGCCCCAACGTGTTTCATACTTTGTCACGGGGACTCCTTTCGTTCGCGCCGCCTGCGATCCCAGTATCGGAAGCGTGAAACCGGCGAACAAGGCAGTCGTCCTACGAGAATTGTTTAGTTTTTCTCGACGGTCCGGACGCGGTTCACGACGCCAATCGCTGCGGGCTGGCGAGGGTGCGCAGGGCGCGGATGGCGGCCGCGACCGCGGGACGTTCCAGCGACGCCTGCCGGTAGGTGACCCCGATCTGCCGTGTCCCGTTGGCCACCGTGCAGGCGATCAGGTGGCGGTGCTCGTCGTCGACCGACATCTCCGGCACGATCGTGACGCCCAGCCCGTACTCGACCATCTCGGCCATTCCGGCGAAGCTGCCGCTGCGGTGCTCGATGCGGGGTGCGAAACCGGCCTCGCGGCAGGCGTAGAGCACCGAGACGATCGACGGTGCGCCGTCGCGCGCGGCGATCCAGTCCGCGTCCCGGACCGCCGCGAGTCCGTGCTGGCGGACCCGCTCCCGTACTCCGTCCGGCGCCAGTAGCACCAGCGGGTCGCCGAACAGGAATTCCGAGCTCAGGCCGAGCGGCAGGTCGCGGGCGCGGAAGGAATAGGCGTAGGTGATGGCCAGATCCACCTCCTGCAGCCGCACCGCGGGCACCGAGTCCACCGGCATCAGGTCCACCACCCGCACCCGCAGATTCGGGTACTCCGCGCGCAACTGCGCCGCCGCGGGCAGCGCCAGCCGCGACTGCGCGGTGCGGAACGTCGCGAGGGTCAGTACCCCGGTGACCTTCTCGGCGGTGGCCGCCACCGCGCTCTCGGCCTCCTCCAGCGCGGCGATGATCCGCGAGGTGTGGTCGACCAGCACCCGGCCCGCCGGGGTCAGGCGCAGCACCCGGCCCTCCCTGCGGGTCAGCACGGTGCCCACTTCGTCCTCGAGGATGCGCAACTGCTGCGACACCGCCGAGGTCGTGATGCCGTGCAGCTCCGATACCGCGGTCATGGTCGTGCGTTCGGCCAGATCCCGCAACAGGATAAGACGCCGGATGTCGTACACGACTGCCTCGCTTTCGCTGCCTGTTCCGGATCATGATCATCGGCCTCGGCAACGGTGGAGGAAATGCTTACGATCAGAACGATTCTGTGCGGGATCAAGTCGGTGACAGCGCGCCCACGGGCAAAGGGGTTTCCGGCTTACGCGCGGGCGCCCCGGGGACCGCCGCCAGCAGCAGCCGCGTGTATTCCGCCGACGGCTCGGCGAAAACGGCCGCCACCGGACCCGTTTCCACGATTCGCCCGCCACGCATCACCGTGACGTCGTCGGCGATCAGCCGCACCACGCCGAGATCGTGGGTGATGAACAGGTAGGTGAGCCGTTGCTCATGCTGTAGATCGACCAGCAATTGCAGGATCTGCGCCTGCACCGACACGTCCAGCGCCGAGACCGCCTCGTCCAGCACCAGCATCCGCGGTCCGGCGGCCAGGGCACGGGCGATCGCCACCCGTTGCCGCTGCCCGCCGGACAGTTCGGCGGGCCTGCGACGCAGGTGCGAGCGGTCCAGCGCCACCGCGTCCAGCAGTTCGGCCACGCGCTGTCGTCGCCGGGCACGGTCGGACAGCAGCCCGAGCGATACCAGCGGCTCCGCGATGATCGTCTCGACGTCGAACTTGGGATCCAGGGAGGAATACGGGTTCTGGTAGACGAACTGGATCTCGCGCCGGATCGGCCGCGACCGCCTGCGGGACAATCCGCTGATCCGCTCGCCGTGCAACAGGACCTCCCCGGTGTCCGGTGCGGTCAGTCCCACCGCGATCCGGGCCAGCGTGGACTTGCCCGCGCCGGACTCGCCGACCACCGCGTGGGTCGATCCAGCGACGACGTCCAGGGAGATGTCGTCCACCGCGCGGACCTGCCCGCCGAAGGTCTTGGCCACCGCGCGCACCTGGAGCACGACCGAGCCGCGGTCGGGTGTCCTGCGGGCCGTGGCGCCGGTCGGCGTGAGCGGTTCGCTGTGCCGGGAGGGCGCTGCGGCGACCAGCTCGCGGGTGTACGCGGTGCTCGGCGCGGCGAGGATGCCCGCGGTCGCGCCCTCCTCGACGATGCGCCCATCGCGCATCACGATCAACCGGTCCGAGCGCTCGGCGGCCACGCCCAGGTCGTGGGTGACCAGCAGCACCCCGAGCCCGAGTGTGGCGCGCAATCGCGCCAGATGGTCCAGGATGACCTGCTGCACCGTCACATCCAGTGCCGAGGTCGGTTCGTCGGCCACCAGCAGGGCGGGGTCGTTGGCGAGGGCGATCGCGATCAGCACCCGCTGCTTCATGCCGCCGGACAGCTCGTGCGGATACTGTCGGTACACCCGCTCGGGATCGGACAATCCCGCGAGTTCCAGCTTCGCGACGGCCAGCTCGCGGGCCGCGGCGCCGTCGACGCGCCGATGCAGCCGCAGCGCCTCGCCGACCTGGGTCCCCACCCGCTTGACCGGGTTCAGCGAGGTGCCCGGGTCCTGCGGGACGAATCCGACGAACGGGCCGCGCAGCCGCGCCAGCCTGCGTTCCCGCCACCGCGCGACGTCCTGGCCGTCGAGTTCCAGCGCCCGCGCTCGAACCAGGGCCGAGTCCGGCAGCAGCCGCAGCGCGGCGTGCACGGTGGTGCTCTTGCCCGAGCCGGATTCGCCCACGATGGAGACGAATTCGCCGGGGCGCACGGCCAAGGACACCCCGTCGACGGCGTAGCCGTGCGCGGACCGGTAGCGCACCCGCAGGTCGTCGACGCGCAGCAGCGGTTCGTTCGTGCCCATCACGATTCTCCCAACGATCGGCCGATCCTGTTGGCCGACAACACGACCACGGCGATGAGCACGCCGGGCAGGATCGAAATCCACGGATAGGTGGCCAGGTAGTCGCGGCCCTCGGCCACCGCGAGACCCCACTCCGGCTGCGGTGGCGGCGCGCCGTAGCCAAGGAAACCGAGCGCGGCCACGGCCAGCACGGCGGAGCCGCACTCCAGCGCGGCCAGCGCGAGCACCGCCGATACCGAGTTCGGCAGCACGTGCCGCAGCACCACCCGCCCGAAACCCGCACCGGACCCGTAGGCGGCCTCGACATAGTCGGAGGCGGCGACCTTCAGCACCTGCGCCCGCATCACCCTGGCGAACGCCGCGATCGCCGAAACACCCACGGCGACGGCGATGTTCACTGTGCCGTAGCCGAGCGCGGTGACCACCGTCATGGCCAGCAGCAGGCCGGGGATGGCCAGCAGCACGTCGACGCAGCGCATGATCACCGCGTCGATCCGGCCGCCGACGAAGCCGCTGAACAGGCCGATCGCGGCGCCGATGAGGAAACCGAGCGCGACGGCGAGCAGCGTCGCGCTCACCGTGGTGGAGGTGCCGTAGATCGCGCGGGCCAGCAGATCGCGTCCGAGCCGGTCGGTGCCGAACGGATGGGCCGGGCCGGGTGGGGCGAAGCTGACCGACGAGTCGCCCTCGAGGGGGTCGTGCCCGGTGAACCAGGACGGCAGCACCGCCCAGGCCAGCACCACGCCGACGACCAGCCAGGCCAGCGTCAGCCCGGGGGCGGCCGCGGCGGCCAGCAGCAGCCGCCGCGGCCACCGGGTCACGGTGCGAGCCGTTGCGGTCGGCGCGCTCATGCGGTCACCTCCTGCCCGTTCGGCCGCGCGGTGGACGCCGGGGCCTGCGCCCTGCGCGCCGCCGGGCGCAACCGGCTGCGCAGGCGCGGGTCCAGCAGCGGATACAGCAAATCCACCACGAAGTTGACCGCGACGAATACCAGCGCCGCGAACACCACCACCGCCTGCACCAGCGGCACGTCCTGGGTGCGCACCGCGGTCTCGGTGAGCCTGCCGAGACCGGAGCGGGAGAACACCGTCTCGACGATCACCGCGCCCGCGAGCAGATTGCCGAAGGTCACGCCCGCGATGGTCAGCGCGGGCAGTGCCGCGTTCCGCAGCACATCGCGCACCAGCACCCACAGCCGCGTCGCGCCCTTGGCCACCGACACGGTCACGTAACCGGAGCGCAGGCCGCCGGTGACGTTCTCCAGCAGCAATTGGGCGATCGGCGCCGCGACGGGGATGGCGAGGGTCACCGCTGGCAGCACCAGCGCCGCGAAGCCGTCGTTGCCGATGGGCGGGAACCAGCCGAGCTGGAACGAGAACACCTGCAGGATCGCCGATCCCACCAGGAACACCGGCACCGACACACCCGCCGCGGGCAGCGCGGCGAACAGGCCGCTCAGCCACCGCACGCGCGTGTAGGCGGAGATCAACGTGACCGCGAGCGCCAGCAGCACCGCCAGGACCAGCGCGCAGGCGGCGAGCAGCGCGGTCTGCGGCAGCACCGACATGATCAGCGGCCACACCTGCTCGCCGGTGCGGGTGGATGCCCCGAAGTCACCGCGGGCGGCCGCGAACAGCCGGTTCAGGTATTGGCCGAGCAGATCGTGGTCGAGTCCGTAGTACTCCCTCGCGTTCTGCTTGTCCTGCTCGGTGACGAGGTCACCCTGGGTGGGGTCGAACAACAGATCCACCGCGTCGTAAGGCAGCACGTAAAGCAGCACGAACGTCACGGTGTACGCGCCCCACACCACGAACACCGCTTGGCCGAGTTTGGCCAGCACATAGCGGAACATCGGTTACCTCGGCTCGATCCAGGTGTCGTAGAAGACGTTGCGCGACTGCGCCTCGTAGCCCACGTTGTGCACCCTCGGATTCGCCGCGGTGACCTGGGCCGGGTTGTACACCGGCACGGTGAGCACCTGGTCCTCCAACAGGAACCGTTGCGCCGCCTGGGCCGCGGCCGCCCGCCGCTGCGGGTCGATGGTCTTGCTGACCGCGCCGAGCGTGTCGATCGCCTGCTGGTAGACCGGATCGCCCTGGGCCAGCTTGGCCATGTTGCCGAACTGCGGCGAGTACACCTGTTCGAGCACCGCGACGTCCGCGCGGCTCTGGTTGGCCACCTGGATGTTCCAGCGCTGCGGCTGGGTGATGGCGGCCTGGTAGTCCGGGATCGGCAGCACGTTCAGCTTCAGGTCGACGCCGATCTTGCGCAGGTCCTGCTGGATCAGCTCGTAGGCAGGCTTGTTGTTCACCAGGTTGTTGATGCCGATCAGCGCCAGTTCCAGCCTGCGGCCGTCGCGGTCGACGCGGATGCCGTCGGCGCCCCTGCGCCAGCCCGCGTCCTCCAGGATCTGCTCGGCCCTACGCTGGTCCTGCTTCAGTGTGCCGGAGAAGTCGACGTAGCCCGGCACCCGTTCGGACAGCACCGAACTGGACACCTTGTAGCTCGAAGTGAGCACGGTCTTGCTCAGCGCGTCACGATTCCAGGCCAGCTTGACCGCTTCGCGCACCGCGCGGTCGTTGGTGGGGAACAGGTCGGTCTTGAAGTCGAAGGCGATGTCGCGACCGGGAATGAGCTGCGGCACGATCCGGTAGCCCTCGCGGGTCAGCGGCGCCTCGTCGGTGTTGTTCACATCCAGGATCGCGTCCACCCGGCCCGCTCGTAGCGCTCCGGTGCGCACACCGGCCTCCGGGATCACCGAAATCTCCACCGCGTCCAGATACGCCTCGCCGTTGTGTTTACGGCTGGCAGGCGCCCAGTTGTACCCGGAACGCTTCTTCAGCACCGTCTTCTGCTGGTAGACGTGCTCGGTGACGGTGAAAGGCCCGGTGGTGACCAGATTCTGCGGCAAGCTGCGCTGCTCTTTGGGCAGCTGCAGGGTGGTGTGCCCGAGGATGCCGGAGAAGTAGAGCGAGAGCGCCTGCAGGAAGCCCGCATTCGGGCGGGTGAAGGCTACCTCGACGGTGCGCGGGTCGAGCACGCGGGTGCCGGAGTAGCCGACCCAGTACGCGGTCACCGGCACGATGCCGAGTTCCTTGTTGCCGAAACCGAGCAGGTCGAAGTTCTCCTTCACCGAATCCGCGGTGAATTTCGACCCGTCGCTGAAGGTGACGTCGTCGCGCAGATGGAAGGTGAATCGGGTGAGCTCGGGATCGATGTCCCATGAGGTGGCCAGCCACGGTTCGATGGCGCCGGTCTCGGGGTTCTGGTAGGTCAGCTTGTCGGTGATATTGCTGGTGATCAGCGATTCGGGGTAGGAACTGCCCGAATGCGGATCGAGGTTGGCCGGTGCGTCCAGCACCGCGAACCGCAATGTCCCGCCCGCGACCGGCGTGCCGCCGTCGCCGCCGCCCGCGACCCGGTTGGCCGGCGCCGCGCATCCGGCCAGCACCGCGGCGGTGATGGTGACGGCGATGAGCGCCGCCGCCCTCGAGAACCTGCGTGATGACATCTGACAAACTCCTGACGAGTGGCCGTCCCCTTGCGGCGAATGCCGTGGGTGGCGAAGTGGTGGCCGAGAACCCCGGGAACAAACCGTCCGGGGCGGCGCGCGAAGTGGTTTCGCGTCAGCGACAACAGTCGGCGAACGCCTGCCGCACCGCCGAGCGCGTGGACACCGCGAATCGCATGGTCACGCTCCTTCACCGCTCGACGGACAGCGGACCGCACCGGCGATCCACAGTGCAGTCTGCACAGCGCCGGTAGCCGGAACAACCAAGCTCGTCTTCGAGAATCGTTCAGTTTTCGTGAAACCAGGAATGCCCGGTCTCCGCACGGTGGAACGGGATCACCGTGTGGTCCAGCGCCCGGCCGGTTCCCCGCTCACACAGCCGCGTGAGCATCACACCCCGGACCGGCCCATGCCGGAGTGCATGCCGAGAATCTCGCGGAATCTATTGAATACGACGTCAACTTCAAGTAGCGTGCCGACCACTGACGGTGACCCGCGTCACATCAGGTTCGTTTCTCACCCTGGAGATAGGTATGACTCCGAATTCGGATTCCGGCAGCCCGGACCAGAAGAAATTACGGCGCCTCATGGCCGCTGCCCTGGTGGGCAGTTCGATCGAATGGTACGACTTCTTTATCTACGGAACAGCCGCTGCCTTGGTATTCGGCAAGCTGTTCTTTCCCCATGCGTCGCCGCTGATGGGCACCTTGCTGTCCTTCAGCACCTTCTGGGCGGGCTTCATCGCACGGCCACTGGGCGGACTGATCTTCGGGCACATCGGCGACACCTTCGGCCGCAAGCCGGCACTGGTCTCGTGCCTGATCCTGGTCGCCGCATCCACCTGCACGATCGGCCTGCTGCCCACCTCCAAGACGATCGGCGTGGCCGCGCCGATTCTGCTGGTGGCATTGCGGTTCCTCCAGGGCATCGCCGTGGGAGGCCAGTGGGGCGGGGTCACCCTGCTGCTCACCGAAACCACCAAGCCGAACCGCAAGGGCCAAGCGGGCACCTTCGGCCAGATGGGCGTGCCCTTGGGCCTGCTACTGGGCACCGGCGCGTTCCTTCTGGTCAGCGCACACGTCAAGGGTGCCGACTTTCTGAGCTGGGGTTGGCGTATCCCGTTCCTGGCCAGCGCCGCGCTGTTCCCGGTGGTGCTGTTCATCCAACTCCGCATCGAGGACTCCCCCGAGTTCCGCCGGCTGCAAACCAAAGCCGCCGTGGCCTCGACCGCGGTCGCGCAGGCCCCGATTCTCGAAGTACTGCGCACGCGCTCGAAGCGGGTTCTGCTCGGCGCCGGGCTGTTGTTCGGAACAAACGCCATCTTCTACATCAGCGTCGCCGGTGTGCTCGATTACGGTGTGCGCGAACTCGGCCTGGCCCGCAACAGCCTGCTGGCCGTCTCTCTGCTCTCCTCGGCCATCGGAGTGCCCATCATCTATCTCGCCGGCTCGCTGTCCGACCGTGTGGGTCGCCGCCCATTGATTCTGATCGGGGCAGCGCTCATGGCGCTGTGGGCATTCCCCTTCTTCTGGCTGGTGGGTAGCGGCTCACTCACGGCGATCATGATTGCGACCACCGTCGGCAGCGGCATCGGCTCCGGGCTGGTGTACGGCCCGTTGGCGGCGTATCTCGCGGAACTGTTCGAGCCCCGAATCCGCTACTCCGGCATAACGCTGTCCTACCAGCTGGCCGCCATCCTGGTCAGTGGTGGCACGCCCTTCCTCATGACCGCGCTGCTGGCGGCAACCGGTTCGACAGCATCGGTCTCCGCCTTCCTCATGGTCATGGCGCTGTGCACGCTCGGCTGCGCATGGGCACTGCCGGAAACCGTGTCGGCCGAGCAGCCCGCGACGGCCGGCGGGAACGCCTCCGTCTCCGTGCCGTCCTGATCAGCGTCGTCCGGTCGATCTGGATAACTGCCAACAGGATTCACGTAAACGCCGCCACTGGGCGTTGACCTGCCGCATAGTTGTAAACGCTCACGTACCTGACTTATACGCGAGCGTTTACAACTTCAGGTTCATGATTGATCAGAGACCCTCATGAGGACGAGAACATCCGCCGCGGCGGCCGGCGCTGCCGCCATCACAGCCCTGGCCGTTGGAACCGCAGGCGGATTCCCCGGAACGGCCCACGCCGACGGCGCGCCCGGTGGGGATACGCCGGTGGTGATCACAGTCGACACCACTGCGGACGAAACCGCGGCCGATCCTGGAAGCGGATTGTGCCGCACGGCTTCTGGCACCTGCACCCTGCGCGCCGCGGTGCAGGTGGCCAATGCCCGTCCGGGCAGCACGATCGTGGTGCCGGTCGGCCGCTATGTTTGGCGATACCGCCCGACCCGCAGAAAGTGCAGGGCCGCAACGCCGATCCGACCACGGGAGACCTGAACCTCACCGCGCCGACCGTGCGGAACTCCACCATCAGGGCGAACACCTCCGGTATCGCATCGGCCAACTGCGCCACGGCGTTCGCGCGGATTGTCTCCGAGGGTGGCAACACCAGCGACGACGCTTCCTGCGAGCTCACCGAGGCAGGCGACAGAGTCGTGTCCTAGTTCGGCAGGCGTAACCGGCCCGAGTAATGCGCGGTGGATGTACATCACCGCGTCCTCGAGCGCGAGCAAATCCCCGCCGTCACGCAAGATCCGGCGCACGGCCTCGTTGGCCGCATCGGTCACCGCCAGATATGCGAAGGCGGGGATGGGCGGATCGACGGGGCCTGCCGCTTCCCGCCATGACCGGATGAATCCGGCGAACCAGCGCTGGCATCGTTCGAAGGACTCGACCGCACGCGACCCGGCCACGGCGGTCTCCAAATAGAACGAGCGGGCAAACTATGGTTCCTCACGCAACAGGGTGCGATACGCCCGGATCCAGCGCCGGAGGGCCTCGAGTGGTTCGGAGAGCGCCTGCCTCATCACCTGCTCGAGATGATCGATCATCAGATGAGATAGCCGCGATCCGCGACAACGACGGTCACACCGAACAACAGCCGCTGACGCTGCGACCCCGTCACCAGATCACGAGCGAGGCTGTGCGGCCCGTGCGGCAAGGTCGTCAGAGTCGGTTCCAGCAACTTTCTGCGTCGCACCCACATCTTCCATATCAGAGTGCGCGCACGGCTCGGCACAGACTTCACGAGCCGGGTGACGCAGGGACGACAGGCCTGTCCTGCCGACACCTGCGTCACACCCATCAAGGCGCGGGGAGACCTCGATGGCGTAAGCCGCCCAGCTCACCGACGGGCAACCGCTCCCCTGTCCGCCGGATCGTTCAGGCCTGGCAGCGACTTCCAGTCGATCGCCCGCTTCAGGATCTTTCCGGTGGCGCCCTTCGGCAACTGGTCCACGAACGCGAACAGGTGTGGAACCTTGTATGCCGACAGCTGCTCCTTGGCCCAACTCCGCAGTTCATCCGGTGTCGGCTCCGCTCCGGGCGCCAGGGCGATCACCGCGGCGACCTCCTCGCCGTAGTGCTCGTCGGGCACACCGATCACCGCCGCTTCGACGATATCGGGGTGCCCGTACAACACTTCCTCGACTTCACGGGGATAGACGTTGTAGCCGCCCCGGATGATCATGTCCTTGGCCCGGTCGATGATGTAGACATAGCCGTCGTCATCGACCTTGCCGAGATCCCCGGTGGCGAGCCAGCCGTCGCGCAGGTCGGATGCGGTGGCCTCCGGCCGGTTCCAGTATCCCCGCATGATCGTCGGACCGGACAGGTACAACTCGCCTACCTCGCCGGGAGCGAGTACCGAGCCCGAGGCGTCCCGGACTTCGATTCGCATGCCGGGCAACGGAAGACCCACAGAACCCACCCTCGGGCCCTTCCCGACGGGGTTGAACGTCGCTATTCCCGACGATTCGGTAAGCCCATAGCCTTCCATGATCTCGCAGCCGAACCGGGCGCGAAAAGCTCGGATGACCTCCCCGGGGAGTGAGGCACCGCCCGACGAAGCCATCCGCAGACTCCCGAACTGCTCGGGCCCGAAGTCCCCTCCGGCGTGCAGCATCGCGTTCCACATCGTCGGGACACCCGACATCAGGGTGATCTCGTCCGCGCGCACCATCTCGAGCATGCGGCCGGGATCGAACCGCGACAGCAGCGACAGCGACGCACCCAGGTGCAGAGCGGTATTCATGACGACCGACTGTCCGAATACGTGGAACAGCGGCAGCGCGGTGCCCATCCGCTCCTCGCTGGTCACCCCGAGGTAGTCGATCAAGATCGTCGACGCGGCGTGCAGGTTGGCGATCGTGAGCTCTACGCCCTTCGGCTTCCCGGTGGTACCGGAGGTATACAGCAGAACCGCGACATCATCCGGGGCGAGATCGACGGGTTCGGAC
Organism: Nocardia sp. NPDC059691; assembly: GCF_042733915.1. NCBI lineage: Bacteria > Bacillati > Actinomycetota > Actinomycetes > Mycobacteriales > Nocardiaceae > Nocardia > Nocardia sp. NPDC059691. Next base: position 52,700 of record NZ_JBHWFB010000010.1, on the reverse strand, counting down.
AGCGGCTCCGTCCGATCACGCTGTGCGCCCGGCTCGAGCACCCAGAGCGGGAGTCCGCGCTCCCGCGTGGCCGTGTCGGCCGATGTCGTCGCCTCGTGCCACGCGATCACCAAGCGTGCCGTGGAATCGTCGAGGACATAACCGATTTCGGCTCCGGTCGCCATCGTGTTCATGGTGATGACGATGGCGCCGACGAGGTGCGCGCCCATGTAGGCAACAACGAATTCGGGGACGCTCGGGGCCACCAGCAGTACGCGGTCGCGACTGTCGATCCCGGCGGCGCGCAGTGCACCCGCGAAGGCCGCCACCGAGTCCTTCAGCCGGCCATAGCTCCATTCCTCGCCCTGCGCCCTGATCGCGATCGCCTCGGGCCGATCGAGCGCGTTCTTCCACATCGGACCGGCGACGTTGACCATCCGATTCCTCCTTCTGGCCTAGCTGGTAATCCCCCTCGCACCGTAATTGAACTCGGCGTCAAGTTCAATAACTGTCAAAAGGGAAATCTGCGACAACCGCATCGGCAAGGAAACCGTGTGATGCGACCAGAACAGCCGCTAACGGTCGCACCGGGACTGCGCCGGTATTTCCGGTGACGACGCGGTCCCCGGCCAGTTCACTCAGCTCGCGGCCCCGTCGATTTTCAACACGTTGGCCCACAGGCGGGTAGCCGTTCGAACGAGGTCGTCCAGCGAGGTTTCCTCTTCGAGGGCACGCCTCGAAGTAGGCACGGTTGCTCGCCTCGATGACCGCTACCGGAGAGGCCTCGTCCGCACTCCAGCCGAGGTTCGGCAGCTTCGTGGCGGCGAAGTCTGTCATGAAAGCCCAGACCCTGCCCAGCCGGCGAAACCGGCTGGGCAGGGTTGGCGTCACTTCGCCGGGGCCGGGGCCGGGGCCGGCATCGGCTGGTTGATCGTCGTGAAGTACTGGACTGCCGCCATGATCGCGACCGGAGCGGTGACGAGAATCTGGCCTGCCAACGTCCCCAGCGCGCCGAGGGCCATGATTCCGCCCACACATCCGATGGCGGCTGCCGGAATGAAGCCTCCGAACAAGCCGATAATCGCCGCGGAAGCGACGGTCGCCCCGGCGATCCCGCCCAGCACGCAACCGACAGCCGCGCCGCCGATGCCGCCGACGGCGGTACCGATCGTCGCGCCCATGAGGATCGTGGAGGACAGTCGCGCCCAAGCGGCTTGTTCCCGGTCGTACTGGGTCTTCCAGGGAGCCTGGTCTTCGTAGGGCAGCGCCACCGGCTTGTAGGCGGCGTGCTCGAGGTCGAACTGCGGCGTCAAGGTAGCAGTGCGGTCGCGGATTTCGGCGGCGATCGGGAAGACGAAATCATCGACCCGGAAAGACAATTCCGAACCCGCCACTACAGCACCGCCGGGGGCCTTGATCTTCAGCACCCCCTCTTCGACGGCAATCGAGCCGGCCGCGAGATCGATCACCGATGACCGCTCTCCGACCGATACCTTGTAACCGACCGCCGCGGTATCGGCCGGTGCCGCCGATACTGTTCCGGCGGTTATGCCGAGCGTCGAGACGAGCAGCGACGCTGCTGCAATCGTTTTCCTCATCTTTTTCCTTCTTCTATGTGCCTCGAACCAGACGTTCGAGAGACTGCGAACACGCACGGGTGCGATTCGATTCGGTTCCGCCGACGAAACCGTCTTCGACCGCTCCCGCGCATCGCGCCCGACTCCATCCACATCAGATGGAATCGAGGAATTTGACCAGCGCCTCGTTGACTTCCGCTGGTCGCTCCTGCTGAATCCAATGGCCGGCGCCTGCGATCACAATGTTTTCGCGCAGATCCGCGAGGACCGATGTCATCGTTTCGGCCGGCATGAACATGCGAACCGCATCTTTGGAACCGGTCAGGAAAAGCGAGGGCTGCGTGATGACGTGACCGTCGAGCGGGGCCGTGAGCTCCCAATTCCGGTCCATGTTCCGGTAGTAGTTCAGTCCTCCGCTGAAGCCCGTGTGCTCGAACGCCTCAACGAATACCCGCAGCTCGTCCTCCGACAACCACGGGGGACGCGGTAGTTCTCCGCTCGGCCGCCGTGCCAGAGCCTGCGGCGAGGGAGTGTCGTTATTGAGGAGTGTCCATCGAACGTCCTGCGCGAGCATGGCATCCGCGACTCCCGGCTCCTGGAACCAGCACATGTAGAACGAATCTCCCAGCCGGGAACGCAGAATCCCCAGCGGTGGAACCGGCGCGCGCGGCGCCGGTGGAACGCTCAGTCCAGCCACCGCCCGCACCCGGCCGGGATAGGCCAATGCCATCTGCCAGACCACCGCGGCACCCCAGTCGTGTCCGATGAACACGGCATCCTCCACGCCCAGGGCGTTCAACAGTCCCACCAGGTCGGCGCAGATCGTCAATACGTCGTAGTCCTCGATCTCGGACGGCCGCGAGCTGCCTCCGTAGCCGCGCATATCCGGGGCGATCACGCGATACCCGGCCTCGGCGAGGGCGAAAACCTGATGACGCCACGAGAATGCGAGTTCGGGAAATCCGTGGCAGAGGACAACCACCGGTCCCTCGCCATGATCGACGACCCGCAGTTCGATCCCGTTCGTGGCGATCCGCCGAGATCCGAGCGCCTGCCACGCCGCAACATCGACCGTCATCCGCACCTCCTCCTGCTCGAGCCTCGGCGCCCCGGTCACCGGCCGTCCCGGTACCGGGCGATCAGCTCGGCCGGGAAACCCAGATCGGCCTGCGCAACCGCCTTCGTCAGCGGCATGCCCAACTCGCCTAGACGCGAACACCCCTCCGATCCGATTGCTTCGTACGCGTACACGGCGAGCTGGTCAGTCCGGTCCTCGATCGATTGCCGGCGCCGCCGCCCTTCCTCGCTGAGGGCGAGTCCGGGCCCATCCAGAAGCCACCCGCGAGCACGCAACCGCTCGATGCCTGCGGCCCACTCCTCTTCGCTCCAGTACCGGCTGACGCGGAGGGCTTCCGCGCTGATGGCCCCCGTCGCGGCATGCGTGATCAGCGCCTCCATCCCATCGAGGCCTTCGGTGAACAGCAGCGCGACGTGTCCGTCGCCTCGGAATTCGCGCAGCAGAGTCTGCGCGTGCCACAGCACCAGGTGCGGAGCGTCCGGCCACGGCAGCTGCGCGTGTCCGGCGAACAGCGGACGTCCCTGAGGCCGATCGCAGGCGCGTTCGGCGGCACGGCGTGCGAGATCGGCCGCCTCCCGAACCGTTGGACCGTCGACGTCGTCGCCCCATGCTTGGCGCAGCGAGCGGTCGACGGCCTCGTACCGTGCCTCCAGGACGTGCCCGGGCGTGGCGGTGTGCCAGGCCGCGGGCAGCGCGGAGCGCACCGCCACCGGATTGAAGTTGAAGAATGTCGCGACGGCGACTTCCGCGGGTACCGGGCCCATCGCTGCCGAGCGGGGCGCGAAATATGTCGGGGCCCGCCCCTGCAAGCCGATTTCGGCATAGCACTCCTGCCCGTGCGGGCTGAAGTAGATCATCCCGTGAATCAGTTCGAGAGCACGGAAGGTGAGCCGGGCGGTCTCCGGCGAAACAGTGGACATCGTCATTCTTTCGAATTCGACTGGCAGAAAGGTCACGGAACTCATCGCAGCTCGCCGACCGGGCCGGCGCCCTCGCTTGCGGCGGGTGCGACACCGACCTCGCGAAGCGGCCTGCCCGCGACCAGAAGCCTGCGAGACAGATCGTTCACAGTCAGGAGTGGGGCCATGCAGTTCCCTCGATCGTCGTGTTTCGGATCTAGGCTTCGACCCTCCCTCCGGCGGGCCGAACATTGAAGCTGAACTCAACATCAAGTTGTGACCTACGTCAAGTCTTGAGCCGAAATCAACGTCATCTACGGTCCTGCCGGAACGGCGGAACTCCCGGAGGCGCCGGTGTCGGCTGTCGCTCGACCCGCAGGGCTCCCGGGGGCTTCGACGACCTTGTCGGGGGCGACCCCGGCCGGTGGGCCGGGAGCTATATTGTCGAAGACGACGGTTCGCCGTTCGCCGAAAGTTCGAGTACCACCGTCTGGCACACCGGCCTGCGACCGGTCACACGACACACGAAATCACACAGAAACGACCGGAAAAGGCGGGAAATGATGAGCACCATTCAGCGCGGAGGTCGCCTGAAAGGTGCTTTGTGCGGCTCGGACGGGCCTGGCTCACAGCGGGGAGATGCGCAGCGCGTTGACCCATAACCGGGTTCCGATGCGCGTCAGTTCGTCCAGGTCGACCCTCAGATCCTCCGATGCGTCTTCACCGGTCACGAAGTAGTCGAACGCGAGCCGACTGATCATCCCGGACAGTGCGCGCGAGGCCAACAGCGGATCGACCTCCGTGTCCGCGAGTCCCCGCGCCTGCAGGGACTCGATGCTGCGGGCGTTTCGCCGAACGAACGCCTCCGCGCGCCGCTGACGCAGTTTGCGGAACTCCGGGTCGATGCTGGCTACCTGTTCGAGCAACGCCATCAGCTTGGCATTGCGCCTGTACGCCTCGAAGTACGCCCGGTTGCTCGCCTCGATGATCCCAGCCGGGTCGGCGTCGGGGTCCAGATGCGGCATTCCTGGATGCATCATGTCTTCCTGCGCCAACTCGAGGACAGCCGCGAAGATCTCCTCCTTGCTGGAGAAGTACGTATAGAAGGTGCCGGACGAGCATTTGGCCTCTGTGGTGATGTCGACCAGCCGGGTGTCGAGGTAGCCCGAACGCTCGAACACCGTACGGGCAGCTGCGATCAAGGCCGAGCGCGTCCGCAATCCCCGACCGGTAGCCGGAAGCTCGCGCAGCAGCGCGGAGTTCGCCATGGACGGCGGCGGGCCCTCGGGTTCTTCCCCGGCGGTCGATCGTGACATGGGAACAGTTATAGCAACGCAACCATCGGAGCTCGCCAGATCATGCCGCGGCGAACCGCAGGCGACGTCGACCATTGCGGCGGAGCCACGGTTCAGGGCGAAGCCGATCGCGACGATCCGGCCTTCGAAGGCGATGCACTTGGTCGACCCGCTGTAGGCGTCGCCGCCGACCGGGTCGGAAACGACATCCGCGCCGTGGCCGCCGGTGAACTCCTTGACTGCTTGCACGAAGTCTGCGCTCGGTTTATCAGCGCGTACTCCGCGAATGCGCTGCTCGGCAGTGCGGTGGTGCCGACGACCCGATCACCGACCACGGCGCGTCCGACACCGGCTCCGACCGCGACGACCTCGCCGCAGAGCTCGACACCCGGAGTGAACGGCAGTGGCGGCTTGACCTGGTACTGGCCGCGACCGAGCAGCACGTTTGGGAAGTTGGCCGGAGCAGCCAACACCTTCACCCTGCCTGTCCGTCACCGGCGGTCGGCTGGGCGACGTCCTCGAGCTTCAGGACGTCCCGCGGCTCGCCGAGTTCGTTGACGCGTCATGCCTTCATATAAGTTTCTCCTGACAAGTGCCGATGGTCGGGGATTCAGATCCCCGCGGCGTCGGCGATGGCGATGGCCTTGTGGACCAGAGCATCGATGCGCTCGACGGTCGGGGTGCCGGCTGCGGCCTTGTTCGCGGGAGTGTCCATCGCCCGGCGCAGGACACCTTCGGCGATGATCGCCACCTTCCACAGACCGAGCGCGTGCCAGAACTTCAGCGCCTGCGGGTCCCGGCCGGTCTCGTCGAGGTACATCCGGGCGAGTTCGTCCCGGTTCGGGAATCCCGCGAGTGTGGAGACCGGGAAGTCTCCCCCCGTGTCCTCCCCCGGCTCGGGCCAGTAGGCGAGCATGGAACCCATGTCGGCCAACGGATCTCCGAGCGTGGACAGTTCCCAGTCCAGCACGCCGACGACCTCGCCGCTCGTGTGGGCGACGATCACGTTGCGCAGGTGGAAGTCGCCGTGCACGAGCGCGAGTTCGGTCTGCTGGGGCACCGCGGCCATCAGCCTGCGGGTCAGATCGTCGAGTTCGGGCAATTCCCGGGTCTTGGACTTCTCCCACTGGCCGGACCACCGCGCGAGTTGGCGTCGCGCGTACGGCTTGTGGCTCGCCAAATCGGACAGTCCGGTCTGCTCCAGGTCGACGGCGTGGATTTGCGCGAGGGCGCGCGGCAGGGACTCCGCGATCTCGCGACGCCGTCGCTGAGGAAGTGACTCCGCGATCTCCATCGTGTCGACGACCTGGCCGTCGATGAAGTTCATCAGCACCAACGGCACGTCGGAGATCGCGGAATTCTCCGCGACACCGAGGATCCGCGGTGCAGGGACGCAAGTGCCCGCGAGCGCGGACATGATCCGCGCCTCCCGCGCGACGTCGTGTGCCGAGGCCAACAGGTGCCCCAATGGGGGCCGGCGCAGCACCCAGCGCCGACCGTCGTCGTCCCGCACGAGGTAAGTGAGATTGGACTGACCGAGACCGATCCGGTGGAAGCCCAGCCGGCCGGCGAACTCGATCCCGAGGTCGCCGAACCAGCGGGTGACCGCCGTCGGATCGATGCCGATCACATCTCGCGCCGAGGTCTCAGGCACCGAGCGTCGCTCCGTTCCGGTAAGGCGCCACATCGCCGAGCCGCTGGCCGCCGATGCCGCGCGAAGCGCCGGTGACGATCGCGGTTCTGCCGCTCAGATCCAGAAAAGACGCTCTGGCACGCGACGGCATGGGAGTCATGCTCAGATACCGTCCGGTCGCAGGTCGCGGTACTGGCGCAGTTCGCGGCGGGCGATAGCGCGCTTGTGCACTTCGTCCGGGCCGTCGGCCAGGCGCAGGGTCCGCAGGTGTGCGTACGACATGGCGAGCGGGAAGTCGTCGGTGACGCCCGCGCCACCGTGCACTTGGATGGCCCGGTCCACGATCTTCAGCGCGATGGCCGGGGCGGCGACCTTGATCGCGGCGATCTCGGTCTGTGCTTCCTTGTTACCGACGGTGTCCATCAGATATGCGGCCTTGAGGGTGAGTAGCCGGATCATCTCGATGTCGATGCGCGCTTCGGCGATCCAGTCCTGGATGTTGGCATTGTCGGCGATCGGCTTGCCGAACGTGACGCGCGACTGGGCGCGCTTGCACATCAGTTCCAGCGCGCGCTCGGCCGCGCCGATGGCACGCATGCAGTGGTGGATGCGACCGGGGCCCAGCCGGGCCTGGCTGATCGCGAAGCCCTCTCCCTCGCCTTTGAGGAGGTCCTCGACCGGAACCCGTACGTCCTTGAAGTCGATCTCGGCGTGACCTTCTCGGTCGGCGTAACCGAAGACCGGCAAGTTGCGCAGCACGGTCACACCGGGTGCGTCGATCGGTACCACCATCATCGACTGCTGCCGGTGCGTCGGGGCGGCCGGATCGGTCTTGCCCATGACGATCATGACCTTGCAGTTCTTGTGGAGGGCGTTGGAGGCGAACCACTTCCGGCCGTTGAGGACGTATTCGTCACCGTCCTTGACCATAGACAGTTCGACATTGGTGGCATCGGAGCTGGCCACACCCGGCTCCGTCATCGCGAACGCGGACGCCATAGTGCCGTCGAGCAGGGGTTTCAGATACTTCTCTTTGTGCTTCTCGGTGCCGAAGAGCTCGAGGACCTCCATGTTGCCGGTGTCGGGGGCGTTGCAGTTGCACGCCTCGGGCGCGATGTGGCTGCGGCCCATGATCTCCGCCAGCGGCGCGTACTCGAGGTTGGTCAGTCCGGCACCGGTGGCAGGATGTGGATGGAAGAGGTTCCACAGGCCCCGCCTTCTCGCCTCGGCCTTGAGTTCCTCGAGTATCGGCGGATGGAAATGTGGATCGCCGGCCGCGCGCATCTGCTCCTCGTACACGGTCTCGGCCGGGTATACGTGTGCATCCATGAAATCCAGCAGTTCGTTCTGCAACTGCTGGGCGCGTTCGGAGATGTCGAACAGGGACATGAGAACTCCTGACGGGTCCGGAGGGAATCGGGGGTGCGGCGCTCGTTGTGGCCGACGTCAGCCTCGACGAGGTCGATGCCGCGGGAGGACCTCAGTCCTGCGCCAGCACCTTCGTCTGGTAGCGCCGCATGCCGCGCAGCCATCGGTCGTAGTCGGCGGCCTTGTGCCGGTACATGTCCAGCACCTGCGGGTGCGGCAGGATCAGGAAACGCTCGTCGTCGATCGCGGCGATCACGTCGGCCGCGACCTGGGCCGGTTCGAGCACCTCACCGGCGCTGGTGACGGCGCGGGTTGCCGCGGCGCCGAGGACTTCCCCGGACTCCCCACCGAACAGCAGCTTCGTATTGACGCCCTGTGGGCACAGGCAGCTGACCCGCACCCCTTGGTCTCCGTAGGTGACGCTGAGCCACTCGGCGAAACCGACCGCGGCGTGCTTGGTGACCGCGTAGGTGGCCGACCCGATCTGGGTGAGCAGCCCCGCCGCGGAGGCGGTGCTGACGAAGTAGCCCGCACCCCGCTCCACCCATGCCGGGACCAGCAACTGCGCGGCCCGGATGTGGGCGCGCAGGTTCACGTCGATCGCCAGGCTCCAGGCGGCTTCGTCGGCCTCGAGCCCAGGCGCACCGACGATTCCGGCGTTGGCGAAGTACATGTCGACGGGACCGAAGTGCTTGTCAGCCAACGCGATGAGTTGGCGAATCGCCTCGGTGTCCGATACGTCCGCGCCGGCGGACACCGCGGTACCGGGATGGTCGGCGTTGATCCGGTCGGCGACGGCCTGAGCGGTAGATGCGTGCAGGTCTGCGACGACTACGCGGGTACCCGCACCGACGAGAGCCCGCGCGATAGCGCCGCCGATGCCTCCGCCGCCACCGGTGACAATGGCGACCTTGCCTGCAACCTGCACTACCGAACCTGCTTTCGTGTCGATGGGGGCGCGCCGCCACATCCGAACGGACGGCTCCTACTACCAGCTGGACCCGATGCGGCCCCTGACATCTGTATAGTTGAAGTCGACGTCAGTTTCAAGCACTGCCACGCGCCGAGAATCGGCTCCAGTGCCGCCTCATCGCGAGCCGGACATGACCACACCTCCGTTGGTCACGCCACCCACCCCCGCTCCCTGCGAACGCGCAGGGTGGCGCGAAGCAACCAAGGTGCGCTTCGATAGATGTCGAAGGAATCAGCAGACGGGTCACGAAAGAGGTGACTTCATGCTGTTTCATACCTGTCTCGCGGTAGCTGGTGGAAGGTTCCCGGCATCCGCCTCGACCGTTCCGACACAAGTCGCGCGACGTCCTCGCGCTCGTGGCTGACGTCGTACAAGTTGGCGAACTTCGCCGTCTGGCCAGCAACAAGCTCGGCGAGATGCTGCTACTTCCAGTTGTGTTTGCACTCAGGGCATCAGGGTTGAGAGCACCACTTCCAGTGCCTTGCGCATATCGTCGGCCTCGATGCGCATCAAGGTTTCTTCGTCGAGCGCGCGGTGGTCGAGGCTGTCGTCCATGGCTAGGCGGTATTCGCGCTCTTCCTCTGCACTTTCGATGACATTTCGGATGAATCGACCGTTGCCGGCGAGGTCGACGCCGCGGCGGGGCAGGCCGCTCTGGTCGGTGCCTTCGGTGGCGTAGAGCGTCGCGCACGACTCGCGCAACAGTTCGACCGCATCGTCGGATACGGCAGAATCGCGTCTGGCGGCGATGAATTGGGCTATCTCGCAGAGTTCGCCGGGCGAGTAGGAGTCGAACTTCACGCGCTTGGCGAAGCGGGAGGACAGGCCGTCGTTGCTGGCCAGGAAGCGGTCGATCTCGCCGTCGTAGCCTGCGATGATGACGACAAGGCGGTCGCGATCGTTCTCCATCCGCGCCAGCAGGGTGTCGACGGCCTCGCGCCCGAAGGCGTCACCACCGGAAAGGCCCGCCTGGATCAGGGTGTAGGCCTCGTCGACGAACAGCACGCCGTCCATGGCCGAATCGATCAGCTGGTTGGATTTGATCGCGGTCGAACCCAGGTGCTGGCCGACGAAGTCGGATCGTTTGGCCTCCACGACCTTGTCGGTTTTCAGCAACCCGAGCCCGCAGTAGATCTTGGCCACCACCCTGGCGATGGTGGTCTTGCCGGTGCCAGGCGGGCCGGTGAAGGCGAGATGCTGGCCGCGGGGCATGCTGTTGAGGCCCTTCTCGGCCCTGATCTTGGCCATCATCGCCGAGGACTGCAGCTTGGCGACCTGCACCTTGACCGCACCCAGGCCGATCTGCGCCGCCAGTTCCGCGCGGGCGGCGGCCAGGATCAGCTCGGCCCTGTGATGCTGTTCCTCCTCGGCCGCCTCCGCCAGCGACGGCGCGGACGCCGGATCCCAACGGTCGGTGCGTGATTCGATCTGTTCCTTGGTGGTCACCATGATCCGGAACTTGGGATCGCGCATCGCGGTGGCGTTGGCGGCGAACCCGGGGACCTGCGTGTAGACGGTCTCGAACAACGCCCGCGCCTCGTCCTCGTGGCCTTGTTCGCGCAACGCCAGCCCACGGCAGTACATGGCCGCGGTCCGGGCCGCCGGAATCGGGCCGCGCTCGGCCAGTTCCAGCCTGCGGGTCGCCTCGCCGAAGAGGCCGAGGTGGGCGCAGGCGGTGCCGACCATGACGTGCGCGCCGGCCGCCATGTATTGGTCCTGCCAGTCGGCCGACCCGGCCAGCACGCCCATCACCTCTTGCCACAGTTGACCGGTGAAATAGAGCACGCCGCGCGCATAGGCGCAGACCTTGTCGTCGACGGCACGGTCGGGATCCTCGGTCAGCTGCCTGCGACGCTCGTCGAGTTCGTCGAGAACGCGTTCGGCCGCATCGAAATCCCGGTCCTCGACAAGATGCATCGCCTGGGCGAGCCAGATCTCGGTGAGGCTGGCGATCGGATAGTCGATGTACTGGCCGATCTGGAACCGACCGGCCAGTTGCCGCGGCGGGAGACCGAGACGGCGCTGCTCACGCAGATGCGAAGTAGTCGAGGTGCGGTGTAACTGGCGTAGCACTTCCTGGGTGGCGTCCCCGGCCGCGACGCGCCCGAGCCAGGCGTCGCACATGTCGGGATCGAGCTCGGTCGCCCGGCGGAAGGCGACTTTGGCGTACTCGAGATTCTTCGCGGCTTGCTGGCCGTCGACCATCAGACCGAGCGAGAGGACGCCCGCATCGAAGACCTGTTGCGCTTGCCGAATCGCTGACATGCCCGGAAATTAGCGCGGACTCGGCTGTCCAGCCCAGCGAACCCGGACGGCGAGCACCGGCCATTCACGGACAGTTCACCCCGCCGCGCGGGCTCGACGCGATAACCGCATGTCGTTGCCACACCGCGGGTTACGACAAAGCGAACTCCGCGTCGGGCCACCGCCGCGCGGCACCGTGATTGCTACCTTCCTGATCGTCGTAACCAGGGAATTCGGGAGTCATCACGTGATCGAGTCAACGGCGATCGAGCCGCAGCTGTGCAGAGTCTCGGTGATCGGCGGGAATACTCAGGTCGATGTCGCGCTGCCCGCCACGATCCCGATCGCCAATTTCATTCCAGATGTGGTGACACTCATCGCCTCTCGCAATCCGGACCTGTCCGAACACGAGGAGGACGGGCCGCTGGTCGCCCGGCACTGGACGCTGTCCCGGCTGGGCCACACCGCGATCGACCCGGTCCGGACGCTCACCGAGGCCGAGGTCTTCGACGGCGACCTGCTGGTGCTGGCCGCAGTGGATTCGGTCGACTCCCCCGCGCTCTTCGATGACGTAATCGACGCCGTGGCCCGGCTGACCGACAACTCGTTTCGCGGCTGGACCGCCGAGTCCGCGGGCCTGGCCGGGCTCGGCGGCGCGATCGCCGCGGTCGCGAGCGCCTGCCTCCTGTTGCTGTACGCGGCGGGACACGGGGCCGGCGGATGGGCCGGGGCGGCGGGCAGCGGGTTCGGGCTCCTAGTCCTGGTCGGAGCCGGGCTCGTCGCCCGGTGGTATGCCGCGACACTGGCCGCCACGGTCCTGGCGCTGTGCGGGTTGCTGCTGATGGGCGCCGGGGCCGCGGCGCTCGTGCCCGGTCTGCCGGGCGCACCGCACCTGCTGCTGAGTTGCGCCGTCACGATACTGCTCGCGACGATCGCGATGCGGGTGATCGCGGTGCGCCCAACCATGTTCACCGCCGTCATCACGATCGCGGCGTTCGGCCTCGGCGCCGCGGGTACGACCACGGTATGGCAGGTGGCACCGTCCAAAACCGCGGCCGGAGTCGTCTTTTTCGCACTGCTCGGCATCACGCTGACGCCGCGGATCGCGGTCGCGGCAGCGCGGCTGCCGGTGCCGCCGGTGCCGACCGCGGGCGGAGTGATCGATCCGCGCGACCATGAGCCCCGACCGACCATCGAGGGCATCGGCGCGATCGGCGCGACCTCGATTCCCTCGGCGGCCGGGCTGGGCGAACGGGCCCGCCGGGCCAACGACTATCAGTCCGGGATGATCGCCGGGATCGTGACGGTGACGGTGATCGCGACGATCATGGTGGTCGCGACGGCCCGGGACCACCTCTGGCAGACCGCGTTGCTGGCGGTCGCGGTCGGCATCGTGCTGGCCCGGCGCGGGCGTGCCTTCTCCGACCTCACCCAGGCCGCGCTGCTGGTGCTCGGCGGCTGCTCGGCGCTGATCCCGCCGATGGTGCTGCTCGGCACCCAACTCACCGATGCCGCGTTGCCCGCTGCGGGCGCGCTGCTCGTCGTCGCGGCACTCGCGCTGCTGATCGGGGTGGCCGGGCCGAAGCTCGAGATCTCGCCGGTCGTGCAGCGGGCCGGCGAGCTGCTGGAGTACCTCATGATCTGCCTGATCGGGCCACTGGTGTTCTGGATCATCGACGTCTATGCCCTGGCCCGCAATGCGTGACCACGCACGATCGGCACCGGCCGCGCTCGCCGTCGCGGCACTTACGATCACGGCGGCGTTGCTGCCCACCGGTCCAGCCAGGGCCGTCGCTCCGCCCGGGGTCGATCCGGGCCTGCTGATCACCGGCGCCCCGGTGGCCCCGCCGGAACCCTCGCAACAGCGACTGCTGTGCTCGGAACCCAACTGGACGGGACCACCTCCGGCTGGGGTGCCCGCCGCCCAAAAGGCGCTCGGGCTCGCCGCCGCCTGGGAATTCGGTCGCGGCGCGGGACAGGTTGTCGCGGTGATCGACACCGGAGTCACTCGCCATCCGCGGTTGACGGTCGACGCGGGCGGGGACTACGTCTCCGATTCCGACGGCACGACCGACTGCGACGGGCACGGCACCCTGGTCGCCGGGATCATCGCCGCACACCCGTCCCCGGACGGTGGCGATGGTTTCGCCGGTGTCGCGCCGGGAGCCACGGTGCTCGCGATCCGGCAGACCAGCCTGGCCTATCAAGCCAAGAACAGCTACGGCAATGACCGGCCCGATGGCATGTCGGCCGGTGGGTACGGCACCGTCGCCACCCTGGCGCATGCCGTGGTCCGCGCGGTGGATCTGCACGCAACGGTCGTCAACATCTCCGAAGTGTCCTGCCGGCCCGCCGGTGCCGGCCCGGTGGACGGGATGCTCGGCGCCGCATTGAAATACGCTTACGACCGCGATGTCCTCGTGGTAGCGGCGGCGGGAAACCTGCAATCGCAGGGCGCGTGCAAGCAGCAGAACGGCGCCGGCTGGGATTCGGTCAGAACGATCGCGACGCCCGCGTGGTTCTCGCCCTATGTCCTTTCGGTGGCCTCGGTCGAGCCGGACGGCTCGCCGTCGCCGTTCACGCTGTACGGGCCGTGGGTCTCGGTGGCCGCCCCCGGCAGCAACCTGATTTCACTCGACAGCAAACCTGGTGGCACCGGCCTGGTCAACGGCACCCCACAAGCCGACGGTCAGGTATCGCCGGTGGCGGGAACCAGCTTTTCCAGCGCCTACGTCGCAGGCCTGGCGGCCCTTGTGCGCGCACGCTTTCCGCAGCTGTCCGCCAAAGAGGTGATGGATCGCATCATCGGCACGGCGCATGCCCCCGGCGACGGCCACGACGCCCGGATCGGCGCGGGCATGGTCGATCCGGTAGCCGCGCTCACCGCCGTACTGCCGAATCCGCCGCTCCATGATCCGGCGGCCGGCGAACAGATCGCGGGCCCGGCCCCGATCGCACCGGTGAACCCGTGGCCGCGGCGCATCGGCGTGACGGGCGCCGCGATCTGCCTGACCCTGCTCGCCATCTTCTCGACGCTGTCGATCCCCTTCCGCCGCAAGCAGCGCATGCCGCTCGTTCTGCCCGGCGACGACTGAACGGAACAGCCATGAGTACACAAGGTTTCATTCGGCTGGCCCGGATCGCCCCGCCGCGGCCGCCCGGCGGCGACGTGGTGCTCAACGCACCGCCGGAGATCACCGCGCCGGTGCCAGGCCCGCTGTGGCAGCGCCTGCTTCCGCTGATCATGGTGGTCGCCATGGTCGGCATGATGGCGCTGATGTTCACCATGAGCGGCCGGTCGATGCTGACCAACCCCATGGCCATGATGTTTCCGATGATGATGCTGATGTCGATGGTCGGCATGTTCGCCGGTCGCACCGGTGGCGGTGGCAAGAAGGCCGCCGAGCTCAATGAGGAACGCAAGGACTATTTCCGCTACCTCGATCAATTGCGCCGTGACGTCCGCGGCACCGGCGCTGCGCAGCGGGCGGCGTTGATCTGGAGCCACCCCCACCCGGTCGACCTGCACGCCCTGATCGGCACACGGCGGATGTGGGAACGCCGGCCCGGCGATTCCGATTTCGGGCATGTCCGGATCGGCGTCGGCAGCCATCGCATCGCCACCAAGCTGGCCAGGCCCGAGACCGGCCCGCTGGAAGACCTGGAACCGGTGGCGACGGTGGCGCTGCGCCGGTTCGTGCGCACTCACTCGGTCGTGCACGGCCTGCCGACCGCCATCTCGCTGCGCGCGTTCCCCGCGGTCAACATCGAAGGCCCGCGGGAGCACGGGCGCGCGCTGCTCCGGTCGATGCTGATGGAGCTGGCGACTTTTCACGGTCCGGACTTCATGATCTTTGCCATCGTCACCGCCGACCCCGATGCGGACGCCTGGCGTTGGACGAAATGGCTTCCACACCTGCAGCATCCGCGAGACCGCGACGGGATCGGTGCGGCGCGCATGGTTTACGAGTCGCTATCGGAGCTGGAGACCGCGTTGAGCGAGGACCTGCTCGAGCGCGGCCGGTTCCTGCGCAACGCACCGCCGACCGCGGGCCGGCTGCACGTGGTCGTCGTCATCGACGACGGCTATGTCAGCGGTTCCGAGCGCACGATCAGCGACGCGGGCCTCGACTCGGTCACCGTCTTGGACCTGACCGCGCCACCAGCCGGGCTCGCGGTCCGGCGCGGCCTGCAATTGGTCGTCGACGAGGACGTGATCGGCGCGCGCACCGGCGGGTCGGTGGAGAATTTCGCGGGTCCCGATCGGCTGAGCCCCGAGGTGGCCGCCACCTTCGCGCGCGCCATGGCTCGGTTCCGGATCGCCACCACCGCCCAGATCGTCAATCTCGGCGACGACGTCTCCGGCGATCCCGGTCTGATGTCGCTGCTGTCGATTCCCGACGCCGCGACGATCGACGCCGAGTCCGTGTGGCGGCCTCGATCCGCGCGCGAACGCCTCCGTGTTCCGATCGGCGTCACTCCCGACGGCACGCCCGTCGAGATCGACATCAAGGAATCCGCGGAGAGCGGCATGGGCCCGCACGGACTGTGTATCGGTGCCACAGGTTCGGGCAAGTCGGAATTCCTGCGCACGCTGGTGTTGTCGATGGTGACCACCCATTCGCCGGATCTGCTCAACCTCGTCCTGGTCGACTTCAAGGGCGGTGCGACCTTCCTCGGCCTCGACCCTCTCCCCCATGTTTCCGCGGTGATCACCAATCTCGAGGAAGAACTCTCGATGGTCGACCGCATGCGTGACGCTCTCGCCGGTGAATTGACCCGCCGTCAGGAACTGCTCCGAGCGACCGGGAACTTCGCCAACGTCACCGAATACGAGAAGGCGCGCACCAACGGAGCCCAGCTCGATCCACTGCCCGCGCTGTTCATCATCGTCGACGAGTTCTCCGAATTGCTGTCGCAGAAACCGGATTTCGCGGAACTGTTCGTAATGATCGGCCGGCTCGGGCGATCGCTGCGGGTGCATCTCCTGCTGGCATCGCAGCGCCTCGAGGAGAACCGGCTGCGTGGTCTGGACTCGCACCTGTCCTACCGAATCGGCCTGCGCACCTTCTCCGCCGGCGAGTCCCGCCAGGTGCTCGGCATCACCGATGCCTATCACCTGCCCGGTCAACCCGGCGCCGGATATCTCAAGAGCGACTCCTCGGACCCGCTGCGGTTCAACGCGACCTACGTGTCGGGCACCTATGTGCCGCCCGCCGGTGACCGTGCCGTCGCCGAGGCGACCGGCACAGCGGGCGCGGTCGACCTCTTCACCGCCGCGGCCGTCGCGGTCCGCGCGGCGCAGCCGGTCCCGGTGGAACTGCCGGACCTGAGCGAACTGCTCGGCGAGACCGCGACCGAAGCCCCCGCCCCCACGCACGAGCAGTCACTGCTGCAGGTGGTGGTCGAGCGGTTGACCGGGCACGGCAGACCCGCGCACGAAGTCTGGCTGCCGCCGCTCGACATCTCGCCCACCGTGGATATGCTGCTGCCCGAACAGGATTGGCGTTCGGAGAGCAACCGCAACGGCAATCTGTGGTTGCCGATCGGCATCGTCGACAAGCCCTACGAGCAGCGGCGCGATGTCCTCACGATCGATCTGGCCGGCGCCCAGGGCAATATCGCGGTGGTCGGTGGGCCGCAGTCGGGCAAGTCGACCACCCTGCGCACCATCATCACGGCCGCGGCGGCGACCCACACCCCCGAGCAGGTGCAGTTCTACTGCCTCGATTTCGGTGGCGGCACCTTGTCCGCGCTCACCGGTCTCCCGCACGTGGGGTCGGCGGCAGGTCGCCTCGAAGGCGACCGCGTCCGGCGGACAGTGGCCGAGCTCAGCATGCTGTTGCGGCAGCGTGAACGCCGCTTTCTCGACCTCGGCATCGAGAACATGCGCGACTTCCGGAAACTGAAGGCGCGGCTCGCCCAGCTGCCCGAGGACGAACGCGCGGCGCACCCGCTCTCGGCCGACCTGTTCGGCGATGTCTTCCTCGTCATCGACGGCTGGGCGGCGTTCCGGGAGGATTTCGACATCGTCGAAGGCCAGGTGCTCGGTTTGGCCGCGCGCGGTCTGTCCTACGGCATCCACCTCGTGCTCGGCGCCAACCGGTGGGCCGAGATCCGGCCGGTGGTGAAGGACCAGATCGGCACCAGGATCGAACTGCGCCTCGGCGACCCGTCGGACTCGGAGATGGATCGCCGTGCGGCAGTGGGCGTTCCGATCAATCGCCCGGGCCGCGGCATGACTCCCGACAAACTGCACATGTTGATCGCGCTGCCCCGCCTCGACACCGACGTCGACCCGAGGACCCTCGCCGAGGGCGTCGCCGCGGCCAAGGAAGCCTTGGCGCGGGTCTATGGTGACCGCCACGCACCCCCCGTGCGCCAACTCCCGCTGGAACTGGACCGGGCACAGGTGCTGGAAACCGCACGAGCGCAGGGCCTGCTCCTGGACAACAAGCGGGTCCTGATCGGACTGAGCGAATCGGAACTGGCGCCGATGGTGCTCGACTTCCAGGAGCAACCGCACCTGCTGGTCTTCGCCGACGTCGGGTGCGGCAAGACCACACTGCTGCGCAATATCGCGCAGGGAATCGTGGAGAATTGCAGCCCGAACGATGCCCGGGTCATTATGGTCGACTACCGCCGCACCATGCTCGGCGCCATCGATGGCCCGCACCTGGCCGGATATTCGACTTCGGCGCAAACCTCGGTCCCGACCCTCAAAGAGGTCGCGGGATTTGTGTCCCAGCGGATGCCGGGCGCCGACATCACCCCCACGCAGCTTCGGGAACGCAGCTGGTGGACCGGCCCGGAGGTCTATGTGATCGTCGACGACTACGACATGGTGGCGTCGAACAATCCGCTGCTGCCGCTGATCGATCTGCTCCCGCAGGCCCGCGATATCGGCCTGCATGTGGTGATCGCGCGGCGAGCCGGTGGCGCGTCGCGTGCGCTCTACGACAATGTCCTTGGCCCGCTCAAGGACATGTCGGTCGACGGCATTCTGATGAGCACCCCCAAGGACGAGGGTGTGCTGCTCGGTGACGTGCGCCCGGCGCAGTATCCGCCGGGCCGGGGCATGCTGGTGTCACGCACGCGTGGGCGCGAGCTCGTCCAGATCTGTCAGCTGCCCGCCCTGTGATCCGGTCCGATCGGAAAGGCCTGTGATGAACGAGCCGAGCGTCCCCACGCACCTGCCGAGGATCGTGGCCGAGCGCGGCGATCGAGCTCCGGTCGTCGCGGTCGGCAGCGTGTGCATCGTCGTCGACGCGCGCATGGTCGATGCCGCGGGTCGCTACACGGTGGCGCCGGCTGATCTCCAGGTACTCGCCCTGGCCGCACTGCTCGCCCGGCCGGGCTTCACGCGTCGCGACGAACCGGTACCCGACCGGCTCCTGACGCCCGAGCAAATCGCCGAAATGCGCCGCCGATCCGACGCTTTCGAGGAATCCCGGTTCTGAACGACGGTCGCTGAGCCGGCGCACGCCCGCTCAGCGACCACACGCTCAGGTCGCGACCGCGACCGCCGCCTTGACCGCGCCGGCGAGCAGCCGCATCGATGCGGGAGCGCCGGGATTGATCAGGACATCGATGCCCTCCTCCGGCAGCGCCGCGGCGAGTTCGGCCATCGAGACCTCGGTCCAGCCTTCGACCTGCGCGTGCCTGCGGTGCTCGGGCGCCGAGGTCACCAGCACGCAGGGGATCTGATCCGGGGACGCCGCGACGACCGGATTGCCGTTCTCGTCGACCGCGACACCGACCACCGCACCGCGCAGGGTCGCCAGCAGCTGGCCCGGTTCGGCCCGCTTCTCCAGGACCAGCCGCAATGTCGCGTCGATCGGATCGATGAACGACCCCTCGTCGGCGGGGCGATAATCCGGATTGGGCTGGAATTCGCCTGCTGTGCCGTCGGTATCGACGAACCAGCCACCCAGCACCGCGTGTGCGGGCGGGCGATCGTCCTCGTCGGCGGGCTGCCAGCCCGGATCGATCAGGAACAGCCATTCCGCGTCGTTGTCGTTGCTCTGCTCGGTCATTGATGAGCCCTTCTCGATCAGTCTTCTCAGCTGGATTCGGTCGAATCGGGGTGTGGCGGTGGGTGCCGGGTATGGTCGTGCCGGATCTGCTGGCCGTTGCGATAGGACATCCAGCCGGCATTGTGGCTCGCACCCAGCCAGCTGATCCGTATCGGCGGCCCCTCCTCCTTGTCGACCCGCAGGACATGAAAGTTGACGGTGCCGGTGCTCGCATGGACCGGGCGCCCCGGGAACACCCTGCCGAAGACCTCGGCGAAACCGGATCCCGCAACGCCCGCTGCCGCCTTGCATGCCATCAAGACGAACGATTTCGGCGTCCCCAGCGCGGCGGCGAGCCCGGAGGCAAGCGCGGCGCCGAAAGGGTGCGCGGACTGGACGATCGAGGCAAAGGTCCTCCCGTCGACGTCGATGGTAACCCCGGATCGCAGGTTGATTTCGAAGAGGTTCGCATCGGCGTGCGCACTGATATATACCGGTCCATTCTTCCCGTTCGCATAGTCGAGGGCCCACGGCGCACGGACGTTTTCGGTGCGCGACGACTCTTCACGCAGGATTCGTTGCACCACCACACTCAAATCGTCGTCGCCGTCGCGCATTCTGGTGACCACGTTGTGGAAATTCTCCGTCCGCGCCCACAACAGCTCGCCCGCGAGATGGTCTGGCTGATGAAAACTGACGCCGATCGTGTCGCCGCGGTGATCGAGCATCGGGTTGACGAGTACGTCCGCGCCGAAGAAGCCGATTACCCGGTCGTCGCTGGTCACCCCGAAGTACGGTTCCTCACCGAAAAATGCCTCCGTCGAGCGCAACTGCTCGACCCAGTCGACGATATCGGTGTCATTCGCCGTCTGTTCGACGAATGCCGCCCTGCCATCGGTGGCCGGAGCGCCGTACCTCGTCGCGGCGTGGTCGGTCGCGACGGCGTTCAGGTAGGACATCCACCCCGCGTTGTCGCCGGCGGCCAGCAGGCCCACCCCGCGACCACTCTCCGCATGGACATCGACATCGCCGCGAGACCCGTAGATCCGGCGGTCGGGGAAAGTCTGGTGCAGTGCGGCCGAGAACTCCTCGCCCGCCGAGCCGTTCGCTACCGCACAAGCGATCATGACGACCGACCGCGACGGACCCGATGTCATTGCCGCCTGAAAGGCCGGCGACGCCTGCACGATGGCAGCGAAGGTCGCACCGTCGACGGCGATCGACCGCCCGCCGCGCGAGCGGACTTCGAAACCGCGGCTGTCGGCGTGCACCGAGATGTAGAACGGACCCGGCTTGCCCTCCTGGTACTCGGCCACCCACGGAGCCGGGACGAACCGGTCCAACCCGATCCGATTCCGGTCACCGGCGAGCGCGGCGGACCCGGCTTCGCCCGGCCGAGTGCGGAAGACCATCCCGTGGCCGTTCGGCGCGTTCCCCCAGGTACGCAGCACCTCCAATTCGTCGGGCCCGTAGAGGAAGGTGATGCCCACCGTGCGGCCCTGCTGATCGAGGATCGGCTCCTGGATCAGATTCTTCGCGCGGAACCGCACCACGGTGTGGTCCGCGGTGCCGGACAACTTGTTTCCACCGCCCAGCTGTCCGAGTACACCGAGGTGCTTCTTCCAATCGATCGGATGCGAGACGTGCGCGACCGCGTGACCGTCGCCCTCGTCGGCGCCGGGCAACTCGACGCCGAGAAGTTCGGCTGCGTCGGCCGACTGTGCCGGTTCCGGTGCCTCCGAATGAGTTCCGACCAGATCGTCGGCGCCCGGCGGGGCGAGCCGGTCGAGTCCGAACAGTCCCCGTGCACCCGGACCACAGATCGCGAGGGTGGCGAATTTGTTGAGATGCCGCAGTTCCACGTCCACCACCCCGTCGGCCTGGAAGGTGATTCCGGGCAGCGGAGGTTGTGCCGATCTGTTCGTGCCCCATGGGTTACGCAGCCGCAACGCCACCGGGCGGCCGTCCTCATCTCGCTGCACGCCGAGTGCCGTGTAGCCGTGATTGCCCGCCAGGCCTGGGAATCGAACGGTGTCGTCGCGACCCCAGTTGCGCGTACCCAGCATCACCAGATCGCCTCGGCCCAAAGCGAAGTAGACGCGTTCGGCGATGTGCCTGCCGGTCTGCTCGTCCAGCTCACGGGTGCGCCAGGACGCCGCCCGGTCCACGGAATCGACGAGGCGCTCGATGTTCGAAGTCCAGCGCGTGCGCTGCTGCGGGCTCAACTCATGGTTCAGGAAGCGCCGGAACCCCTCGGTCGAGCCGGGGTTGTCCGGCCGGATCAGCCGGTAGAACTCACGCACGGCCGCCCACACGTCGTTCCCATTGCCGGCCACCAGTGCCAGCACCTGTGCGCGATCCGCGTCGGTGCCCATCGGATTCGCCTCGCGTGCGCGATGATCGCGCACCCGATCTTCCCACTCGCCACGCAATGCGCAGACCGCGCGAGCGAACTCGTCATCGTTGCCGGCCAGGCTGCGGAGCTCGTCGATGTCCATCCGCATCGGATGATGGAAATAGGCATCGGTGACCGCCCGGGACGGCTGGAACCGCAATCCGCCGGGCAGCGTGGCGGGCAGCATCGTCGCGGCGGTGGTGCCGGGACTGCCGCCGTCGAGTCCGGCGTAGCCGAATTCACCGACGAAGACCGCGTAGGCCTTCTCCAGGACCGCGGGCCACAACACGCCCAGGTCGGCGGCGTAGCGAGTGCTGTTGTCGCCGTTGACATAGAGATCTTTGGAGACCCGCACCCAAGCCGCGTCACCGTTCTTGTCGAAGAACCGGACGGCGACGGAGTCACCGAGATCGGTCATCATTTCGCGGAGCAAGGGCAGCGAGCTGCGGGCCAGCGCCATCATGTTGGCGGCCAGGAAGCAGTTGCCCAGCGCGCCCTGCCGCACGTCCGACACCCGGGGGCCACTGATCTCATCCCAGAGGGGATTGTTCGACCGGCGCAGCTCGGGCACGAGTGGACCGAGGATGTCGCTGTCCAGGGTGTGCCAGGTAGCTGCCTTCGGACGCCCGAGCATCGTCCGGCTCGGATCCGATGTCCCACCGGGATTCTGCGCGTGTTTCACCGCCACAACGGCACGCGGAG
The DNA here is from genome assembly GCF_042733915.1 of Nocardia sp. NPDC059691. Taxonomy (NCBI): domain Bacteria; kingdom Bacillati; phylum Actinomycetota; class Actinomycetes; order Mycobacteriales; family Nocardiaceae; genus Nocardia; species Nocardia sp. NPDC059691. The sequence continues at coordinate 30,542 of NZ_JBHWFB010000010.1, read as the reverse complement.
GTAGCCAGACCTGGGTGTCGCCGGACCCGTCGATTCCGATACCGGCACGGGCCAGGAAGTAGGTGGTCTCCCAGAAGAATGTGGCGGCATTCTCCTCGAATGCCTCGGCGAGCAACGTCTTACGGATCCGGATCGGACTGGCATCGTGCTTCTGATCCAGCGGAACCAGCCCGATGTATTCGGCTCCGGTGCCAGGATGGCTGAACGTTCCCTGCACGGCGCGCCAGCCGCTGCCGACGTCGAGCCGGTGCGCGGTACCGAGTCCGTCGATCAGCACGCATCGATCGCCGCGAACGAACGCCTCGGCGGCCGGGGCGACGTGCAACGGCAACGCCCCCAGGGTTTCCGTGGTCGGTGGGTGATGCTCCGCCATCGCGGCGGGTGGGCTCAGCGCCGTTGCCGTCGAGCCTTCGTCCGGGTCGGCGAACAGCGCGGCGAGTTCGTCATCACTCCAATGGATCTCGGCGTTGTCGGCGAGCAAGCCCGCGCCCGGCGCCGGGTGCCGGGCATCCTCGGACATATCCTCGAGATCGGCCAGTTCTTCGAGACCGGACCCGTCGCGCAGCGTGCGTCCACGCACCGCGTGGTCGAACGCGTCGTCGAACATGTTGCGGGTCAGCCACTTCCACAGTCGAGCGTCGTTCGCGGCCGCCTCCTCGGGAGTTGCCGCCGCGACCACCTCGGTGACTTCCTGGTCCGAGGAAAAACGCAGGGGAGCGCTGAGCGCGCCATGGATGGTCGATCCGGAGTCGACCACGCCGCTCGAAGCGGCGGCCGGGGCTGGGTAGCGAGTGGACGCATGGTCTGTTCGAGTGCCGTTGCTGTGCAATGTCACCCAACCGGCGTTGCGGTCCGCCGCGATCAGGCGATAGTTGACATCCGGCCGTGCCGGATAACGCATGGTCGACTGCCACACCGAGGTAGCGGCGGCATGAACCGGCACATGCGGGAAGTTCTGGTGCAGTGTGCGCGCGAACTTCGTTGCCGCCGAACCCTTTGCGGGTTTGCAGGCCAGCAGAACGATCGAGGTCGCCGCACCGACGCTCAGCGGGCCTCGCAGTCCCGACCACTCGACGATCTTCGCGAACGTCGTGCCGTTCACCTCGAGCGTGGTTCCGGTCCGAAGCCGGATCTCGAACGTATTCGGACCCGCGTGGGCGGTGACGAAGACCGGTCGATGTCCGGTCCGGGTGAACTCGGCGACCCACGGCGCGTCGACCACCTCCTGTCCGACCCTCAGCGGACCGTGGAAGGCCTGCTTCCCGGTCTGCCCCGGCTGGGTGCGCACTACCTTGTCGTGCCACTCCGTCGCGGCCGCCCAGCGTCGATTCGCGTCGAGTTCCAGATCGACGTGCTGGAAGCAGACACCGGTCAATGCTCCGGTCGATCCGAACATCTCGTGCGCGACGACGTCGGCGTAGGTGAAATTGATCGGCAACTCGAAGGCGTTCTTGCCGTGCAGGACGTCCGGATCGTTGGATACCCGCCACGAGTTCAGATACGTGCGCCAGCCACTGCTCACCGCGGGGGCGACGAGTGCCCCGGACTCCGCGGAAGTGTCGGCCACCTCGGGCACCTCGGGCACCGCGCCGGTCCGCGTCCCCGTAGACCGCCCGGGTGTCCCGCTCACCGCGGCGGGCGCATGCTTGATCGTGTTCTCCTGCACCACCTTCGCGCCATCGGAACCGATGGTGACCCAGCCCCGGTTGTCGTTGACGCCGAGAGTGGCGAAGGTCTTCCCCGCCTTCTTGACGCTGACCATCACCACGCCCGCGCCCGCGTGCACCGGGGCGGTGGGCAGCAGATCGCGCATCGCCAGCGCGAAATCGGTCGCCGCCGTCCGTTTGCCCGCCTTGCACGAGATCAGCACCAACGACCGGTCCGTCGCCTGACCACCCGTCCGCAGCGCCTCCTGGAAGTACTCGGCGGCCTTCACGATCTTGGCGTAGTTGGCACCGTCGACCCGCACCGATCGAGTCGACTCCTGCTTCGTCCCCTTCTTCCAGATGATCTCGACCATGAACCCCTTCGAGTCCGCGTGCGCGTCGATATAGACCGGACCCGGACCGTCCTGGGCATAGTCGGTCTTCCATGGCGCGTCGACGACATCCTTGCCGAATACCAAGCGCCGTTTGGTGACGTCGTCCACGTCCTGACCGCTGTCGGTCAGTACCACCATGTCCTGCCCGGATGCCGCGCGCGCCCACTTGATCGCCTCGCGCTGCCCCTCCGACTTGAGGACGAACGACACTCCGATCGTTGTGCCGTTCTTGTCGAGCAGGGCTCGGCTGAGTACGTCCGAGACTTCGAACTCGGTGCGCTGCTTGCTCGCGCCGCGCACGCCTTCCGCGGTGGTCGTCGTCAGGGGCGAGCTCACCGGTGGATCGAGGACTTCTTTCCATTGCCGCACGATCGGATTGCGGCTGGAAACCGATGAATTCGACCCTGCGAGCTCGGTGGCGACGGTCGTGGACGATCCGGTCGCGCCGGTGGGATAGCGGGTGCCGGCGTGCTCGACGCGGGTGCCGTCGCTGTGCAAACTCACCCACCCGGCATTGTTGTCGGCGGCGAGGTAGCGGTAACGAACAGTGGGCACGGCCGGGTTCCGCCAGTTGGAGATCCAGACCGCGCTGGCGGCGGCGTGCACCGGCGCGGCCGGAAACCTCTGGTGCAGCGTAGCCGCGAAGTCGGTGGCCGCCGAACCTTTCGCAGGCTCACACGCGACCAGCACGACCGAGCTCGGACCGCCGGCGGCGCGCGCGGCTTCCAGCGCCGGGGACTGCTCGACGAGCTTGGCGAATGTCGCGCCGCTCACCTCGAGCGTCGTTCCGGTTCGCAGCCGGATCTCGAAGGCGTTCGGACCAGCGTGGGCGTTGACGAAAATCGGTTCCCGGCCGACCCCGCCGTATTGGGCCGCCCACGGCGCCGCGACGACCTCGTGCCCGACCCTGGTCTGACCAGCGAAGACATCCTTGCCGGTTTGACCGGGCCGGGTACGCACCACCTTGTCGTGCCACTGCTGCGCACCCGCCCAGCGCTCGGCCCCCTCGATCTCCGACTCGACGTGCTTGTAACTGACGCCGATCGGCGTCCCCGCCGGTCCGATCAGGTCCTGGGTTACCACGTCGGCGAAGGTGAAATTGACCGTGACGCCCAGGAAGTTCTTGCCGTGCAGCGCATTCGGATCATCGGTTACGCGCGAGGAGTTGAGATAGGTTTTCCATCCGCTGCTGATCGCGGGGTCCGCCTGCCCCGGCTTGTTCACTATCGGCGGGGCCGTGTACTCGAGTACCTTCCAGGGAATTCCGGCCGCACGGAGCTGATCCCGCAGGGCTGATTCCGGCTCCCACTCGAAGACCACATGATCGATGTCGGCAGTGGTGACGCCACCGTGCACCTGCGCCTCCACATACCCCCACTTCCGGAAATCCGGATGCGTCAGGTCTCGCCGCAGGCCGACATGGGCGCTCGGCAGGCCGGGCCTGCGTGGCGGGTAGACGCCGAAGGACTCCGGTGCGGGGTCCTCGAGGCTCGAAGGATAGACATTTTGCTGATGCTCGATGGAATCTCCCACGCACACCGTCGTGCGGGCCCGCACCGTGGACTTCAGGACGACCACGACGTCGCCGTAGGCATTCAATCGTTCGTCGTTCAGCTCGCCGACCGGCTGTTCACCGCCTACGCGAACGTACCCGTAGACGGCCCGCTCATCGATCGGATGGTCATTCACGTCATGGCCGAACCAGCGGGCTTCGAGCAGCGCTCGGTCATTCATTCCGGTGCCGGTGTCGCCCAGATCGAATATCGTTTTGAACCGGCCATCCCGCAGCACTTCCAGCAGCGACTCCTCGAAGATCCGGACGGCGATATCTTTGCCCGCGAGCACCGCGACCAGCTCGGCCTTCATCTCCGCGCGCGCCGTCTCGAGTGAAATTTGATGCTCGGCAGCAAGTTTCACCGTGTGCCGATCGATGCTCCCCAGCTGCTTCGCGCGTGCCACAGCGATGGTGCGCTGCTCCACCGGCAGCGTCGCGAAGTGATTCTCCAACTCGTCGTGCAATGCCGTCCGCCGCGCCGTCAACTCGTCACGCAGTACGGCATCGTTGCGACTGGCTTTGATCTCGTCGGCCAACTCCGCCAGCCGCTCGCCCAGCACACGACTCCGCGGGTCCGCGAACACTACCGCCGGCGCGGGTACGTGGCCGTTGACAATCGCCGCCTCGGGGACATCGTCACGCTGGAGCGGGCCGGTCGCCCGGCGCGGCGTCACGCCGATCCGATTCGCGTCCACGGACAACCAGCCGACAGTCGACCCGCCGTACAGCGTGAACTTGGTCGAGTCGAGCGGATCAGGACGTCCGTAGACGGACCCGGCGGGCAACATCGACGCTTTTCCGGCGGTGACGACATGCGCCCCCGTCGCCGTCGAGCTCACCACCACCGTGCCGTCATCGCGTGTCCGGGTGGTGAAAAGCTCAGCCACCAGTACGCTGTCGAGCGCCACCGGACCGGAGATCGGATGTTCGATTTCGTGCACGAGGCTCTGCTCGTGCGAATAGGTCCGCACCACCGGCATTTCCTCGGTCCCGATCGCGACCAGATGCCCTGTGGTGTCGGTTACGAACAGGCCCGGGAAGTCGACGACGGCGAGCGGCGCCGGCGGACCGAACTGATCGTCGCCGAACAGCTGCGGCAGTTCGGCACCGGTCAGGTCGTCCGAGAACGAACCGGCAGCCGACTGAGAGACATCGGTATCCTGCTGCCCGAGGTCCGCCTGCTCGGGTATCGGCGACGGGATATCCAGGTCCCGTGCGGATGTGTGTGCTGCCACGCTCGTGGCGTTCGCGACGACGGCGGTCGGCGGCAGCACGGTGCGGCCCATCCGCCGTGCGGCGTTTTCCGCTTGCAGGTGCGACGCCGCGGCCCGCACCGCGGCCTCGGCGGCTTCGCGTTCGGCCGTCGCCGCCCGGTGCGCGTCCCGCGCGATGGTGTACTCGCCGAGGGCCGTGTCCCGGACCGTGCGGGTTCGCACGGTGCTACCCACGGCATCGGCACGCTCCGCGAGGTCCTTTGTGGCCCGTGCCTCATCGAGCCGGACGGTCGCGTTCTCATGGCTGGTGATCGCGTCGGTGTAGCGGATTATGGTCTGGGCGTGGTGCGGAGCGGTGGCGAACAGCGCGTCATCGGCGGCCAGGAAGTATTCGACACTGCCCTGCTGGCCGTTGCGCGCGGCGCGGTTCTCGGCCTGGATATCGATGTCACGCACATCCGACTTGCCCGAAATGCTGACATGCAGGCCACCGGCCGCGTTGACGGCATCGCTGATCTCGATATCGACGCCACGGCCGCCTTGACGGTTGATGATCAGGATCTTGCCGAGCTGACCGGCCTTGTCGAAGATCGCTTTCAGGTCGGCTTCCGCGGTGGGGCCCCGGTCGGCGAACCACCGGGCATCGACGACCTCGTGCGGAATATCCGCGAGCTTCAACCGGACCGAGATCTCGGCGACCTCACTGTTGCGGTTGGTGATCACCAGTTCGGGACGCGCCTGGGCACGGTGCCGACCGATGAGTTTGTCGGCGATCGCATCGTGCTTGGCCGACTGGTTCGGAGCCAGATTCGCCTCGAGAGTGTCCAGTTTCGATTCCGTGAAGCGCGGAACTGTGACTACCGGCTTCATCCCGTAGTTGTCGACGAGGTGGCCGGACACCCCCTCGGCCGTGCCCGAAGCGCCCGAGAGCCATTCGTACCGCTCCGCGAGCATGGTCTTGGCGGTGAGGCTTTGTGAAGACACCGAGTCGCCCCGGATCGTGATCCCGTGCTTGGCCTCGATGGCCTGCGCCAAACCGCCGTTCCACCGGCTCTCGGTCGAGGTCGCCGGATCGAACATCACTTTGTGGGTGGTTTGGTCGATGATGTAGACCTTGTCGACGCCGTCGCCACCTCGGTGCACGATGTAGTGGTCGTTCTCGACGAACTCCCAGTGCGCCGAGGCGGCGGAATTCACCCGGTCGATCTGGACGGCGAGGTCGTCGGGGCTCGCACCTGGATCCTCCTCGGCGAGCAGCCTTCTGACCTTCTCGGCGCCTTCGGCGTTGAGCTTCGCCGGGCCGCCGATCTGCCCGCCCGTCCGATCGAAGTCCGCGGGGCTCAGATCCCCGGAAGCAAGCCGATTGTCGAGGAAGTGCCGAGCCGCCATGATGCGGGAGGCGATATGCGGATCCGCGGCCAGGCTGGGGCCGTCGGAGATGATCCAGGTGGTGTCGGCGTAGTACAGCGCCTCGTCGAGTTCGTCGATGACGGCGATATCGCCGCGCATGAACTTGCCACGGAGTTGCCCGAATGCCGCATCGTCGAGGGTGCCGATATAGATGGTCGGCTTCGCCGGATCGAGGCCGGTCTCGTCGGCGCCGTTCGGATTCATCCTGACCACGTTGAACACGTCCGGACCTAGCACCCCGAGAACCTGTTTGTACAGGTTGACCGCATCGTTGGCCAGAGTGTCGCGAGTGGTGAAAACGTGCACCGAGTCACCGGCGGCGGCCTTCAGAATCGAATCGGCGAGGAAGACGAACGTCTTGCCCTCGCCCGCGTCCATATTGATGGGGCCCTCGCGCATTCCCATCGTGCCCATGACCTGGGTCCAGCGCAGGACCTTGCCCGGCGCCACCTCCGCACCGTCGTCGTCGAACTTCGTTGTCCCCCGCCGGATGGTTTCGACGGCGGCGGTCACCGCGCGGTGATATTTCGCAACGCTTTCCGCGTCGCGCGCATCGTGGTGGACGCTGCCTCGCAGCGCCTCCCGCAGGTCCTCGGGTGTGGCGTTCTCCCAATCTTCACGCTTGTACATCCGGGTGATGTCTTCGGCTTCCCGGAGGAAGTCCCGCTGCGGCTCATCGGAGACGGCACGGGTGAACGGCTCGGGCGGCTCAGTCGAATCAACCTCTGTCGCAGACGTCTTTCGCGAAGTCGGCGTCGGTTCGGCGGCCTGCGTCCACCCCTCGCGATCGGAATCGGTGTACTTGCGTCCCTGCTGGTCGTAATGGTCCAGGTCGCCGTAGATCCCGAGCTTTTCCAGCGCGGCTTTCACCCGAGTCGGCGAGGGCTGGTACGCACCTGCCCAGTCGTGCACCGCGACCATTTTCCCGTTGACGAATTGCGCTTGGAAAGCCACGTAGACGCCCGCGTTGTGGAATTGCTCGTGATGCAGGTTCTTGCCGACGTACCAGTTGCCGTCATGGTCACCGACCACGGTCCGCATTGCGGGCGCGGATATTTCGGCCCAGCGCTTCAGAATCGGGCCCTGGCGCGGCACCTCGATCGTCGTGGCGCCCTTGCGCGGGATCACGTCCGATTCGGGATCCGGCTTACCGTTGGATTCCGGATCGGAGGCTTTGGACCAGAGGCCGTCCTTGTCGATCGTGTACCGGTGATCGGGCAGCTCGTCGGTGTTGAACCGGAACACACCCCGGGAGTTCCGTTCGTCGTAACCGCGGACGCCGCCGCCCGCGCCCTCGCCGAGATCGTCGGTGACGGCCGTCTTCTTCTGGCCGAAGCCAGGGCGCATCGGCAAGTCGCCGTCCTGGAATGGCCGGAACAGCTCCCGGCCTTCGTGCGGGGACTTGTTGCCACGGAGCATCTGCATTGTCTGCTCGAAGCCCAGGACTTCCCGGATGAAGGCCTTGCCGCCCGGCCAGGCCGGATCGAGCAGCGATGTCTCGACCAGCCGCCAGCGCAGGCCGGTGGCCTCGTCGATCCTTCCGACGAGAGCCAGGTCGTCGCTGACGCCCTTTATGCCTTTGGCGCCCGCGCGGGCCCGCGGTTCGGCCACGGGCGATGCCGAGGTGTCGCGCGCCGGAGCCTTCTCCCCTTTGTCGCCCTGGGGATTCGGAGCACCGGCTGGTTCCTTGACCGGTGTTGTCTTGTCGGTTGCCGCGGCCGAATTCTCAAAGGTCGGCCGGGTTCCCTGCGGAGCGTCCGGCCGGTTCGGGGACACCGAATCGATCTCGGGTTGCGCGAATTCCGCACGCCGCTGGACCGGGTTCGAAGGCACCTCGTCCGACTTGGTCGCGACGGTCGAGTCGACTTGTTTCGCTTGAATGGACTCCGGAGCATCGAGTGCGCCACCCGCCCGCGGTTGCGCACGCGCCGAGTGGTCACCGGATACGTCGTTCCTCGGTGCCGTCGGCATGTCGTCTCGGCTTGCAACAACTTTGGTGTCCGCGCCACGTTGGGCGGATGGCGACGAACTCGGGGACTTGTCCCCGCCGGTGGCGTTCGACGCCGCCTGCTGGGATGCGGTTGCCGCGTTGTGCGGCTGCGGTACGAGCTGACCGCCGTCGTGCTGCTGCGACGCGGGCTCGGCCGGCTCGGAAGACTGTCGTTGTGCAGTCGATTCCGATTGTTCATGGTTCGCGAGCGCGTGACCGGTGTTCGGTGCGGAAGAGTCGTCACCACCCGATTTCGCGGACGACGACTGCTGCGACAGGTTGTCCTCGGCGGTGTTCCGGTGCGTTGAGCTCACGATCGAGTCATCGGTCTGATCACCGCCCTGGTTGGATGCCGAGGACCCACTGCGGTGTTCGGACAGCGATTCGTTCGGCTGCGCGCCACTCCCTCTCCCCGCGTTGCCATTCGGCGAGTCCGAAACGCTCTTGGGTGCAGCCGCGGGCCCGGTATCCGAGGGCGGCACTTTGGTCGGTGGTGTCGATCCGGCCGGACTGCGCGGGCCGCCGACGGGATCGACGTGCACTTTGCCGGCGCCGGCGCCACGCCAACGTCCCGCGCCGGAGCTGAACGCGCCCGCGGCACCGGCGCCGAGCATCCTCGGGTCCAGTTCGAATTCGCCACCGTTGATGACCTGGTTGGCGATGCCACCGCCGATCATTCCGCCGACACCACCGGCGCCGCCCTCGACGGCGCCGCGCATGAGCTGCTGGAACCTGCTGTCGAATTGCGAACGGGTGATCTTTCCGCCCAGGAGCTCGAACAGATCACCACCGAGCTTGCCGAACATCGCGCCGAACGCACCACCCAGCGCGCCGCCCAGCGCCGCGAACCACAAATCCTTACCGTTGACACCGTCGCGATGTCCGGCCGCCATTTGTCCCAGCTGGATCAGGAGCGTCAGAATCACCTGCTGCCCCATGGCTTTCAGCGCGGCGACGAGCATCTGCCGCAACAGCTGCTTCAGGTATTGGAAGACAATGCGGTACCACCCGATCAACGCCGCCTGCGTCGGGCCGGCGGTCGGCGGGAACAGCCACGCGAGCGCGATCTCGTAGACCAACTGGACGAGGCCGACGATGATCATGATCTTGTTCTGTTGAATCGCGCAACCGACCTGATCGCACGAATCAGCAAGCTGACCGAGTGATTTGGCGATAGCTTGCAACGAGGCCTGATCCGACTCATCGGTGAGGTTCCGCAGGGTGCGCGACATGGCCGAACCCGAACCGGCCGACGGATACGCCGAGAGGATATCGTCCACCGCGTCGTCGAGAGCCGAGACCAGCCCGGTCAATCCCGCCGAGGCGTCCGACCAGGCGTCGGCGAGGGCGAACATGCCGTTCTCGCTGCCCTCCGGCCAAGCGCTACCGGCGACCCAGCTCAACCACCGCAGGTCCTCGGGCAGGTTGATATCGGATTGCCGTACCGCATCGGGAATCGACATCACCGGCCGCCGTCTCGCAGACCGGGCCCATGCCACGGGTCGGCGGCGTCGGGCTCGAACTGTTCCTCGACCGGCGGCTCACGACGCTCTTGCCGCTTCTCCTTGCCAGAGACCGACTGACCACTACTCCCCATCGCGGGCGTCCCCGGCATCCCCGGCATCGCGGCCTGGGGCAGTACGCCCGCACGCGACTGGGCGCCGATGCCACCGGCTTTCGGCACCAGCTTCTCCCCGTCATAGGCCGCCCCGAGCACCCGCGGCAGCGGCGCCGACGGAATGCCTCCACCCTTGCCGCCCGTCGTCGGACCACCGGTCTTGTCAACCGGCACAACCGTTCCCGGATCGGTCGCGCGGTACACGTTCGGACCGAGAGCACCAGGGAGTGCGGGCACGCCGGGGTGTGCCGGGATGCCGCCGAGCGTCGGTCCCGGCGTCGCGAGTGCGTCGATCGGGTTCGAGGAGGAAGCCTCTACGCTCAGTGGCGCGGCAGGATCGCGAGTACCGGTAGCCGCGAGATTCGGCGTGGAAGGCATGTTCGGCCGGTCGGCATCCGGGTCACCGGCCGAGGAACCAGCGGGATCAGAACCACCGCCGGTGGATCCACCCGAATTCTGTCCGCCTCCATTGCCGGACTGCTGGTCCTGATCACCCGGCGGCAGGCCGGACGGGTTGTTGTTTCCGGTGTTCTTGCCGAAGTTCGGTTCGGAGCTGAGCGGGCCCTTGTACGGACCGGGGTCGCCACTGGCGTTCTCGTCTACGTAGTTCTTCAGAATCCACTGGGCGTACAGGTCCTCGCCCGCGGCGAATGCTCTGCCCGCCTGCTCGATTGTGGTGCCATAGTTGACCAGTAGCTGTCCGAAGATCGGAATCGCCCCGGTGGCGTCCGATTCCAGACTCGCGTTGCCCACCAGCGCTTCGGCCGATGCCGAATAGCCTGTCGCGCCCTCGGCGAACTGTTTACCGAACTCGTCCGCCCCCCAAGGACTTCCCAGCCGCTGCAAGGAGTCGCTCAGTGTGCTGAGAATGTCGAACAGACCCTTCGGTGCGCTCGGCAGTTCGGCGAGCCGCTTACCCTTGTTGATCAGATCCTGCGGGTCGACCTTGATCGGGTCGCCACCGGCGTTGTAATTGGCCGGGCCGCCGTAGGGGTTCGAACCGCTGTTGGGCTTGCCGCCAGTGTTCGGGTTCCCACCGCTCGGGCGGTTGTTGACCGGTGGGCCGCCGCTCGGCCCCGCACCGCCGCCTTTCGGCGCGGGCTTCCCCGAGCCGCCCTTGCCGGACCCGCCTCCTGGCGCCGGGGCGCGATCGTCCCTGTCGCCCTTCGGATTCTTCTCGTCTTTATCTTTCTTATCTTTGTCGTCCTTATCCGCGTCCTTGACGCGCTTTCCGTCTTCGGGCTTGCCTTCGCCATCGAGATCCCAGGGCAATCCCGACGATTGCCAGTCCTCACCCAGATCCAAGAACGACAACCCCGCCGGCAACTCGAACCGCCCCGACTCACCGAACAGCGAAAGGAACGGGTTGCTACCGGCGTCAGGGTTAGGTGCCACAGGGCGATCGTGCCGTCGCCCTCGTGTCGCTCGCGCGGCGCGCCGACGGAGTTCACCAAACCTTCAGGCGTTCACCCGGATGTAAGATTCGGCGCGACCGCAGCCGGAAAGCTGGCCGTGACGACCAGACCGCACGGTTCGGCTACGTCGACGAAGAACAATCCCCCGTACTGGGCCGCCATGGTCGCCGCGATCGGCAGGCCGAGACCGGAACCGCCGGCCGTCGCCTGTGCTCCGCGAAAGAATCGAGTGGTCAGCTGATCGAGCTCATCGGGTGACACCCCGACACCGTCGTCGCGGACCGACACGACAACCGACTCGCATTCTTGGCTGACGGTGATCGCGGTATGGGCATCTCGGCCCGCGTAGCGTACGGAGTTACTCAGCGCGACATCGAGAATCTGGGCGAGCACACTCGCCGGAACACCGGCTTCGGCAACCTCGGTAGTCGCGTCGAGGATGAGGGTCATGTCGGCGCGCTGGAACGCGGCATGCCAAGCGTCCACTCGATCCCGTGCCACCGCTACCGCGTCACAGTCCGACGTGTTCGAGCGCGCGGCGGCGTGTCCGGGCGCGGCATCGGCCACCGCCGAGGCCAGCAAGCCGTCCAGCAACTCCGTGAGCCGGTCCACTTCGCTCACCACACCGGCGAAGGTGGCCGACGCGTGATCCTGGGCGATCATCGGCTGTAGGGCCTGCAACCGAACCGCGAGCGCGGCCAGTGGATTTCGCAGCGAATGCGCCGTATCGACCACCAGTTTTCGCTCGGCCGCGGCCAGGTCGGCGACGGCTCGGGTAATCGACGCGACACCGACCGCGAGTTCGACGATCTCCCGCGGCCCCCGGCCTCTGGACGGGGAACCCCCCGGCTCCGCGCGCCGCACCGGCAAGGTCGAGGTCAGCGCGTCGACATCGCGGCGCAATTTGGACACCGGTCGCAGGATCCACCCTGATACCCCGAGCGCCACGCCGCCGAACGCCAACAGGGCGGTGGCGGTCACGCAGGCGAGTTGAATCCAACTGTCGGTGATACCACGGCGAGTCGCCGAGGTCGAGATCGCGATGACGACCACACCGCCGGCTTGCTGCGAGGTTCCGATGGGCTGGCCGACCACCATCGGGTGCGTACTCCACGGATACAGCGTCTCCGGCGGGATGAACCGGTGTGCGTTGTTCGATACCTCGATGACCCGTGGGTCGGCGCGGTTCACCCCGACATCGACCATCACCGTGCCGCTGCCCGCGATCACCAGGACACCGTTGCCGGTCTGCTCGAAATAGGTCTGCGCCTCCCCCTCGAGGCGTGCCGGATCAACCGACGCCGTCGCCGCGAACTGGTTGGCGACCTGGATCCGATCGATCACCATCGCCTGGGTCCGGCTCGACGCCAACTCCATCCCGATCCCGATCGCGAAGCAGATCATGCAGATCGCCGCCAGCAGCGTGAATACACTGACCAACCGAACGCGCATCCGGCGAGGTCACCGAGTCCAGCGGTAGCCGAAGCCGTGAATGGTGGCGATCAGTCCTGGGCGGTTCAGTTTGGCCCGCAGCGCGCCCATGTGAACGTCGAGCGAACGAGACGTGGACGGGGTTTTCTCGCCCCAGATCTCGTCCATGATCGTGTCCCGGGCCACCGCGACGCCCGCGCGCTCGACCAGCACGCGTGCTATGGCGAATTCCTTCTGGGTCAGCTGTACCGGCAGACCGGCCACCTCGACGGAACGAGCTCCCAGATCTACCGCGACATCACCGGTAACCACCACGGCCGGAGCGGACTCCGTTGTCTGCCTGCGTCGCACGACCGCTTCCAGGCGGGCGGCGAGTTCACCGAGCCGCGGCGGTTTGACCATGTAGTCGTCGGCTCCGGCACGCAGGCACGACACCACCGCCAACTCGTCGCCCTCCGCGGTCAGCATGATCACCGGAACCGTGCTGACCTTGCGGAGCTGGCGCAACACCAGGTAACCGTTGACATCGGGCAGCCCGATATCGAGCACGACCGCGTCGTAGCCTGCGTGCGAAGTCAGCAGATCGAGCCCGTGTGACAAATGGTCGACGGCCGGGAAACCGTGCGCTCGGAGGCCGTCGACAACAGCGCCGGCTACGCCCGCGTCGTCCTCCACCACCACCACACGCACGAACCCGGTCCCTTCCACACGTCCAGACCCGCACCTGAACACGAGGTGAGACTACCGCAGACGATCACGCCTGCCGTCGCGGAGTGGAGCGTCGCCGATCGGTCAACATTGTTGTCCGGCAACGGTCCTCATCGAGGCGATCCGAAGTCAGGCAGTCGCTCTACCGGCACCGGCGCGCGGCTCGGCCTGCGCGGCCGATGCGACCGCGATCGGCGGATAGCCGCTCGGCCGGGGGACGGGCGGCAGGCTGGTGAATCGTCGACGCAGGTTGTTCAGCTGCCGATAGACCTCGCGCTGCTCCTCGTGCAGCCTACGGATCTCGTGGTGTAGCTGTTCCGCCTGATCGACAAGCTGGGCATAGAAGTGGCGACCCTGCTCGAGTTGGGCCCGTTCGGCGCGCGCGCGGGTCAGGATCTCTTCGGCCGAGGTTCGCGACACAGCCGATCGGGCCGTGGCAGCACTCGGCCGGATCCGGCGCGGAACGGGAGTGCCATCGTCAACCTCTTTCACGACAACCCCAGCCTCTCGATAGAATAGTCAATGCGCCCCGAAAATGAATTATGCGCACCGCATCGAAAGCGATCAACCTCGCCGCGAATTATTGATATCGACTTTGCGATTATTTACATATCTCGAATATTCTTTGGAATCTCTTGACAACCCCTCGAGTTCCCAGCACTCCGCCGGCGGGCGCGCGCGGTCAGGGCGACGGTTACGACCATCATCACCACGACCACGACGATGGTGGCCAGCAATGCGTGCCGGTAGCCGACCAAGAACGCGTTCTGCACCGCTTGGGCGAGCGGCCCACCGAGTGTGTCGTCAACCGAGGCCGCCGTTGCCACGTTCTTGCCGAGCGGTTGCCCGACCGCGACGATGCTTTCGTGCGCGGCGACTTTGGCCGGAATGACGAGCTCCGCTTGATATCCCTGGTCCACGAGACCACCGGCTACTGCCAAACCGAGCAGGCTACCGAGTTGGACGACGGCCGACTGCGCCCCGAACAGGACGCCGTTGCGAGTCGGGGGCAGCGCGGTAGCGATCGCATCGAGCGCGACCGCCATGACAACGCCCATACCCACGCTCATCACCGCGACCATCCCCACGATCCGCTCCAGGCTGCCCGCAGCGTCCGCGGTCAAACCGACAGCCAGGCCATCCAGCACCATCGTCAAGCCGATGATCAGCGGAGTTGTCGCGCCGGTACGGCGTTGCAGCATCGCACCGGCCTTGGCACCCAGCGCGGAGGCCACGCAGGCGGGCAGGAAGATGAGCGCGCCCGCCACGACCGGGTCGGTACCACGCACCGCCTGCAGGTATTGGATCGTCACGAAGACAATGCCGAATTCCGCCACGACCGCCGCGGACAGCGCGAACATCGCGGGCTGCGCCCGCGGATCGGCTCGCAACAGAATGTCGTGCGGCAACTCGCCGCCACGGCGGGTGGCCGCCGCCACAACCAAGAGGACGGCGCCTGCCCCCAACAGCGCCACGACGGGAGCCGCGGTCCAACCCCAGTCGGGCGCCTTGAACAGACCGAGCGCGACCAGCCCTGAACCTATCGTCGCCGCAACGACACCCGGCCAATCCACCGGAGCTTGCGGATCGCCGGGGCACCGCGGGACGAACTTGACGATGCCGACCAGCAGCGCCACCGCGACCACGGCATCGGCGAGAGCGACCCGGGGCCACCACAGATTGTTCAACAGCAGGCCGCTGACCAGCGGAACGACTGTCACGCCCGCGGCCAGACAGCCTGCCCACAACAGCAGCGCCTGGGCGCGTTGCCGACCGGCATTGCTGACCAGCACGAGGATCGACAACGACGCTGGGACGATTGCGGCGACACCCGCACCCATGACGATTCTGGCCACCAGCAAGGGAATCGAGGTCGCGGCCAGCAGCATGTGGGCCAGCAGACCAGCGAGAAAGGTGACATACCCGGCAATCAGCACTCGCTTGGCGCCGCATCGGTCGGTGAGCACACCACCGACGAGCAGAAACACGATGAGCGACAACACATAAGACTTCGGGATCCACAGCGAGAACTCGAGCACGTCCCGGTCACCCAGCTGCTGCAGCAAGGTCGACACGGCGATGCTGTGCAACGAAACGTCCTGGCTGATCAGGAATCCGGTGCCGCCGACGAGCGACAGGACGAGTGCGCGCCGCCCGCGGCTCGACGGCAGCGCCGGTTGCGTCCGGGTCACTCGGCCTGGACGGCTGATCTCGACTGCCATGGTGCGCCCTCGACTCGATAGCTCGGCCACCCCCGATCGAAGTCTCGACTATCGGTGGCGATCCCGCCAATCGGCGCGGTGCCGGTCCACTGCGGTCGGCGTCAGCCCAGGTGATCGCGCAGTGAGTTGATTGTGGCGAACAGATCGTCCGGTTCGGGCGCCTCGGCCTGATCGATGTCGAGCGGTGCCATCAGTTCCTTGGCTTTGCGCGCGACCTCGAGCACCGCCGCCCGCGACGCCGCGGTGACCGCGTCCGCGAGCTCCGCCGGGGTCAATTCGCCGATCGCGCCGGAAAACTTGATGTCGGTGGCGATCCCGTCGGCATTCACGGTGACGCGCACCCGCCGTCGCGCAGTGGTGGCGACGCCGGCAAGTAGCGCACGTTCGGCTTGCAGATCGGCGATTTCGGCCATCCTGGCCTGAAATTCCTCGACGGCAGCGTTGAAATCATCATCCATCGTGTCGAGTCCTTCTGTCGCGCTCACAATTCGGCGGTCGGGCGTCATCGGTCGAGAATCCGATGATTATCGTTTCGACAGTCATTCAGCGTGTTTTGCGACGGCGAAGTAAGCGGTGCGGGGATGTGCTTCGGCAGTTGCGCCCGCAGCGCTGCCAGCCCTTCGAACAGATCCTCTGGCTTGGGCATTCGCAACCGCAACTCGGCCGCCGGGGCCAGGAGCGTTTCCTGCTCGGCGGCCACCTTAGCGGCCGCCGCCTGCGCCGCCTGCACTGTCGCGCGGGCGATTTGGCCATAGCTGAGGGTGTTGATGTCGTCGGCGTAGTACGTCTCGATGATCGAGCCCGAAGCATTGACCACGACGGTGATTCGGCCGTGTTCCACGGTGGCGGACGCGGTCAGCGCGTCACGCGCACCGCGCAGACTGCGCATCTGGCTCAGCGCCCGGCCCACCGCATCGATCAGTTCAGCGGCATCGGCCGCCGTGCTCGCGTTCTCCGGTCGTATCACTGTGCCGCCACCTCTGCCATCGCTGCCGCCCGTTCATCGAATTCGACCCGCAGTCCGGCGTATCGCGATAGATACGCGATCACCGCCACGGGGTCTTGCTGGCCGTCGAGATCGGGCAGCAGCACCATGAACCTCGCCGGGTCCGGGTCCTGCTCCCCCACCAGCGCGATCAGCTGGCCGCTCCGTAAACGCAAGACCAGCACCGCCTGATCGTCGTCGGGAACCGCCGCAAAGCCCGCCTTCACCGCCCACTCCAGGGCGGAGATGCCGATATCCAGCCAGCCGATGAGCCTGCTCGACCCCGGCGTCGGCCAGGTGCGCGGGTCGACCGCGACCGTGACCGGGCCGGGCCAGGGCCGCCGCCGATCCAGCTCCGCCAGCAGGCGGGCGAAGAAGCCCAGGATCTCGTCGCGGTCGACGCCGTCGGCCGCCTCGACGGCGGGATCGGGCACCGTCTGCGCCGAAACGGCCTGCGCCAGCGCCGGATAGAACTCCTCGACCGTCTGGGCATAGCTGACGCGGTCGATCAGGTCTTCGGCTGCCGCGCCGACGACCTCGGCAGCGGACAGATCGTCGACATGGGCCATCGATGCGCAGAGCTGAACCAGCGCCGCGGACGCATAGTCGGCGAACTCGGGCGCATCGGTCGGCCCGACCGGTGCGGGCACGATGACGGGTTCGAGCGAGAAGAACGGGCGGTCGACCTCCGCCACGGCCGGCCTGTTCGGATAGTCGTCCCCGGTATCAGGTCGATAGCGTAGGTAGAGCTCGGTTTCGGCACTGCTCAGTCCGGGCCGCTCACTGTCGCCTGGTTCGCCCTCGACGAACCCGACCTCCCAGGCCAGGATCGTCGCGAGCTGCGCCGCCGACAGCAGACCGGCGGGCATCGGCTCGTCGGTAACGGTGCAATCGCCGTCGTCGGCCGTGGCGCTGACCAACATCACCCGCAGTTGCTCCGGCGGTGTCGCACAGTGCCCGGCGGCGTCGAGGGTGTCGGATCCGACGATGACACACACCCCGCCGGCAGCCACAACCACGCCGCCATCGCTTCGCCTGCCCACAATCCGCGGCATCAGCAAGTTCCCTTCGCGCTCGACTGCCCGGAAGGTACCCGGCCCACGCACGGGCGGCGACCGGGCATGATCTGGTCGCCACAGCCGTTCACCTTCTCGTCACCCGCGGACACCGGCTACGCCCCGCCGGTGCGGACGACATCCCTGGCGATGAGGGCGGATCGGCGATCCAGCATCGGCCCGGCGGGCAGTTGGCTGATGATCTGCCACGGCACCAGCTTCGGCTCGGCGGTCTGTCCGAGCACGACTGCCGTCGCGGCGTCCGGAATACCGAATCGAACACCGGTGTCGGTGACATAGAACAGGCCATCGCGCCGGGTGCTGTCCAGCTCGATACCGGTGGCCTGCACGAATTCGCCGCTGGCAGCGGGTATATAGGCCGTGTGGGCAGCCTCGCCCCCGACGAGACGCACCGGTGTCCGGCCGGACGCCAGCGGCAGTTGCCGGCCGACGAGCAAGCGCAGGGTGGCGGCTTGGTCGCTCGCGCTACGCGCCCAGCTCGCGCAGGCCACCGGATCGGTATCCATGGCGACGATGGACGGGACGCCGACCGGGAACTGCCCGATCGGCAGGGTGTTCAGCACCGGCAGACCGCCGATCGCGTCCGGGGACAGCAGCGGAATGACGGTATGCCCCATCGAGTTCGACGTGCGCAGTACCTGCGCGGTGAACTCCGAAATCTTCTGCACCCCGTCGGCGAGCACCACATACGGCTGCGCACCGTTGACGCCTTGGACCCGGATTACCGACCCCACAACGACATTGGCGACGCGCACGGCGCTGGGCGCACCAGCGTCGGGTATCGCCGGAGCGAGGAGTTCGGGGGCGGCGACGGTCGCGTTGAGCAGTCCGGCACCGATCGGCCGCGGCCGCATGTCGCGAATCTGCAAGGTAGCCACGACCGCATCACTGCTCATATCGATGCGTGCGTGCTTGCCGTCGTAGATCAGGTAGGTGGCGCCGTCATAGGTCGCGAGCACCGCCTCATCCGGTGAGGCGGGCCGGATCTGCGGGCCGAGCTGTGGCACGCCGTCGAGAACCGTACTGCGCAGACCGTCGGTCGCGTCTTCGCACAGCGTCCACTCGGAGCGATCGCGATCGACCGCCCCCGGCAGCGACGCGGGTGCGCCGGGGATGCCGAGCATCGGTCCGCGCGGTACCGAGGCCAGCTTGGAATCCTGCACCGACGTCGGTGATTCACTGGTGCCGGTGATCAGCCTGGCCGACGCCAGATTCAGCACCGGGTGCATGGTCTTGTCCACCATGACGTAGAGGGCACCGCTGTCGCCGGCCATGATGATCTTGGCATCGCCGAGTTGCCCCTGCGGCCGCAGGAACGCCAGGACGCCGCAGCCGGCCGTCACCAGCACTGCCAGCACCAAACCCGTCAGCAACGAACGGAATTGGATGCGCATGGGATCGTGCAGCATTCGCACATCGCGGCGAACCAGCGCGTGCTCGAAACGCTGCAACAGAAATCTGTATCCATTGACCTGCGCCCGGGTCGTCAACTGTGCCGGCATTTCAACTCCTCCGTGCGCACGAACACGTGCGCATGAACACCGTGTGCCTGAATGTGCACACTCGTACGACATATGAGAGGCTACCGCACCACACAGGCGAGCGCCGAATGGAGATGTTCTGAATGAATAGCGAGATAATGCCGCCGGAAGATACCCGGG
Source organism: Nocardia sp. NPDC059691 (assembly GCF_042733915.1). NCBI lineage: Bacteria > Bacillati > Actinomycetota > Actinomycetes > Mycobacteriales > Nocardiaceae > Nocardia > Nocardia sp. NPDC059691. Next base: position 11,216 of record NZ_JBHWFB010000010.1, on the reverse strand, counting down.
AATCACCTGTTGTGCCATCGCCGACTTCGGGTCCGAGCGAACTGTTCACGCGGATTCCATTGTCCATCGTGCTGCCTTCAGCGGCTGCGGGAACAACGGCCGCCACCATAGCCATCGCCCTCTGCGCAGATATTCGAGTGGCGCTCGGCATCGGGATCACAATTGCGTTGCTCGGTGGCGTCCGAGTTTGGAAAACCAATGTTTGGCGAATTCTGGGAATGCGCGGCTCGCTCTGGTGGCGCAACCGGCGCGGTAGTGGTAATGAACCACGCCCCGAGTCGTTCGATGTCGATATCCCGGACTCCGGTGGCGCCCGCTGTGGCATGCGCTGGGACGGCAGCCACCTGATCACCATGGTCGGGCTCGGCGACACCGTAGTGCGGCCGACCCTGCTCGGATCGGCTCGGATCGAGGCGGGCGCGGCCATCTCACTCGCCGATGTGGCGCGGTGCCTGTCCCAGTTCGATATTCGGCTGGCCGCCGTCGACGTTGTCACGCTCGGTGTCCGCACCCAGGGCCCGCACAACGTCGTCCGGGTCTATGAAAAGCTGCTCGGGCCACTGCCTGCCGCCGCTACCCAGAACGTCTGGCTGGTCCTGCGTTTCGACCCGCTCGACAACGTCGGCGCGATCGACAACCGGGGCAACGCACAGGAAGGCGTGATCCGCACCGCCCTGGTCGCGACGCGCCGGGTCGCGGGTCGCATCGCCGCCAGCGGCGTCGGGGTATCGATCCTCACCGCCGACGAACTGGCGGCCGCGGATGCCGCGGTCCTGCACGACAACGACCCACAGCAGTGGGCTGAGGATTGGCGCGTCTTGCGCAGCGGCGGCATCGAATTGGCCGGTTACGCGGTCCGGCCGCACCGGCTCGAACCGGAGATGCTGGCGGCGGTGTGGACACTGCCCGGCAAGTCGGTACTGACCCGCTTGCGCATGACACCGGCCGTCGAATCGGACTCGCCGGGCCGGCGCGGCGCCATGGTCGCGCTGAGCGCGGTCGTGCGGCGCGACCTGGCCGGCGTCGGTCATCACGACGCCGAGGAACCGCCCGCCGAACTCGGGTTGCGTCCGTTGCGCGGACTGCAGCGCCAGGTCCTGCTCGACGGCGGGAACCTCGAGCCGTCCGCCGCGCTACGCGGGGTACCAGCGGCGATGTCGCGATTCACGGTGCAGGCCGTAGGGTGTGGTCAAGTGATCGGCGCTACCGATGACGGGCTCGGTGTCGCGGTGCCACTGTTCGGGCCCGCGGTCCGGCGGGTGGAAATCGTCGGGTCGCTGCGGCTGACCCAACTGATGGTGCTGCGCGCCATCGCGGTGGGTGCGCGGGTGATCGTGCACAGCGTTCGCCCCCGTGAATGGGAATGCCTGGTCGCGGCGGTCGGCGCGCCTGCCGCGCTGTCGTTGCCCGCCTCCGGTAGCGCGCGATACACGGCCACGGCGACGATGATCGTTTTCGACGGTGTCGCCTCGGCCGGACAGGTGTCGGAAGCGACGGCCGTGCATGTCCGTTCGCCGCGGGAGTCAGCGGCGGTTCTGCTCGGCGCCGATGTCGCGCTGATCGAATCGGCGGACGTGCCCGGGCGGGTGCACATTCGCAGCGCGGGCCAGGAACTGACCGTCCAGGTGGTCTCGATCCGGGAGGAAGTCGAGTACCTCGAGGGCGCTGGAACCGACGCCGAAACCGACGTCGGGCCGCGATCAGAGCCGACCCTGCGTTCCGCATGAAAACGGGGGCCCGCGGCCAGTTGGCGGCGGGCCCCCGGGGAGTCCTCGGTGCCGGATCTACCAGACGAAGTCGTCCGCGACGTGCTGATCGGTCGCCCGGGCCTTGTCCAGCGCGGCCTGCACGTTGTCACGTCCCTTCTTCAGCAGTACGAGCAGCTCGTCCAGGTCGGCGATCAGGGTCTTGTGCTTGGCCAGGAACGAGCCGGCGGCGCCGCCTTCGCCGCTCTGCCAGCCCTCCCGCACCAGCGAGGTCGCCGCGTTCTCCGCGTTTTCCCGCTCCGTGGTGATGGCCGCGTGGTAGTTGTCCATATCGGTGATCAGCTGGATCACGCCCGGCGGGTTGTACAACATTGTGTTGGTTCCGTTCTCAGAAGTGGTTTCGGTCGGTTCCGGTCAGAGGTAATTCGTGTTCAGCGTGGTGAATCCGCCCATGCTCTCGTTTTCGGTTGCCGCGACCTTCGTTTCACCGGTACGCAACGCCTCCGAGACCTGGCCCAGATCGACATTCACTTTGCGGATCCTCGCCTGCAGTTCGTCGGCGAATTTGGTGAACGCGACATTGGCTTCACCTTCCCAATCCTTCTTCGCGGCGATCACTGTGGCCTCGAGGTTGTCGACGCTCTTGTCGATGGGCGGGATCACGTCGGCGTACGCGTTCGCATACTTCTGAAATATGGCGAAATCAAGGTGGAGGGCATCTGCGCCGGCCATTGACATTTCCTTTCGGATGATGATGTGTTGAAAATTCCGGAGAAGTGACTCCGGACGATGAGTGGATGCGCGTACCGATTACGGCATCCAGCGGCCCTCGGGCAGCGCTTCGATCTGCGCACCCACGACATGGGCCAACCGGCGATCACTGCCGGGGGCCAAGGTCGTCCACGGTTGCCCGTCAGGGGCCATGCTGCCGCCGCCGATGATCCGGCCGGCCGCGGTGTCGTACACGGCGACGGCGGCGGGCGATCGCTCCGCGCTGCCGTCACGGTGGGAGTAGCACACCAACTCGGCGACCGAAATACACTGGCGCAGTGCCAGCCCCAGGGCCAGCGCGTCCGATTCGGACATGCCGAGCTGGTAGGCGGCGCTGGCCTCGGTGGTTCCCGTGTCGTCGAGCCGTCGACGCAGTTCGGCGGTGGGGGCGGCGAGCACCGGGATGTCCGCGGGTGGGCGGGCGCCGAGTGCGGCCAGCAGCGGCCGGGCCAGCACGACCGGATCCTCGTCACCCCACACGGTGCCGATCTGGATTTCGTCGCCCACTCGCACCGCCACCGCGTGGTCCAGGCCGCGCCGGGCCAAACAGATTCGATGCACGTCGGCGCGCCGGATCCGTAGGGCCAGTTGCCTTTCCGGACGGGCCAGGGCGGATATCGCCGTGGTCAGCTCGTCGTCGAGGACGTTCCCGTCCTCGTCGAGCACGCCGCGCGCACGCAGCTCCGCGACAGCGGCGACGCGGGCGGCAAGGAAGTCGGCGTACTCGCTGTGTTGTGTGCGAAGGGCGAGAACCACCGGAAGGATCTGCGCGCCGAGAGTTTCGGCGACGACGAGGGCGGCATCGACGGTCAGGGTCATCATTGCGACGCCCCGGCGGTACGAGACTGCGCTACGCCGCCCAGAACCGGTGGTGCGGTGGCGATCCCGGCCTGGACGACGATCTGCTCGCCGAGAGCTCCGGCCTCGGCTGCCACCGCCCGCTGACCGGCTTGCGGCGACACCGGACCCGGCGGATTCGTGGGCGGCGCGAGCATCGACGGTGGCGATACCTGCGAGGCCGTTGTCACGACAGGAGCGCCGGCCGTTGCCGCCACGATCGGCGAGACGGGTTGCGGGATCGGCGTGATCACCAGCGACTCACCGCCGACTGTCAGGGTCGGAGTCGGAGCGAGAGTCAATGCCGACAGGTCGACGACTGGCGAACCCCGCAGTGCGGGAGAAGAAACGGCCTGCGCGTCGGGCGGCGGCCCCGATGACCCGTCGCCGACCGGCTTCGGCGCCTGCTCGGCGAGTAGGGCGGCTCCCGCGGAGACGATGGGGGCCGTCTCCTGCTCCCACGCTGCGGACAGCTTCGCACTGCCCGCCTCGTAGGTGCGCATCACCTGGGCGGCGTGGTCGCGCAAGGCATCGACCTGATGCTCGGCAGTGTCGAACAGTCCGGCAAGCGGTGCGCCGAGCAGCGTGCCGCTGACCGTCTCCTCGGCCATCCGCACCGCTGCCGCCACCTCGTCCACGTGCGGCATCGTGAGCTGAGCGATCTCGTAGGCCGCGGCCTGCTCGGCGGCCGTGGCAGCATTGTGCTCGGCGGCGGTGGTGAGATCGTCGAACCAGTCGGCCAGCTGCGCCAACCGGGCGATGCCCTCCGCGCTGGAATCCGATCCCCACGCGTTCCCGACAATGGCGAGAATGGCGCGATACTCGGCACCGGCCTCACCCAGGTGCAGTGCGAGCGCTGCGTAGGCAAGCCCCGCCTCGGCCATCGGCACGACGCCGGGACCGGTCGTCAGCTCGCGTGCCAGCTGCTCGGCCGGTACGGCGTCCCACATCGTGCCGGTGAAACCGGCGTGCGGAAGTTCGACCATCGCGTCACTCCTCGTCTCGGTGGTCGGCGCGCGGTGCTACGCCAGGCGCTGGAACGACTGCACCGCGTCGTCATCGGAATCCCCGACGAGGTCGGCGTGGGAACGCAGGTTCGCGGCGATCTTGCGCAGTTCGCCGACGCCCCCCAGGCAGGACTGCTCGAACGAAGCGCTGACTTGTCGTAGCACCTGCGCGGTGTGCCGCGACACCGGGTCGGCGGCGGCCGGCACCGGACGCAGCGCGTCACTGTGCTGAAGTAGCCCGCCCTCCAGGTCATCGGCCAGCATGTCCAGCCGACCGGCCGCCATCCTGGCGAGTTGGTGATCTATCGCGATGCTGCTCATCAACGTTCTCCTCTTACAGGCTGAATGGCGTATCCGGGTCGGCGGTCGTTTCCACGCCGATGATGGGTGCTGCGGTCTCGGGCAGGCGGCCTCCCACCAGTTCGTCGCCATAGCGGGCATCGACAGGCGACTCCTGGCGGCCGCCCGCCGGGCGGGCCCGGTCGTCGCCGATCGAGCTGGCACCGGGTGCGAAAGGCGGTAGTACTTCATGCGAGTACGTGGAGGCCGACGCCGAAATCAGCGGCGTGCCGATCGGGCTCGCGGTCGCCGCGATGACGCCTTCGGTTTGCCACACGCCCAGCGGAGCCGCCGCCGGGGCGACCGCCGCTCCCCCGCTCGTCGACCCGACCGGCGCGGCTGCCGCAGCGGAGCGCGTCGGAGCCGGCGCCGCGGGGTCGGCGCCAGGCTTGGCCGGGAACTGCGCGGTGACCTCTTTGCCGACGGTCTGCGCGACCGAGATCAACGGCGTCACCACCTGCTGCAATTGCGACAGCAACTGCGTCACGGTGGGCTGGTTCGGCGAGGAGGGCGCGACCCCGGCGGTGGCGAACGCCGATCCCGAGGAGGACCGCGAACCGACCGCCGACACATCCGGCGCCGAGGGACCGGCCGCCGAAACCGTCTGGGTGAGCGAACGCTGGACTTTGCCGAGGTCCGCACGTTTCGGGCTGCGAGTCGGCACCGGCTTGCCCGCCTCGGTCATCTCCGCCGACTGCGCCAGCAACTGCGCCTTGGTCTGGGCGGTGATCGCCGTCGCCTCGGTGCCCGCCTCGATGGCGGTGGCCAGCAGCGCCGCCTGGCCGGGCGGCGTCACCAGCGTGGGCCCGAGCGCTGCGGTGGTGAGTGCGAAACGCGTCGCTACCGCCGCCATTTGCGCATATCCGGTAGCGACGGTGCCCGCGGCGCCACCGGTGGTCAGGTTGATCCGCGCGGCCTGCTCGGAGATCGATGCGGACGTCGCCACGGTGTCGACCGCCGCCGCCGTCGCCGCCGTTGCCCCTGAGCTCTCCATCGACTGCAGCAGCTGAATGCCCGTGGAGGCCAGCTGCATCGCGGTGCGCACCGCGTCGGTGACATTCCGCATCAACGTCTGCGGATTGAACTCCCCCGCGCCCAGGTTGCCGTTGCCGTAGCCGCTGATCAGGTCGGTTACCGGCTTGAACAGTGCCGCCGGGTCGAGCGGCGGGAGGACCGGCAGACCCGGCAGCGGCGGAAGAGCGGGAAACTGCGGCAAGCCGATGCCGGCCAGCAACTGCTGGGTCGGCTGATCGAGAATCGGAGCAGCCGGCGTATTTCGGAGCGCGTCGAGAACGGTCGGATGTAGCGGCGCCACAGAGGGTTGCGCGGGAGTCACTGTTCGGCGCCCGTCAGCGTACCGAACGAAGCGACGCTGTGCTGCTCGGTCAGTTCATAGGACGCCGCGGCCACCCGCGCGGTATCGGCGGTGGTGGTGAGGATTTCGACGAGCTTGGTCAGTGCGGCGAAGTGGTTGGCCTGAGCGTAGGCGAAACTCGTCAGGAATTCGTGACCGATCAACCCGAAGGTCGGAGCGATGGCCGCTATGACAGCGGCCTGGTCGACGGCCCCCGCGACGGCGACCGTCGCCGCCATCCCGTCCGAAATCTCGCCGTATCGGCGGAATGTCTGCGGCTGCACATTGAGGACGTTCATCGCGGTACCCTCCTGGGCTGGTTCTGTGATCTCGATACCTAGACGGCTCGCGTCAGAAATCTAATTCGGGCCGCGGTGTCCGCAAGCGGTGCGCGAGCGGCGACCCCCGCTGTTCACCTGCCCGTTGACTCGGCCCTCCGGGCAGGGCAGCGCTAGCTGTTCACTTGACCGTTGAATTCATCGATCAGTTGTCCGCGCGTTCCCAAAGCCCGCCGCACCGCCGCAGCGGCGGTGGCAACGAGCACCCTTTCGAACTCGGACGGCGACAGCATCGCAATCGCCTGTGTCAGACGGACATCGAGCAGTCGGCCCACCCCGTCGACCGACACGGTGATGGCCCCGTCGGCATCGGTGTGGTCGACCCGGATCGCGGCGAGATCCGCGGCGAGCCGTCGCATCCGATCCAGTCGTGCGCGAGCACCCGCCTCGAGGGCAGCGAAATCTGTCACCACGAATCTCCATCCCGGTCGAGCCAGCTGTGCGGCTCGTACCCGTGCTCCGATTCCGCTGCGAGCTCGTAGTGTTCGACCGCGTCCTGGGACGGCAGTTCGAGCAGGTCCAGCGCCGATTCCGGGACACCGATCTCGGCCAGGTACGCACGCCGGAGCAAGCCGGCCCGGTTGGCCGCGAGCTTGCACAACCGCAGAATGTCGTCACCGAGATCATCCGGGTCGCGCCGGAGTTGGTCGGCGGTGAGCCGAACCGCCAGCGGCACAGCCGAATCGGTCGCGCTCACCATGATGTCGCCACCGCGCAATGCGGCCTCGCCGGTCGAATAGGGCGTGAAATCAGATTTCGGTGCTTCCAGTTCCGGCGCGTCCCGATCGAGCGTCGTCTCCGGGTCTCGCCCGGCCTCGGCTCCGTCGAAAACCGGGCTCTCATGGATCGTCGCGCCGAACATCGAGTCCGCGGACCACTCGGCGTCGATTCTCGGGGGTTGTTCAGACACGTCGCTCGTCCTCCATGGTCTGTGACACGGTCGCGATATCGGCGGCGATCATGGACGCCAGCGCCGTCCGATCGACCGCTGTCGCGACCGGTCCTGCCGTCTCGGCGACGGCGTAGCGGCCGTCGTCGACCAGATCTCGCCATTCGATGCGGTAGGGCGTGATGCCGCGCGGCCCGAAGATCGAACTACCCATACGGGTTTCGATCACTCCGAGCCGCTCCGCGGGCCGTCGCAGCCACGCCGCGCTGGCGTGATCGGCCGCATAGTTGTCGTAGACCGGAGACCGGCCGTAGTGGTGGTCGGCCTCCGCGCTCGCCGGGCTGGTGATCAACGGAGTATCCGGCCCGCGCCCGGCCGCCCGAGCGGGGAGCGCGCCGACCACCGCACCGGCGAGCCGATCGGCATCGCCGCTGGTGATCACATAACCGCCACTGTGCCAACGCGTTTCGCCGGGCAGCTGGCGAATCAGGACCGCCACGTCGCCCTGCCGGGCTCCGACCAGACGAAGCTCCCCTGCGGGGTCGCCGCAATCGCGCGGGTCGAACGCCACCGCTGTGACCCGAATATCGGCGTGGGCGACCCGGGTGAGCGCGGCGTGCAGGGCGCCGTCAGCCGTCTCGTCCAGCCCGGCCAGCGCCGCCGCCGCCAGTCGCGCCCAGTCCCGCGTGTTGTCGCCACGATTCAGCGCGAACAGCGGCAACGGTAGCCGGTCCTGGAACAGCTTGTCCCACAGGGCGATCAGTTCCGTATCAGTGAGCTGCCAGGTGCGGCTCACCGATCGAGCACCGGTCTGATCGCGAGCCCCGGCTGCCCGAGCGCCTCGTCGAGATGCTCGGTCGAATCCAGCAGCTCGGACCGCTTCTTCTCCTTCTCCTCGCCATTCGGGCGGCCGGGGTGACCGCCGAACGGGACACCCGGTTCGCGCCCACCAGCGGGTCCGGCCCGTCCGGTCAACTTCTCGTCCGGAACGGCGGTGAGGCGGGGGAACAGCTTGGCCTCCTGGTTTTTCAGCTGTTCCAGGGCGAATACGCGACCGGTCCCACCTCCGCCGCCACCGCCCTTGCCGACGAACGGGACGTTTCCTGGCGGCAGGAGGGCGGAATTCATCAGCCACGGGGTGCTGCCCGATTCTTTCGAGGTCAGGTCGTCGGGCAGGTTGCTCAACGTCTCGAATGGTTTGTCCTTCAGCCCTTCCGGCAGGTTCGAGGTGTTCGGTCCCGTTTCGGTTTGGGGATTCGGGAGCCCGGAGGAGGGATCGCCGCCGTCGACGGGCGGGTTGCCACCGCCCGTCGGATTGTCGCCGACGGGCGTCGCGTCACCGCCGTTGTCGTCAGGGCCGGTCGGCGGCTCGTCGCCGGAATCACCGCCGGACCCGTCTGCACCGGGCGTGTCGAGCGCCTCGATCGGCGCGGTCCCGCCGACGTCCAGGCTCGGCGTCACCACCTCGTTCGGCTGCGGTAGCGCCACGATATGGGTCGTCAAATGCGTGTAGTTCTCGGTGTAATGCGTCTGGAAATGCTCTTGGAACCGGAGCAGGTCCGCGTCGTTCTGCGTCCTGGTCGTCGAGGGCGGTGGTTCGGGGGTCTGCGGCATGCCGTTCTTCGTCCGCTGCAGCCAGCCCGAGCTGAACACCAGCGAGTCACCCAACAGATTCATATCCGTCGTGAGCTGCTCGGAGGCGAATACGTACTGCGTGGTCGCCAGAATCGCCGCGTCCGCACCCGCGCCGGTCCATTGATCCGACGCACCGGCGATGGCGGTCCGCAGGGTGTCGAAACCACGGTCCAACCCCTTGGACAGCCAGTACCACACACCACCCGCGTCGGCGACCGCCTGCGCATTGATCGACTGGCCGACGTTGTACAAAATCGACCAATCCAGCTGCGAGCCCGCCTCGGGCCAGAACAAGGCCGGGTCGTAGAGCGTCGTGGTATCCGGCTTGTTCGAATGCCGGGGAATCTGCACCGATTTGGGCGCTCCGCTGGGTGGCGTGCCCGGCGGGTTGTCGAAGGAGATCCCCTCGAAGCTCACGGCCGAGTTGTGCTCGGTGCGGGCGTATTTCTTGCCCGCGGCGAGAAACGTGTTGCCCATATTGGTGAGGATGTTGCGATGCCGATCCATGCGTTCCAGCAACTCGGTGGCGATCTTGGAGTTGAACAGGGCCCACATCTGCACCCCCGAGGCGCACGCGGCGAACACCGGACTCGCGCGTTCATAGTTGCCCTGCACCCAGCTGTGCACGCCGACAACGACATTCAGCATGTCCTCGACGTGCTGCGCGCACTTCTGCGCCGTCCCCGCCTCGAGCAGAAGCTCCGCGCCGCCCAAGCTCGCCCATTTGGTGTTGTCCGAGACATCGGAATCAAGTGCCATGTCGCAACTCCTATCAGCGCAATCGGTTCGGATCGGTCGTCTCAACGGCCGTCGTCGTAGACGCTGAGTCGCGAGATTCCACCGCGCGACTCGTCTCCCCGGACGCGCTGCAGTTCACCGCATTCCCGTTCGATGAGCCGCACCAGCCGCTCGGCATCGGTCGCGACCGCGGCCACCGGCGGCCCGGCATCGACGATGTAGCGGCCATCGCCGGGATGGTCTTCCCAGAAGATCCACTTGGTCACCTGCCCGCTCGGGCCGAAATTCGAGTGACCGTGTGTGATCTCGATCCGTCCGACCGTGGATTTCGGCGCGGCCTGCCAACCTCGGCTCCGGGTGTCGACATCGCGGTCGCCTTCGTCGAACAGCGAACTGCGACCGTGCCAGTGATCGAACACGGGCTCGGCCGTCGAGCTCAGCAATTCGATCGGCGACTGGCCGCCCGCCACCATCGGGGGAAGCTTGTCCACGATCACTCGTGCGAGCTCCAACGCATCGCACTCGGTGATCACCAGTTCGTCGTGACTATAGGGCGACCGCACGCGGAATCCCTCGACCAGGATCGCTCGGTCGCCGAACAGCTTGCCCGCCATCGTCCACTGCCGGGCCAGATCATGGGGAGCGCTCTCATCATTGGCGAGCACCGCGATCCGCACATCGGCCTGCATCGACTTCACCATCGCCTCGGCCAGCGCCGGGTCCCACGCGGCCTGCAGCTCACCCCAGACCCGAGCCTTGACGAATTGGAAGTCGAAATGTCCCTTCACGTCGGCGACGTAGGCGAACGGCCAGCTCGTGCGGCGTCCTACCAATCGCTCACGCAGCACCAGGTATTCGAGGCCGGTGAGCCGCCAGGTCCGTGCCATCAGTTGCCACCCTCCGCCGTGATACCCGGGACGCCCGCCGATCCGGGCGCGCCGACGACGTCATCAGTCGACCTCGCCGTCGTGAAATCCTGGAATACCGCGGGCTGATTGCCCGCCGCACGTCCTGGTACCCCCAGCTGAAGTAGTTCGAGCGCCTCGTTCGGGCTGGGCAACAGCGCCCGCGAGTCCACCGGCCCGGTCGCACCCGGTGGGAGGAGTAGCTCCTCGACCTCAGCTATATCCTCGCCGATCCGCTCGGCAGCCTCGGCCAATGCCTGCTTCACCGTCAGGGTGCCGTCCTCGACGGCTTTGGTCAGCGCTTGCAATCCCGGGCCGAGTTGGGCGGCAAGTTGATTACCGAGTTGCGCGAGAGTCGTGATGCCGGAAGTGATGAGCTGCAACACTTCCGAGAACATACTGAGCATCTCGGAGGCGGAGAGAGCGCCGCTGGAGCCGGTCCCGGGGGCACCGCTCGGACCGGTACCTTGGCCGGGATCGCCCGAGGGTGCGCCGCTCGGGCCGCCGTTTCCACTGGACCCGCCGTTTCCACTGCCCGAACCCGCGCCCGATCCGTTGCCGCTGCCGCCGGGTCCGCTTCCGGATCCGCCGCCTGTGCCACCGCTTCCGTTTGCGTTGGATTTGCCGCTGTTGTTGCCTGCGCCGCTGTTGTTGCCGCTGCCGTTGTTGTTGCCGTTGTTGTTGTCTCCGGTTCCCC
>NZ_JBHWFB010000009.1:159317-361330 GCF_042733915.1 Nocardia sp. NPDC059691 | reverse complement strand
GCGCGCCCGGGCCCCGGCCCCCCCACGGCGCATGCTCGGTCTCGCTTCGCTCGAAACCCGTGGTCGAGGTGCGCTGGGCGCGGACGGCAGTAAGCGCGTGGCCTCAGGCTCCGCCTTGGCAAGATGTGCTGGGCCCGCGCTGCGGTAACCGTGCGATCTGAGGCTTTGCCTCGGCCAGTGGGCGGTGGCTGCCGCTCACTCTTTCCGCACGAACGAACAGCCGCCCCCAACTGAGCCGAGCGCGCAACGGCATGCGCGCCGATCTCGCTGTCGGAACCGGCGCCGACCGCCCTGAGAAGCGACGGACGGACCCAGGTTTCGCTCGCGCCACTCGACACCGACACATCCGGCGGAGTCCGATCAGGTCAGGGGCGAAGAAGGTCAGGATGTCACTCCACAGCATCTCTCCCGGTGCGGCGCTCGGGCCGAAAAGTGGCGAGACTCTTCAGGAGTCGTCCGAGGCCTGCGCGGCGATGCCGAGAACGGTGAGGAACGCGGTGGCCGCCGGTGTGCGGCTGCGGCTCCAGATGACGTATTCGACTCGGGCGGGGGCGTCGGTGACCTCGATGGTGGTCACGCCCTCTAGTTGGGGCACGTAAGTGGACGGGAGCATGGCGATGGCGAGGCCGGGGCGGACGAGTCGGGCGATGTAGTCCGCGCTGGTCACTTCGAAAGCGACGTCGCGGTCCAGACCGGCGGCTGTGAAGGCTTGGTCGGACTGGAGACGTCCGGCGGTCCCGGCCGGGAGATCCACGAAGACCTCGGCAGACAGCGTGCGCAGATCGATCGATCGCTCTCCGGCGAGCGGATGGTCCAGCGCGACGACGGCTACGTGCCGGTCGCGGGCGAGTTCGTGCGCGACCACGCCTCGGGGTCGTGCCGTCGTCGGCAATCCGAGGAATGCGACGTCGATGGCTCCTTGCTCGACCTTCTCCACCAGCTCCTCGCTCGCACCCACGCGCAGGCTGATGCGCACGTGCGGGTGACGGCGGCGGAAATCGCGCAACGCCTCCGGGATGTCCACCGCGGCGACGGTGGGGATCAGCCCGACGGCGAGCCGCCCGCGCACCTCGCCGACCGCCGCGGCCACCTCGGCGGCGGCGCGCTCGGCGGCGTCGAGGCACTGGCGGGCGGCGGGGAGGAACGCCGCACCGGCCGGTGTGAGGCGCACCCGGCGGCTGGTGCGCTCGAAGAGTCGCGCGCCCAATTCCCGTTCCAGTCGCGCGATCTGATGGCTGAGGGCGGACTGCACGACGAGGCATCGTTCGGCGGCCCGGGTGAAGCTGTTCGTCTCGGCCACGGCGATGACGTAGCGCATCTGCTGGAGCTCCATGGATTGATCTTTGAACACGATTGATGAATTGACAAACATGTGTTGGACTCATTGATCAGTTCCGCGCGAGACTGCGAAGGTGAAAAGTCCAGCAATACAGGCGGTTTTCGGCGGAACCGCGCCACTGGGAACCCTGCCGCGCACCGTCCTGACGGCGCTCGCTCCCGCGTCATGGGGCACCACCTATGTCGTCACCACCGAGTTGCTCCCCCCGGGACACCCGCTGTTCGCCGGTCTCCTGCGGGCCTTGCCTGCGGGTCTGATCGCGCTGGCGATCACGCGGACGCTGCCGCGCGGAGCCTGGTGGGGCAAAGCCGCGGTACTGGGTGTGCTCAATATCGGGCTGCTGTTTCCGATGCTGTTCCTCGCCGCCGAACGCTTACCGGGCGGCGTGGCCGCGACCTTGGCGGCGGCCCAGCCGCTCGTCGTGGCCGTCTTGGCCGTGGTGATCTTGGGCGAAAGCCCCTCCGCTCGGCGCCTCGCCTGGGGAGCGACAGGCCTTGTCGGCGTCGGCTTGGTGGTGATCGGGCCGGACGCGGCCTTCGACCTCACCGGGGTTGTCGCCGGCCTTGCCGCCGCCGCTTCCATGGCGCTCGGCCTGACCCTCACGAAGAAGTGGGGGCGGCCTCCCGAGGCCGGTCCCACAGCGTTCGCGGGCTGGCAACTCACTGCCGGTGGGCTGTTCCTGCTGCCTCTCACGTTCTTCGTCGAAGGGCCGCCTCCCGCGATCGACCCGCCCGCCGTTCTCGGGTACCTATGGCTGGGACTGGTCGGGAGTCTGCTCGCGTATGTCCTGTGGTTCCGCGGCATCGGCTCCTTGCCCGTCACCTCCGTCGCGGTTCTGGTTCTGCTCTCGCCGCTGGTCGCGGCGGTTCTCGGCGCCGTTCTGCTCGGCCAGACACTCGGCCCGGTCCAACTCGCGGGGTTCGGGCTCGCGCTCGCCGCGATCGTCGCGGGACAGCTTCCCGCGCCCAACCGCTCCTCCGCTCCTGTCGCAGCACCCGAAGGGATATCGAAATGAAGATCGCCGTTGTCGGAGCCGCAGGCATGGTCGGCTCGTGCGTCGTCGACGAGGCCGCCGGCCGCGGCCACGAGATCGTCGCCGTCTTCCGGAAAGGGCGGCGGATCGCCCTGCCGCCCATGGTGACCGTTGCCGAGGGCGACGCGAACGACAGGGTCCGGATGAGCGAATTGTTCGACGGCGCCGACGCGATCGTGGCCGCGACCCGTGCGGCCGCCGGGCAGGAACACACCGTCACGACGACTACAACAGCCCTGCTCGACGCGGCCGCGGCCACCGGGAGGCGCATCCTCGTCGTCGGCGGCGCCGCGCCGCTACGGGTTCCGGGACACCCCGAGCGGCTGGTGATCGACAGTCCGGAATACGTACCGCCGTCGATCCGCACCATCGCCGCCGCGAGCGTCGCGCAATGGGAGACCTGCCGGGCGCATCCGGCCGACTCGGTCTATCTCAGCCCACCCGCCCTCCTCGAACCCGGACAGCGCACCGGGAAGTACCGGCGGGGCACCACGACGCTCATCACCAGCGCTGACGGCGCGTCCCGGATCTCGGCGGAAGACCTTGCCGTAGCCGTCTTGGACGAGCTCGAAAACCCCTGCGGGAAAGGTCATTTCACCGTCGGTTACTGAGACGTCGAAACGCTCGGCACTGCCTGAACGTCTCGGCCCGACGCCGCAGGCCCCGCGACCACCGATACAGAGGAACAATGAGATGAAGCGAGTCCTGGCGATCTCGGCCGCGCTCGGCTGTCTCGGCGTCGCGGCATCGGCGCCCGGGGACCGGACGGCGGCATACCCTCCGGTCCTCGCCGCCGGGATCGACCTGCCCGCCGGGTTCCAGCCGGAAGGCATCGCCATCGGTTCACGGCCGGTGGCCTACTTCGGTTCGCGAGTCGACCCCGACCACGTCATACAGCGCGGTCGGGGTCGACCGCCGAACCTAGCTGCAGGCGGCCAGGACCAGTTCGCGGACGCGCGCCGCGTCGGCCTGACCGCGGGTCGCCTTCATGACGTCGCCGACGATCTTGCCCGCGGCCTGCACCTTGCCGGAGCGGATCTTGTCGGCGATGTCGGGGTTCGCGGCCAGGGCCTTCTCCACCTCCGACTGCAAGGCGCTGTCGTCGCTGACCATGCCGAGGCCCTTGGCCTCGACGATCTGCGCCGGGTCGCCCTCGCCTGCCAGCACGTGGTCGACGACCTGCTTGGCCACCTTGTTGTTGATCGTCTTCGCGTCGACCAGCTTGATCACCTCGGCGACCTGAGCCGGACTGATCGGCAGCTCCTCCAGCGCGACCTCGCGCTCCTTGGCCTTCTCGGTGAGGTAGGCGACCCACCAGGAGCGCGCCTCGTTGGCCGGTGCGCCCGCGTCGACGGTGGCGATGATCAGGTCCAGTGCGCCCGCGTTGACCAGGTCGCGCATCACCTCGTCGGACAGGCCCCAGTCGGACTGGATGCGCGCGCGGCGCAGCCAGGGGTACTCGGGGATGGTGCCGCGCAACTGCTCGACCCACTCCCCGGCGGGCGCGACGGGCTCGAGGTCCGGCTCGGGGAAGTAGCGGTAGTCCTCGGCGGTCTCCTTGCGGCGGCCGGGCGAAGTGGTGCCGTCGGCCTCGTGGAAGTGCCTGGTCTCCTGGACTATCGTGCCGCCGCCCGCGAGCACAGCCGCCTGCCTGCGCATCTCGAAGCGCACCGCGACCTCGACGCTGCGCAGGGAGTTGACGTTCTTGGTCTCCGTGCGGGTGCCGAATTCCGTTGCGCCGATGGGCATCAGGGAGACGTTCGCGTCGCAGCGCAGCGAACCCTGCTCCATCTTCACGTCGGACACCCCGAGCGACTTCAGCAGATCCCGCAGCGCCGTCACGTACGCCCGCGCCACCTCGGGGGCGCGCTCCCCCGCGCCGGTGATCGGCTTGGTGACGATCTCGATCAGCGGCACGCCCGCCCGGTTGTAATCGAGCAGGGAGTGGCTCGCGCCGTGGATGCGGCCGGTCGCACCGCCGATGTGCACCGACTTGCCGGTGTCCTCCTCCATGTGCGCGCGCTCGATGTCGACACGGAAGGTACTGCCGTCATCGAGCACCACGTCCAGGTGCCCGTTCGTGGCGATCGGCTCGTCGTACTGGCTGATCTGGTAGTTCTTCGGCTGATCGGGGTAGAAGTAGTTCTTCCGCGCGAACCGGCCCCACGGCGTGATCGAGCAGTTCAGCGCCAGCCCGATCCGGATGGCCGATTCGACGGCCTTCTGGTTGACCACCGGGAGCGAACCGGGCAGGCCGAGGCACACGGGGCACACCTGCGTGTTCGGCTCGGCGCCGAACTCGGTCGGGCAACCGCAGAACATCTTCGTCGCGGTGTTCAGCTCGACGTGGACCTCCATGCCGAGCACCGGCTCGAACCGGGCGATGACATCCGAGTAATCCATCAGGTCGACCGTGGGTGCGCTCATGGCCATCAGTTTAGGTAAGCGCTCCCGTCGCAGCGCAGCGGCTCTCACGTCCGCGGCGCGGTGTTACTTCACCGGGACCCGCTGCCGCAGCCAGCCGGTGACGTAGTCGAGCACCTCGGGAGAGATGGTCGTTTCGATGGCGCCGTACTCGCGGGGAAGGCCGGTCTCGGTGTGCTGCATCAGGTGGTTGAGACCCGGGAAGACGTGGACGGTCGCATCGGGGTCGGCGGCGAGGTGGTCGCGCATCGGCTGCTCGCTCTGCGCCGGGGGCACCTGGAGATCCTTGCCGCCGAAGAACGCGAGCACCGGAATCCGCAGGGCGGAGAGCGCGGGCGCCGGATCGTAGGCGACCAGGGCGGCCAGATACGGCGTGATCTGCGCGGCCGCCTGATCGTCGGGCACGCGCTGGTCGGCGGGCAAGGCCTGGTTCTGCCGAACGGCCAGTTGTCTCGCTCCGTCGAGGTCGCCCGCCTTCAGCAGGGCGGACAGTTCGGCCATGTCGCGGACCTGGGTCTCCACCTGGTCGGGAGGTGTTCCGTTCGCGGTGGCGAGCAAGCGGGTCTGTTCGACGAGCACGTCCGAGCCCGGGACGCCGGGTCCGGCCATCAGGACGGCGAACGCGACGCCGCTGTCGGGGCGCGCGGCGACCAGCGGCGCGAGGTAGCCGCCCTCGCTGTGGCCGAAGAGTCCGATCCGCGCCGGGTCGATCTCGGAGCGGGCCCGCAAGAAACGGACGCCCGCGGCGGCGTCCTCGGCCAGGTCGGTGTAGTTCGCGTCGTCCAGCTTGCCGCCGGTGCCACCGACGCCTCGGTCGTCGGTGCGCAGCACGGCGTAGCCCGCGCGGGTGAAGGTATCGGCCAGCAGCAGGAACGGCTTGTGCCCCATCAGTTCCTCGTCGCGGTCCTGGGCGCCGCTTCCGGTGATCATGAGGATGGCGGGGAACGGGCCGGGGCCCTGCGGTTCGGTCAACGTGCCCGCGATGGTGATGCCGCCGTTGCTATAGGTGACATCCTCGGTCTTGTACGGGAACGGTGGCTTCGGTTCCTGCGGATGGGCTGGCGGTACGACCTTGCCCCGGCTCAGCGCCAGCGGGAATTTCTGCCCCGCCTGGGTGAGATCTCCGGTGATCCGGTCGGTCCCGGACTCGTACTTGCCGTGGAACACCGGATCGCCAGGGACGTCGGGGACCGCGAAGGACACGCCGTTGCGGTCGGTGCTGACGTCTTTGAGTTGCACGCCGCTCATGCCCTGCGCCGGGATGTCGACGGTGGCCGTGCCGTCGTCGTGGAAACTCACGCCGACCTGCACCGGCTGACCGGGGACCTCGACGGCGCCGTGCCAGTCACCCGTGGTCGGCTCGGGCGGATTCGACTCCGAGCACCCGGCCGCCACTGCCGTGATCATCAACAGTGCCAACGCGATCAGTCGCCCACTGCGCATGCGACTCAGGGTACCGACGACGCGGGCCGGCCCCGGCCTATTCGCCGCGCGCGTACCGCACGGCCGCGGCGATCTCCGCCATGTCGAGTCGCGGACTCGGATCCCGTTCCTGCACCTCGCGGAACTCCAGCAACGCGTCCTCGACGGTGCTGCGCCGCGCCAGCCGCACCAGTTCGCGACGCGCATACTCCCCCAGCGGAACACCCGCGGAGCGAGCGCGGCGACCCAGAACGTCGAGCGCCTCGATCGAAAGGTCGTACCGCCGTACCAGAGCCACCGCGTCATCATCTATTTGCGGGGCCAGGTCGCGTCCTTCGGACTGCAAGAACTCGACGACCGCGTCGTCCGCCGTGCGTCGACCGGCCAGCGCGACCAGCTCGCGCCCGATGTACCGCGACAGCGGCAACCCGGCCGCGCGCGCTCGGCGGCGCAGGACGTCGACGGCGGTATCCGGCAGATCGTGCACAGGGAGTTCGGCCATACCGGCCAGCGTATCCGGACATATGCACATCCGCGTCGAAGCGACCGGCGCGGTCGCCCCGGAGACGATCACCACGCCTCGAGGCCCTCATCGAGCCGATCTCGGCCGAACATCGCGTCCACCTGATCACGTTCCTCAGCGCTGCTACCGGCGCGGGGTAGCCGGGCAAGCCGTCGCTTCAGTTCGACGGTATGGATCCCCGACAGCGGCGGTAACCACAGCTCACCGCTGAGTTCATCTGCCATATGCGACGCCATTAACCGAAGAACGCCTCCGCCTCGCGGTAGCGCTCCGAAGGCACCCGCTTGAGCTGCTTGGTGGCCTCCGACAGCGGGACCAGGTCGATGGTGGTGCCGTGCAACGCGACCATCTGGCCGAACTTGCCCGCGTGCACCGCCTCGGCCGCGTGCAGGCCGAAGCGCGTGGCCAGCACCCGGTCGTAGGGCGTGGGGCTGCCGCCGCGCTGCACGTGACCGAGCACGGTGGTGCGGACCTCTTTGCCGATGCGCCGCTCGATCTCCACGCCGAGCTGCTGGGCGACGCCGGTGAACCGCTCGTGGCCGAACTCGTCGATGCCGCCCTCGCGCAAGGTGAACCCGGAGTCCGGCGCCGGGTGCGACCCCTCGGCGACGACGCAGATGAAGTGCTTGTCACCGCGCTGGAAACGCCGCTTGATCATGGCGCACACCTCGTCGACCTCGAAGGGGACCTCCGGCACGAGCGTCAGATGGGCGCCCGCCGCCATGCCGGCGCCGACCGCGATCCAGCCCGCGTGGCGGCCCATCACCTCGATGAGCATGACGCGCTGGTGCGATTCGGCGGTGGTGTGCAGCCGGTCGATCGCCTCGGTGGCGATGTTCAAGGCGGTGTCGTGGCCGAAAGTGACGTCGGTGCAATCGATGTCGTTGTCGATGGTCTTCGGGACGCCGACCACCGGTACGCCTTCGTCGGACAACCAGCTCGCGGCGGTGAGCGTGCCCTCGCCGCCGATCGGGATCAGGGCTTCGATGCCGTTGTCGTCCAGGGTCTGCTTGATCCGGCCGAGGCCCGCGCGCAGCACGTCGGGGTTGGTGCGGGCGGTGCCGAGGATGGTGCCGCCCTTGGTGAGGATCCGGTCGGTGCGGTCGTCGTTGCGGATCTGGATCTTTCGGTCCTCCAATAGGCCGCGCCAACCGTCCTCGAAGCCGACGATCGCGTCTCCGTAACGGCCGTTCGCGGTGCGAACGACGGCGCGGATGACCGCGTTCAGTCCTGGGCAGTCTCCGCCTCCGGTCAGAACTCCGATGCGCATGGCCGCTATCTTGCCCCCCATGTCCGATCTCGGCAGCCCCGCCCCCGTGAACGTCGCGTAACACTGACCTGGACAGATGACCTCACGCGGCCGCGCAATGACCCCCGGCCAGCTCGCCGAGATGCTGGGAGACGACGGTGGCCAGTTTGTCCAGAACGTTCATGCCGTCGCTGAGCGATCCCGACTCCGGCTGCACCGCGACCGCGATCGCGATCTGCCCCGAGGGGACGTTGATGATCCCGAACTGCCGCACCAGGTAGTTGCCCGACACGTCCGGCCCCCAGCCGCCCTTGAACTCGGCGCCGCCGAACTCGCCGAGACCCCAGCGCTGGCTGGCGATGACCTGTTCCATCAGCGAAGTCACGCGGTCGGTCTGGGGCAGACACGGCAAATGTGAAGCGAACCGCACCTGGTCGACCAGCGACCACTCCGCCTGACCGAAGGCCGAGTGTTCCGCACGGGCACGGGCGGCGGGCACGACGGTCTTGCTGTCCCCACCTTCGCGCAGCACCGCCTGCACGGCCTGCGCCGCCTCCTGCGGCGTGCCCAGCGACTGCCACAGCACGTCGGCGGCGGCATTGTCGGATTGCGTGATCGCGGCCGACGCGGCGTAGTTCGAGCTGCTCGGACTGCGCCGCAGCGCGGCGACGGTCAGCGGCACCTTCATCGTCGACCAGGCCGGACCGCTGGTCCATTCGCCGAAGGTGATCGGCTGCTCGCCGCCGACCGGCACGATGGCCATGCCCATCTTCCCGCGCACGCCCGCGGCGAGCTCGGCATAGCTCGCTGCCAAGGTGCCCGGCACGATGATGGACAGGCCCTTCTGGTCGGTGCGGGCCGCGGCCTCGGTGATGGTCGGCTCGCTCGACGAATCCTCGGCGCGGTTGGTACCGCACCCGGCTACCAGAGCCGCGGCAAGCGCCGCACAACCCAGGACGTTTCGAACTCTGCGGAATCGATCAGTAGACATTTTCGGCACATTCTTCTCGCGAACTCCCCCGGCTCGCCGACCGGCGACCGCGACGGCAGGGGCGCAGCCTCGGGTCGACTGACTCTTGTCTCCCCGCCAGATGACGACGGCGCGGTCAACAAGCATGGACACCTCCACCTACCCGCCCGATCTCGCCGAGCGGCCGGGTTCGGAACCGACGTTCGCCGTCGGCCTCACCCGAGAACTGCTTCTCGTTATCCCGGAGAACGTACTAGATGAATTGATTACGCCCCAGTTCACCGAAAACCTCTGACCGCCACGGCCACTGCCGAACGGGTCAACGCACCCCAGTCGCGCTCAATAGCATTCGAGTATTACCGCAGGATTTTTTGGGTGCCGGAGGTATGCCCCCGAGAGCATGGCTTCCCGCGAGCGCGTTTGGCGGGCTTCACGACGAGATGCACCCGCCTTGGCGGAAAGCACATCGAGGCGGTCGACGCAAGCCCCCGAGGCCGGGAACGACCACCGCCATGCGGTTCGGCAGCCACGATCGGATCGAGCCCGGCCGACACTCCCCGCCGCAAGCACGGTCACCGCCGATTCGCCAGAGTGGCGCCACTGCCCGGACGTGAACTTTCGATCCGCGGGCATTCCCGCGCCAGACCACCCCGGAGCATCGCCGTTTCGATCCGGCGCAAATGTCTCGCACACTTATTCGCAATCTCTCAGCAACCATCACTGGAGCAGGAGGGGCGCACTCTCGAGTCGGCGGCGAAATTTTTTACCTATCGGTACATTATCGGTTGCCGCGCGGCCGTAGCGCGCCTAGTTTACTACCAAACGGTACAGAACTAGGAGTCCTCATGACCGGTAGCACCACCCCGCTCGGTGTCGGCGTCGTCGGCGCGAATCCCACCGGAAGCTGGGCCGCCGCGACCCACCTGCCCGCGCTGGCCGCACTGCCCGAGTTCCGCGTCGCGGCGGTGGCGACGACCAACCCCGCCTCGGCCGCCGCCGCGGCCGAGGCCACCGGCGCCACGCACGCGTTCACCGACGCGGCCGAGTTGGCCGCGCATCCCGAGGTGGACCTGGTTGTGGCGACAGTGAAGTCACCGGGGCACGCGGCGGTGGTGCGCGCGGCGCTCGCGGCGGGCAAGCACGTCGTCTGCGAGTGGCCGATGGGCGCGAGCGCGGCCGAGAGCGCCGAGCTGACCGCGGCGGCGACAGCGGCGGATGTAGTGCACGCGGTGGTCTTGCAGGGCTACCACTCGCCGTCGGTGAACTTCGTCCGCGATCTGCTCGCGGCGGGCCGGATCGGCGCCGTTTCCGCGGTCACCGTCATCGCCGCCGGAGATCCGTTCGGCGGCGGTTCGATTCGGCCGGAATTCGCTTGGACCACCGATCCCGCCCAGGGCACCGGTCTGCTGACGATCATGGCCGGGCACGTGCTCGCGGTGCTCGAACACCTGGCCGGTGAACTCGCCGAAGTGTCCGCCGTCGTCGCCACACTGCACGAGGAATTGACCGTCGTCGGCACCGGCCGGACCGTCCCGAATCGGCAGCCGGAGCAGTTGGTCCTGGCCGGTCGCCTGAAGAGCGGCGCGGTCGTCGCGGTGACCGTGCACGGCGGAAACGCGGCCGCTCCGTCCGGATTCGCGCTGCACATTCGCGGTACGGAGGGGGCTCTTGCGATCAGCCCGGTGCAGGGCGGGATGTATCCGCACTGGGCCGACTGGCGCATCGAACTGCGCACCGATCGGGGGTCGGTCAGCGAACTCCCGGTCCCGGAGCGCTACCGCCTGGTGCCGTCCACACTGCCCCCAGGCCCGGTCGCCCACGTCGCGGGCGTCTACCGCGAGACCGCGAGCGCCATCGCCGAGGGCAGGACCGCTCGGCCCGACTTCACCGTGGGCCTGCGCCAGCGCCGCCTCGTCGACGCCATCGCCGAAGCCGCGGAAACCGGTGTGCGCAGACCGGTCGGCGACCTGTGAGCGCGCACCGCGGCGGCCTAAGGTACCGATAGGCAAACAGCAGTGGGAGGTGCCCATGCCGGGAGGCAGGCCCCGGAGCTTCGACATCGACAGCGCGCTGGACCGCGCGCTGGAGGTGTTCTGGCGGTACGGCTACGAGGGCGCCGCGTTGTCGGATCTCACCGCGGCGATGGGCATCAACCGTCCCAGCTTGTACGCCGCCTTCGGCAGCAAAGCCGAATTGTTCGACCGGGCGCTCGAACGCTATGTCGACGGACCCGGGCGCTACCTCACCGAAGCCATCGAACTCCCGACCGCCCGCGCGGTCGCGGCCGCGTACCTCGCCGGCGCGATCGAGCTGACCACCGGGCACGACAGCCCCGGCTGCCTGTCGGTGCGCAGCGCGCAAGCCTGCGGGCCGGAAGCCGAGCACAGCCGCAAGAGCGCGGTGGCGGTGCGTCTCGCGGGCGAGGCCGCGCTGCGGCGGCGCTTGGAGCGAGCACGCGCCGACGGCGACCTCCCCGAGGACAGCAAACCCGCCGACCTCGCCCGCTACCTCATGACGGTCTCCGACGGGATCGCGGTCCAAGCGGCCTCGGGCGCGAAACCGTCGCACCTGCGCCGGACCGTGGACATCGCACTGCGGTCGTGGCCACAGCCCTGAACCAGCCTCGACGCCCTCGAACGTCATCTCGACGCCATGCCCGACGAGAAAGGACACCGATGAGCGAGCCCCGAGCACGACTGCGCACCGTCGACGGCGCGCCCACCCTGCGGTTCGAACGCAGGCTGGCCCATCCCCCGGAAAAAGTGTGGCGCGCGATCAGCGATCCGAGCCGGATGTCCGCCTGGTTCCCCGCCGCTGTCACGACCGAACCGCGGCCCGGCGCCGCGATGCGATTCACCTTCGCCGACGCACCGGAGACAGCCGACAGCATGTCCCACGGCGAGGTGCTCGAATTCGACCCACCCAAGGTCTACATGTTCCGATGGAACCGGGACGTGCTGCGCTTCGAGCTGGTGGCCGATGCGGTCGGAACGCTGCTGATCTTCACCCATGTCCTCGGCGGCGGGCCCGGCGCGCGGCTCGGCGCCGCGCGGTCAGCGGTCGGCTGGGACCGCTGCCTGGCGGCGCTCACGGCCGCGCTCGGCGGTGGCCACACCGAACCGGACACCACCTGGCTCGCCGATATCGAGTACTACACAGCGGAATTCGGGCTGGACACGGGCGACTGCGCCGAGGTCGCCGACGGCTATGTGCTGCGCTTCGCTCGCGACCTGGTGTGGCAGCCGCTGGATCGGCTGTGGTCGCTGCTCACCGAGGAGCAGACTCCGACCGTGGGCGGCCCGCCGCCGATCCGGGCGACCAACGCGCACGTCGAGGCGGGTGAGCTCGTCGGTGTCGAGCCGCCTCGGTGGCTGGAGTACGAGTGGCGGCACGACGACGCGGTGGCAGGCAACGTGCGCTGGTCCTTCGAAGCCGATCCCGACCTCGGCGTGCGGGTGGAGCTGACCCAGACCCTGCCGGAAGAACTGGCTGGGCTACGGCCCCAACTGCTGGCCGCCTGGCACGTCCACCTGGAAGTCTTCTTCGCCGCTACCCGAGGAGACATCCGGTGCCCTTGGCCCGCCGAACGCGTCGCCGCGCTCGCCGAACGGTATGCGGCGGACCTCGGCGAATGATCAGGCCGACCATCGCATGAACGCCGAACCGCCGGTCGCGCAACGGCGGGGCTTGGTGAGTCAGTCGCCACGACGCTTCCGCTGACACTGAAGAGGCGCTCCGGCGGGGCATCCGCGCCCGTCCGAATGAGCGAACGTACGCGACCGAGGCCTCTGCCATCACTGAATCGCCAGTGCGACGGATCACCTTCCCGGATGAATTGCGATGCGGCACTGAGCCGATAAAACCCCCTACGGGGACGACGAGGGCGGCCATGACGAAACACGGTCGAGAGTCGCCTGCCGAGCGGCGCGAGCAAGCCCCGGACCGACGCAGCCGCCGCGGACAGCTCCGCGTTCACCGATCGGGCGACTCAAACCGCCCCACCACGGCGCCGGAACTGCTTACGATCCCGTAGCTACATCGGAAAACATGCACCTGACCGGCGCATAGCCGACCCGCGTGCCCGCACGCACCGGCGACGAGCCTTCTCTTCTGGAGTCATGCCCTTTGTCCACGCCACAGTCCCCGCAACCCACTTCTGAGAGCACGAAAAGCTGTCCAGTTCAGCACAATTCGCCACTAGACACCGACGGGCCACGGGTCGCGTTGTACACGGAGGCATTCGCCGCGGACCCGCATCACGCCTACCGTGAGATGCGCCGCCGGTACGGCTCGCTCGTGCCGATCGAACTGGCGCCGAATGTGCCCGCGACGTTGGTGATCGGTTACTACACGGCGCTGCGAATCCTCAACGACCCGGTGCACTTTCCCTCGGACCCACGCACTTGGCAGCAGGGCATTCCCGGTGGCTGCCCGATCCTGCCGATGATGGAGTGGCGGCCGAACGCGCTGCGCAACACCGGATTCGAGCACCAGCGCTACCGGCAGGTGAATGTCGCCGCTATCGACGCGGTCGACCTGCACGCACTGCACGCGACGACCGAACAGATCGCGGGCCCGCTGATCAACGCCTTCTGCCAGGACGGTGCGGCGGATCTGATCAGCCAGTACGCGTTCCCGCTCACATTCGCGGTGCTCAATTCGATGCTCGGCTGCCCGCCGGAGATCGGGCAGCACGTCGCGATCGGCATGGCCGCCATCTTCGAGGGCGTCAACGCGGACAAGGGCAACGCGATGCTCGCCGACGCGCTGTTCGACCTGGTGCAGATGAAACGGCGGAGTCCGGGGGACGACATCACGTCGCGACTGCTGCGGCACCCTGTCGGCCTCGACGACATGGAGATGATCCACCAGTTGGTCACCCTGTACGGGGCGGGTATCGAGCCACAGCAGAACCTGATCGCCAACACCTTGCGGCTGATGCTCACCGACCGCCGATTCGCGGGCGGGATATTCGGCGGCAGCCTGTCCACCCGCGACGCACTCGACGAGGTGCTGTTCGACGACCCGCCCGGCGCCAACTACTGCTTCAGCTACCCGAAACAGCCGATCCTCATCGACGACGTGTGGTTGCCCGCGCACCAGCCGGTCGTGATCAGCATGGCCGCGTGCAACAACGATCCGGCGATCCACACCGGCCAGCACACCGACAGCCGGGCGCACCTGGCTTGGGGAGCCGGACCGCACTCCTGCCCCGCCAAATCGATGGCGTACCTGATCGCGCAGGACGCCATCGACCAACTACTGGATGCCCTGCCCGAGATGCGACTGGCGGTCGAGCCGGAAGAGCTGTCCTGGCGACCTGGACCGTTCCACCGTGCCCTCGTGTCGTTGCCCGTCGTCTTCCCGGAATCCCCGCCGATGCCCGGGTTCGGGTAGCCGAACGGCGGTGGCGCCGCACGCCGGGTCCGGTGTGCGGCCGTGACGACGATCGATGAATTTTATTCGCCCTGATCGTGATTCGTGAAAATCCGGGCGCGATGGCGGAGAATCCACGCGGCAGCCACGAGCCGCTCATCCGATCGATCCCGTCAGGAGCACATGTGACCACATCCGTTCCGGTGAACCTCAAGCACGCGCGCGATATCCATCCCGACATCGACGTGCCGCTGGTTCGAGACGCCATCCACCCGGAGCGGACGCTGTGGTCACCCGCCGAGTTACACCGGTTGACCAGCTCGGTGGCCGCGGAATTGGCCACGCCGCTGCTGGACATCGTGCGCTTCGACGCCGAGCAGCGCTGGTGGACCCGCCTGGCCCTGACCATGGGCGTGGAGTTGTGGCTGCTGTCCTGGGCTCCTGGGCAGGGCACCGAACCGCACGACCACGGCGGCGCGTCCGGCTCGTTCACCATGACCGTGGGGGAACTCAGCGAGGAATATCTGCATCTGGGCGGGACGGTCCAGAAGGCGGAACGACGGGCAGGTGACACGGTCGGATTCGGTCCCGATCGAGCGCATCAGCTGCGCAACGACAAGCCGTGGCCCGCCGCGTCGGTGCACGCGTACTCTCCCCCGCTTCGACCGGTCCGCGAATACCGTACGCTGGCTGACTTCGCAGGGACGTCAGCGAGCGGAGTGGATGCACGATGAGTACAGGCGCCGAGGACATGGTGACCAGGGCCAGAGCGCAGCTGGAACGGGTGACGCCGGAGCAGGCCGCCGCGGTGCAGGCCGAGGGCGGACTGATCGTGGACATCCGGCCGCACGCGAACCGCAGTGCCGAGGGTGAGATACCCGGCGCGGTCGTGGTCGAGCGGATCGTCCTGGAGTGGCGCCTCGACCCGAACGGCGACCACCGGCTGCCCGGCGTCGCCGCCGACACCCCGGTGGTGATCGTGTGCAACGAGGGCTACGCCTCCAGTCTCGCGGCCGCCGACGGGCTGCGTCTGGGACTGCGTCAGGTGACCGACCTCGTCGGAGGGTTCCGAGCCTGGAAGGCGGCGGGCTTGCCGGTGGTCCCGGGCGGAAGCCCGGCCGTGCCGTAGCCGACCTGCGCCGCACCGTCAGTAGACGTACACCACCGCGTTCTCGCCGCCGCTGCACGTGACGACCTGGCCTTCGGGCAGGCAGTTCATGGTGTAGCTGCGGCCGGTGACCGGGCTGGTCGCGACGACCGAGCGCGGCGCGTCACGAGTCGCGTTCTGCGTCTGGCCGAGTGCGGCATAGGCTCTGCGCACCTCCTCGGCGAACGCGCAGCTGGTCACGGCGGTACCCGTCGCCGACTGGGTGAACGTCCCGGCGGCGGCCTGCCCCTGGCCGCACGGCTTCGCGCCTGCGGGCAGCGTGACCTGGGTCGGCTTCGCCGAGGTCGACGTGGCCGACGGGGCCGATGTGCGGCTCGGCGCCCGAGTGGTGGGCCCGGCCACCGGCGCGGACTCCTCGGAGTGCGCGGCGGCGGAGGTCGTCTCGACTTGCCCGCGGCCGAACGATTGCCAGGCGATCGCGCCGCCGACGGTCAGCGCGACGATGGCGAAAACGGCCACCATGATGGGCAGCGCTATAGAGCGACTCGGACGAGACTCGGAGTAATCGGGTTCGTCGTACTCGTCATAGCCGTACTCCGGTTCGTCGCGGCCCAGGGGGCGGCCGGTGCGCGCGGGGTAATCGCCATGCGGCGGATAGTCGGTGCGAGCCGCGAGTGCGTGGTCCTCCGCCGGCGCCAGATACTGGGTCGGGGCCGAGTCCGGTGCGGGAAGGCGGTCGGGCGTGCCGTGCGGTGCGGGTGGCTGTTCTCGATCCGGATACTGCGGGTAGTTCCCGAGCCCAGGATGACTTTCGGCGAAGACGTTTTCGGTGGCCTGCGAATAGGGTTGCGGCGGCGTATCGGAATACGCCTGCGCCACAGTCGGTTCCGCGTATACCCGCGTGGAATCAGGATCGGCGTACGCGGAGTCATCCGGCTGTCCCGGGTACGCGGCATCGAAAACCCCCGGCGCGGCTGAACCCTGCCCGAACACCTGCGATGGCGGCGCGGCAGGCTCCGGGTACACCCGAGTGGAATCAGGATCGGCGTACGCGGAGTCATCCGGCTGTCGCACGTACGGGGAATCGAAATGCTCCGGCGCGGCGGAATCGGCGTAGCCCTGCGGGTACATCGGAGTCGGGCGGGCGGAGGGCTGCGGCGCTTGCGGAAACACTCGTGTCGGCGGCGCGGCAGACTCCGGCGCCTGCGGATATCCCGCCGCCTCCAGATACGCCTGGGTTTCCGGATACAGGTGCGCGTCCGGGAAGGGACGTATCGGAGGCAAGTCCACCTCCGGCGGGAACGGGGCTCGCGGCGGCTCCGGCGCGTCAGCAGACGGAAGCGGCGTGAACTGGAACTCCGTCGGCCGGACCACCGTCGGCGCGCTCGGATGGATCACGGGCAGCTCGCCGGTCGATTCCGGCGCGACCGCCGCACCGGCCTGCTGCGACCGGTCGGGCGCGCGCACCACCAGCGTCGGCCCGGTGGCAGGCGCCGAGGTGAGGGCGGCGCGGGCAGCCCTGGCCAGCGCGGTCGCGGTCGGGTAGCGGTCGGCCGGGTCCTTGGCCATACCGCGGTTCACCACCTCGTCCAACGCGGCGGGAATGCCACTGGCCTGCGCGCTCGGCCGCGGCGGCGGATCGGACATGTGCGATTTGATCAGCACGTTCATGCTGGCCGCCGGGAACGGCGTCGCTCCGGTCAGGCACTCGTGCAGCACGCAGGCCAGCGAGTAGACGTCGGCGCGGCCGGTCACCGGGCCGACGTCGAAGCGCTCAGGAGCCATGTAGATGTAGGAGCCGACGGCCATGCCGACCAGCGTCACCGCGCTGTCGCCTTCGGTATGCGCGATACCGAAATCGGCTAGATACGCGAAATCCGCGTCCGTGACAAGGATGTTCGCCGGTTTCACGTCGCGATGCACCAGATTGTTCGCGTGCGCGGCGTCGAGCGCCGAAGCGATCTGCTCGATGATGCCGACGGCGCGAGCGGGGCTCAGCGGACCCTTGCCGCGCAACAGGGTGCGCAGATCGACGCCCCGGACCAACCGCATGTCGATGAACAGCACCCCGTCGATGACGCCCCAGTCGTGGATCGGGATGACGTGCGGTTCGGCCAGCCGTGCCGCGGCCTGCGATTCTCGCCGGAAACGTAACTGGTACATCGGGTCTTTGGCGAGTTCTTCGGAGAGCAGCTTGACCGCGACCACCCGGTCCTTGACCGTGTCGTACGCCTCGTATACCTCCCCCATTCCCCCCTTGCCCAGCAACGACCGCAGTTCGTACGGCCCGAACCGCGTCCCGGTTCTCGGCCCAGGTTCCTGCACCCGTCATCCTCCGCATCCCGGGCCTGGAACGCACACCGAGATCACGCGGTACGCGACCGGAGCCTGCCCGTCATAGATTGGATTCTCCGGGTGTCACCACCCCGTGGTCAAACGCGAACACGATCGCCGCGGCCCGATCCCGCAGCTCGAGCTTGCCGAAGATATGCCCCACATGGCTTTTCACGGTCACTTCCGAGATGCCGAGTTCACGAGCGATTTCCGCGTTCACCCGGCCGCGCCCGATCAGTTCGAGCACCTCGTATTCGCGCGCGGTCAGCTCGGACAGGCGTGCATCCGTGGTGGTGCGCACCGGGCGTACGGTGCGGTAGGCCGACAGCACGCGGCCGGTCACCGCGGGGTCGAGCCAGGCGCCGCCGCCCGCGACCATCCGTACCGCGCGAATGAGGTCCTCGGCGGGCGAGTCCTTGAGGATGAATCCGGCCGCGCCCGCGCGCAGCGCTCCGGACAGCAACTGATCGTCGTCGAAAGTGGTGAGCACCAGGACCGGCGGAGCCCCGTCGCGCGCCCGCAGCATCCTGGTCGCGTCGATACCGCCGACCCGTTTCATCCGCAGGTCCATCAGCACCACGTCGGGGCCGACCTCCGCGACGGCGGCGGGCACCTCATCGCCGTCGGCGCATTCGGCGACCACGAATCCGTCCCGCCTGCGCAGGATGCGCCGCAGACCGCCGCGCACGAGTTCCTGGTCGTCGACCACCAGCACGGTTACGGCGTCCTCGCCACTGGCGGGTGTCGGCACGCTCACGACCGCACCCCCGTGGCGTTCGGCTCCGACCTGCACGACGGCACGCTCCGTTCTCGGTTCACTCGCCGGTGAACGCGCACAACGCCACCTCGTCGGCCGGACCCGACAACGCCCGATGCTCCGGTTCGCCGACGCTCGCTCACGAAACCTCCCGGCCGGTGGTGGAGGTTCCCGGCAGCACCGAACACGAGAATCCGCCGCGACCGGGCGCGAGCGGAATACCTGCTCGCACCGACCAGCCGCGGCCGGACGGGCCCGCCGTCATGCGGCCGCCGAGCAGTTCGGCGCGCTGCCGCATACCGGACAGACCCATGCCCGCGCCGCGCTGGGCGGGCAGCCCGGCGGGCACCGTGTTGTCCACCGTGAGGGTGACCATCGTCGTGTCCACCGCGACCCGGATCCTGGCGGACGCGCCGTGCGCGTGTTTGACCACGTTCGCCAGCGACTCCTGGCCGATCCGGTACAGCGCGAGCCCGACCGCGGGCGACACCGCGCCGAGATCGCCCTCGCGGTCGTAGCGCACGTCCAGACCGGCCCGCACGAAATCGCCGACCAGATCCTCGATGTCCTCCACACCCGGTTCCGGCGCCTGCTTCCAGGGGCGCGCGTCGAGCAGGCCCACCGTGCGGCGGATGTCGGCCATCGCCTGCCTGCCGAGCCGTTCGGCGTCGGTCAGCGCTTCCACGGCTTCGTCCACGTCGCGGTCGGTCTGCAGCGCGTGCCGGGCGGCGGTGAGATGCAACAGCGTGACGCTCAGCGAGTGCGCGATCACGTCGTGCACTTCCCGGGCGATCCGGCGCCGCTCCTCGTCGGCGGCCTGCGCGGCGCGGATGTCCTGATACCCGCGTTCCTGGTAGAGGAAGCGGCGCTGGTACTGCAGCATCAACCCGGCCATCCAGCCGAAGGCGATGCCGACCAGATAGGTCGGCAACCCTTCGGTCACATGGCCGATCACGGCGAAAGCGACCAGTTGCAGCATCATCGCGATGGTGACCGGGATGCTTACCCGTTTCGGCGCGATCGCCGCGATCTCGCCCGCGGCGGCCACCAGGACGAACGGCGCGAAATCGGCCTCGACCGGTTGAGCGAGGAACAGCGCCTCGGCCGTCATCGCCATCGCGCCGAGCAGCAGCGGGCGCGGCAACACGCCGAGCAACGCGTGCAAGGGACCGAAAGCGCAGGTCAGTAGCACCGCCACGATCGGAAGCAGGGTCGGGAAATAGCTGTGCCGCTGGATCGCCGCCGCGACCGCCACGGCGAAGACCGCGATGTCGACGCTGACGATCACCGAGGGCGGGTAGTCGTAGGGCAACTCCTCGACGCTGCGCCGGAAGGCCGCGACCGGATCGCGCGCGAACTCGGCGCACCGCTCCCCGACACGCCGCACCGAGGACGGCACGCGGCCCGCGCGAGGCGTACCTGGCGATGCTTCGGATACGCCGGTCGAACCCATTCTGTAAGGCTAGCCGCCTGATCCGGGCGGGTACATCGTCCCGCGAGCGGGCCGCCGCTCCTACCGTGGTCGGAGACGCATTCGGGTCCCTGGCACGACGACAACAAGACGGTCGCGTCCGTAGCGTTGGCGGTATTCACAGAGGAAGGCGATGGCCATGTCCTGGACGGATCAGCACGCTCGAACCGACATCGTGCACACCGTACTCACCCGCGCGGCGCTCGACCCGGCCGATCCCGACCTGTTCGCGGGACTCCCCGATCTGGATCGGCTGTTCGGCGGCGAGGACGGGCTCCTGCTCACCTTGCGCTACCGGTGGAATCTCCACTTCGCCGCGAAACTCGACCAGGGATCGACGGCGATGGAGGCCTATCTCGAACTGGCGGCCGAGCAGCCGGTGCTGCGCGCGGTGCTCGACGCACAGTATCGTCGCCGCAAACTCGCGTCGGAGGCCATGGCGCGGTAACGCGCGACGAGGAACGAAGAACTTTGATCGACCATACGGAGCGGGGGACGACGATGCCGGAACCGGCAATGCTGGAACTATCGGGCGTGACGAAGGAGTATCGGGTCGGCGGCCAGGCGGTCCGCGCCCTCGACGACGTCGCATTGCGCATCGAGACAGGGGAATTCACCTCGATCATCGGGCCGTCCGGTTCCGGTAAGAGCACCCTGTTGCATCTGCTCGGCGCGCTGGACAGTCCCGACGCGGGCTCGATCCGGTTCCGGGGCGAGGAGATCGGCGTGCTGGACGAGGAGCAGCAGTCGGAATTCCGGCGTCACCAGGTCGGATTCGTCTTCCAATTCTTCAACCTGCTGCCCACGCTCTCGGCGTGGGAGAACGTGGCGATACCGAAACTGCTGGACGGCACGGGTTTGCGCAAGGCCAAGCCGCGCGCCCTGGAGTTGCTCGACCGGGTGGGCCTGGCGGCGCGGGCCGAACACCGCCCAGCCGAATTGTCCGGCGGGCAGATGCAGCGGGTGGCGGTGGCGCGGGCGTTGATCATGGACCCGCCGCTGATCCTGGCCGACGAGCCCACCGGCAATCTCGACTCCAAGACCGGCGCCGCCATCCTCGAGTTGCTCGGCGAGATCGCCGCATCGGGTAGTTCGGTGGTGATGGTGACCCACGACATGGGCGCGGTGACCTACTGCGACCGTGTGATCACCCTGCGCGACGGCCGGATCGGGTCCAACGACAAGGTCGAGCGGACGGTCAACGCGTGAACGGTCGGCGGCGCGGCGTGGACATGCGGGCGAGAAGGGAAACAGCATGATCGGCGCGGCGTGGGATCGCCTGCGGCTGTTCAACATCGGCGAGCTGCTCGCCCATCGCGGCCGCACCTTCATGTCGCTGATCGTGATGGGCGTGTCGGCGTCGCTGCTGGTGGCGGTGCTGAGCATCTCCGGATCGGTCACCGGCTCGGTGGACAGACTGACCCGCGGCCTGGGCGGGAAGGCGCAGCTGGAGGTCAGCGGGATCACCGACGCGGGATTCGACCAGCAATTGCTGCGGCGGATCGCGACCACACCCGGCGTCGCGGTGGCGGTGCCGATGCTGCGGGCGCAGATCGGCACCGGCGCCGACCGCGCGCTGCTGATCGGCGCCGACTCGAACATCGGCGCGCTGGGCAGCGAATTGACCGCGCCGATGAGCGCTTTCACGGGGAAGCTGCTCTCGGTGCCCAATGGGGTGCTGGTGGGCACCGGGCTCGGCCGCACCGAGGGCGAGCAGTTCGCGCTGGGCGGCACGACGGTCACGGTCGCGGGTGTCCTCGACGCGGAGACCTCCCGGAAACTCGACGACGGCCACCTCATCGCCGCCCCGCTCGGGCTGGCGCAGAAGATCACCGACCGCGCCGGGCGGCTGGACTCGGTGCAGATCATTCCCGCTCAGGGCGCCGATCTCGGCCAGGTGCGCGCGGCACTCACCGACGCGGTGGACGGCCGCGCGGTGGTGGCCGAGCCGAGTCTGCGCACCGCGCAGGCGGGCGGCGCGGTGCAGATCGTCCGCTACTCCACCACCATGGCGTCGGCGGCCGCGCTGATCGTCTCGGCGTTCCTCATCTACAACGCGATGAGCATGGCGATCGCCCAGCGCAGGCCGATGCTCTCGCTGCTGCGCGCGATCGGCGGCAAGCGCGGCCCGATGGTGCGCGACCTGCTGGCCGAGGCGGCGCTGCTCGGCGTGCTCGGCGGCGCGGTCGGCGCGGCGCTGGGTGTGTTCATGGGCAGCATCGCGATCGGCACACTGCCCACCGCGATCGTGCAGTCCGTGGAGGCGCGCACCGAATACTCGGTGCCCTGGTACGTGATTCCGTTCGCCGTCGTGGCCTGCGTGTTCACCAGCGTGCTCGCGGCCTCCCTCGCCGCCCGCCAGGTGTACAAGGTCCAGCCCATCGAGGCGCTGGCTCCGGTCGGAGCGGGCCGGACCGACACCGCGAGCCCGCTGCTGCGCTGGCTCGCCGTCATCGCAGGTGGCGGGCTGGCCGGGGCGGCGGTGCTGATCGCGAGCAGCGATCTCGGCCGCTACTCGCTGACCGCGATCTCGATGTCGTTCATCGCCGCGATCCTGATCTGTTTCGCCGCGACCGGCCCGATCGTGCGGGCCGCGGCGGGGATCGCGCGCTGGTTCCGCGCTCCCGGCGCCCTGGGCGCGACCACGCTGGAGCGTTCGCCGCGGCGCGTGTGGGCGACGGCGATGACGGTGATGATCGGTGTCGGGGCCACCGTCGGCATGAGCGGCGCGTCCAGCAACATGATCGACTCGGCCACGGTCACTTTCACCGATCTGGCCCGCAACGACGTCTACGTCAGCCCCGCCTCGATGGCGCAGTTCCCGACCGGGCCGCTGCTGCCCGCGGATCTGGCGGGCAAGCTCGCGGCGGTGCCCGGCGTCGCGCATCTCAGCCCGGCGCAGATGGCCTTCGCCACGCTGGGCGGCAGTCGCGTGATGCTGCAAGGGTTTCCGCCCGACGCCAGGGAAACGCGGATGCGCATGCTCACCGACGAATCGGTCGCCCGGCTGTCGGCCGGGGAAGGCGTGGCCATCTCGCGCGACGTGGCGCGCTCACTCGGCGTCGGCGCGGGCGCGGAACTGACCCTGCCGACCCCGACCGGCCCCCACACCGTGCGTGTGTTGCAGGTGATTCCGTACTTCTCCGCCATCGCCGGCGTGGTGATGATGGACCTGAACCTGATGCGCAGCTGGTACGAACGGCCCGGGGAGACGGTCATCGCGGTCGACATCGCACCGGGCGCCGACCGCGCGGCGGTGTTCGCGGCGATACGGCAAGTGGTGCCGCCGGAGTTGAACGTGGACACCGGCGCGGACACGGTGGTGGCCGCTTCGTCGAGCATCCGGCAGGGCATGGCGATGAGCAACGCCATTCTCTGGATCGTGGTGCTGGTCGCCACGGTCGCGTTGCTCAACACGTTGATGCTCTCGGTGCTGGAGCGCCGCAGGGAACTCGGCGTACTGCGTGCCATGGGCACCGGGCGCAAGTTCCTGATGCGCTCGGTGCTGGCCGAGGCCGCCGGTATCGGGATCGTCGGCGCGGTGCTGGGTCTGGCGCTCGGCGCGTCGGTGCAGTTCCTGGGCACGGTCGCCATCGGACACGCCCTGACCATCGACGTGGCCTACCGGCCGAGCCCGATGCTGCTGGTCTACGCCGTGATCGCGCTGGCGCTGGCGCTGCTCGGGTCGATTCCACCCGCGTTGCGCGCGGCCCGGCTGCCCATCGTGGAGGCGCTGGCCGTCGACTGAGACTCCGGGTTCACAGCGGCAGGTCGGCGAACCAGGCCTTGAATTTCGCCGAGGTGATGCCGAACCCGGAGTTCGGCATGCTGTCGGTGAGGGTCACCGTGGCGAACAGCAGGTAGTTCGACCGGGCCGGGTCGTCGGCGAAGTCGACGACGAGATAGCCGTCCGGCAGTCCGCTCGCTTTCTCCTGCCACCGGTAGGTCGAATACGACTCGCCGTTGTTGCGTTCGGTCGTCGCGGTATTCGACGGCAGGTCCCGCACCGCGGCCTGGGCGTCGGCGGACGACTTGAAGCCGATGAGGACGTAGTCGGGCTCGTCGATCGGTGCGCCCCAGCAGTTCCAGGCCGTCGCCCAGTTCGGGAAGTCGGGTACGCCGTTGGCGCTGGATACCTTGCCGCCCGGCTTGGCGGTGCCGAGGAAGCAGGTCTTGCCGCGATAGCCCGGTCCGGAGCCGATGTCGTATTTCGTATCGACGCCTTGCGGCAGCAGCTTCGGGAACGCTTCGGCGAGTTTGTCCGCGGCGGACGGGCCCGACGGCGTCTTGGTGGGGAGGTCGAGCGGCGAGGCGGAATTCGAGAATCCGACCTTCGCGACGACGATGCCGACGCCGACCAGCAGCGCCACGATCACCAGGACGATGGTCACGATCAGGCCGGTATTGGAGCGGCCCTGCGACGGATAACTCGGCTGGTGGGGCGGATAGGCGATCGGCGCCGGAGCCGAAGGCGGCGGCGCCGCAGGGTAACTCGGCTGCGGAGCCGCCGCGGCGTAGCCATTGGACGCCGAGAACTGCTGGCCGCTCATGGGGTTCGGGTTGTACTGCGGTGGAGCGGTATAGCCAGGGGCGGACGCGGTGGGGACGTAGGTCGGCGGACTCGCCTCCGGCCCGGGATAGGCCGGTTGCGCGAGGACGGTGGGCGCGGGCTGCGGTTGGTACTGCGCGGCCACCACCGTCGGAGCGGGCTCGGTGAGCGCTCGCCGCGCGGCCGAGGCGAATTCGACGCAGGAGACGTATCGGTCGTCGGGTCGCTTCGCCATGGCCTTGGCGATCACCGCGTCCAGCGCGGGCGACAGACCGGCGCGCCGGGCCGCGACGGAGGGCGGCGGCAACTGGAGGTGGCCGCGGATGATGTCGGCGGGGGCGGGCGCGTCGAACGGGGCGACGCCGGTCAGCAACCAATACAGCGCGCACGCCAGCGAGTACTGATCGGAGCGGTGGTCCAGGTGGGCCCCGGTCATCTGCTCGGGCGAGGCGTAGGCCAGCGTCGCGGTGAACATGCCGGTCTGGGTCAGGTGGGTGGAATCCTCACGCAGCCGGGCGATGCCGAAATCGGTGAGGAAGACCCGCTCACCGTGGCCGCCCACCGCGCGGGCCAGCATGATGTTCGCCGGCTTGACGTCGCGGTGCAGCACCCCCATCCCGTGCGCGTAGTCCAGGGCGGACGCGACGCCTTCGACGATCTGCACGGCACGCTCCGGCGGCAGGTTCTGCGGGTTCACCGTGGCCGCGTCGACGCCGTCGACGTACTGCATGGAGATCCACAGTTGCTCGTCCTCGGTGCCGCGGTCGTACACCGCGACGATGTTCGGATGGTCCAACTGCGCCGCCAGGTCCGCCTCCCGCTCGAAGCGGGCCCGGACCTCCACGTCGGTGAACAGCTCCCGGTTGAGCAGTTTGAGCGCGGTCTGCCGAGGAAGTCTGGGATGACGGGCGAGATACACCGATCCCATGCCGCCCTGACCGAGGAGCTTCTCTATGGTGAACCCGGCGAACACCGCACCGCTGTCGAGCAACACGCCCCCTTCAGGTGACCGCTTTCCTACCGATCCTGGAGCCTACCGGGTGACGCCGTGGCCACGGGGTTTCGAATTCTCCGGGAAGATCGGCAAAACTATGTTCGAGACATCGTGCCGTCGACGCCGCCGCGCGCCGCGGTGATGTCTCTCGTCCGGTCACCGACCGGACGGGCCCGATGAGATATTTTGCACCGCCGTTCTACAGCGCGACGCGTCACCGGTGGTGGGGAGGACTCGGTGGTGAGGTCGACGGGATCCGCTTCGTCGTGTCGTTCGGTGCTGCGCGCCGCAGCGATGGTGGTGCTGCTCACGCTGACTTCGTGCACGCTGCTTCCCGGCAATCGGGCCGACACCGATCCCCCTGCGGTCGTCGTCGACACCGCGGGGGCGTGGCGGCCGCGGCTCGCCATATCCATGCCCGACTCGCTGGCCGCCGATTTCACCCAGTTACAGCCCCAGCTCGGCGGACAGGTCGGCATGGCGATCATCCCCGTCGGCGGGGGCCGGATGACCGTCTTCGGCGACTGGGTCAGCGGCATCGCGTGGTCGACGATCAAGGTGCCGCTCGCGATCGCGGCGCTGCGGCACGACCCGCACGAGGGCATCATCCACGACGTGGAGGCGGCCATCACGTGGTCGGACAACGACGCCGCAGAGGCGCTGTGGCAATCGCTCGGCGACGGGCTGGAAGCGGCCAAGGCGGTGCAGGACGTGATCGACGAGGCGGGCGACGCCACGACCGGGGTGGCGGGCCCGCGCACCACCTTGGACTACACCTCCTTCGGCGGCACCGAATGGACGCTGGCCAATCAAGCCCGCTTCGCCTCCCGGCTGCCGTGCCTGCCCGAGTCGTTCCAGGTCACCGAGCTGATGACGAAGATAACGCCCGAGCAGGCATGGGGTCTTGGCGTCCTGGAGGGCACGGCCTTCAAAGGCGGCTGGGGTCCCGACGACGACACCGGCGTCTACACCGTCCGCCAGTTCGGCCTGGTGCCGGTGCGGTCCGGCATGGTCGCCGTCGCGCTGGCGGCGACGGCCGATTCCGGCAGCTTCGACGACTCCACCACCATCCTGAGCCGGATGGCGCGGATGCTCGGCAGTCATCTCGACGAACTGCGCGGCGGGTCCTGCCCGCCGATGTGACCCGGCTCAGCCCGGGGTGACCAGGCCGGTTTCGTAGGCCAGCACCACGGCTTGCGCCCGGTCGCGCAGATTCAGCTTCGAGAACACCTTGGAGACATGGGTTTTCACGGTTTGCTCGGCCACGAAGAGGGTTTCGGCGATCTCGGAGTTCGACATGCCTTTCGCGATCAGTTCCAGCACTTCCCGCTCCCGGGGAGTCAGCGCGGACAGCTGCGGCGACGGCTTGGCGCGGGCGGCGCTGCGGCGGCGGGTGACGTCGGCGATGAGTCTGCGGGTGACCGTGGGCGCGAGCAGCGCCTGACCGTCGGCGACCACCCGCACCGCGCGGACCAGTTCCTCGGCGGGCGCGTCCTTGAGCAGGAACCCGCTGGCGCCGAGGCTCAGCGCCTCGTAGACGTAGTCGTCGATGTCGAAGGTGGTGAGCATCAGCACGCGCACCGGCGGGTCGAACCCGGCCGCCAGGATGGCGCGGGCCGCGTCGAGCCCGTTCATCTCCGGCATGCGCACATCCATCAGCACGACGTCCGGGCGCAGCCGCTTCGCCTCGGCCACCGCGACCTTGCCGTCCGCCGCGTCGCCCACCACGCTGATATCCGGCTGCGCGGCCAGCAGCGCCCCGAACCCCTGACGGACCATCGCCTGGTCGTCGGCGATCAACACCGTAATTGCCACCAGCTCACCCTAATTGCCCCGTACGACTGCGCGTCGCGCCGACCGGACGCACGAGCATGCCAGGGGCCCACTGTCCCGACTGTGCATCGACGGGCATGCTCGCCCCGTGTCCGAGGCCGGCACATCTGATCGCCGCTCGGGCGCTGCGGCCACGGTCTGCTCTGATGCGATGTCTCGACACCGCTCAACTCCCGATTCGGTGTCGTGCCCGGCAGCCTCGGGCGCTTTGTGCAACGGCGGCACATGCCTTCCGTCGCTGACTCCGATCGGCATCCGCAGGAACCCGCAGCGCACTGCGCATCCTCCCGGCGGTGCTCAGCGTCCTGGTTCGCCGTGCACCGCGCCGGCACCGACAACTGCGGCAGCCGCTTCCGGCACGGTGAGCGGGAAGCGCGCGTGGACCCGGAATCCGCCGTCCGCGCGCGGCCCCGCCGTCACCTCGCCGCCCACGGCCAGCGCTCGCGCCTGCATACCCGCGATGCCGTGGCCGCCGTTGCCGACCGTCCGGGCGGGCGTGGCCCCCGGCTCGTTGTCGACGTCGAGCCGCAGCTCCGCGTCGCGGGCGATACGCACCTGGACCGGCGCGCCCGGGGCGTGCCGGGAGGCGTTGGACAGTGATTCCTGCACGACGCGGAACAAGGCGAGGCCGGTGGTCTCCGGGATCGTGTCCAGCGCACCCTCGACGGTCCACTCGATGCGGACACCAGCGCGGCGCGCGCCCTCGAACAGGCCGATCACGTCGGCCGCCTTCGGCTGGGGCGCGTGCTCGGGCAACTGGCCGTCGCTGCGCAGCACACCCAGCATGCCGCGGATCTCGTTGAGCGCTTCGCGCGCCGTGGCGCCGATCGACTCGAACTCGGCGCGCGCGGCCGGGGTGACGCCCTCGACCCGGTACGGCGCGGTCTGCGCCTGCACTACCACCAAGGACATGTGGTGGGCCACGACGTCGTGCAGATCGCGGGCGATGCGCGCCTTCTCCTCCAAGATGGCCCTGCGTGCCCGCTCGAGTTCGTTCTCCTCCTCCTGGCGCACCAGCTGTCGCCGCGACAGTGCCAGCCAGCGGACGAGCAGTCCGAACAGCACCAGCGCGGCCAGCGCGATCGGCCAGCCCCACGCGGCGTTCGCGAACGCTTCGCCCTCGCCGGGCATGGTGGTCGCGAACAGCAGCGCGGTCGCCGCCCAGGACACCGCCACGATCTGTCCCGGGGCGCGCAACGCCACCGCGAACAGCAGCACCAGCACACAGAGCACGTGCACGACCTGGAACGGCAGGTCGTTGTTCGGCTGATGCGGGATCGCCAGCGCGATCACCAGCGCGGAGCCCGCCGAGATGGCCCAGCCCAGCGCCGGGTTGACCCGGACGAGCAGCACCGGGAACGCGGCGAGCGCCGCGATGAACGGCTGCGCCGCGGCGGGCACCGCGTGGGTCAGGTGCAGGGTCGGCCAGGCCACCGCGTACCAGATCAGCGCGACCAGCACCGTGCCCAGGTCGAACCAGGTCCGCGCGTCCAGCCGTCGCGTCCAGCCGCGACTTTCTCGGTTCATGCCTACGACACTAGGAACTCCCAGTTCACCGCGGCCTCATACCCACGGGTGATTTCCGCCCCGATACCCCGGTGTGAGGCGGCGCGGCGGCTCCCCCGGCGGCACGGCGCGCGAAACCTCCCCGGGCGTGAGGCGGGACCGGAAAGCCGGCCCCTAACGTCGTCGCCATGAGCACACCGACCAGCGCCGGGCGCGAGACCCGGTTCGCTTCGGCCGTAGGAGCCCGAAATCATTCCGCCGCAGCCTCTTCCGTCACCGCGTACACGCGACGCTACGCCGCGCTCACCGCGACCGCGCTGACCACCGTGGCGGCGACGGTCTTCCTCTCCCCCGCCCCGCGGGCCGCCGCGGCGGCCGCGCCGATCGAGAGCCCGCAGGCGAGCGCCGCCGTCGCCGAGCTGGCCGCCGGTGGCCCCGACGCGCTCACCGCGATCCCGGCGGACTTCGTAGCGTCGTTCGGTTACCGGCCCAGCACGGTGGACGGTTTGCTGGTCGATCCGCACGGCGACTGCTCGTCCCCGGTGACGCTGCCCGCCGAGTTCGACGCCGCGTGCAAGGCCCATGACCTCGGCTACGACCTGTTGCGCTACGCCGACCAGCGCGGCGAACCGCTGGGCCCGTGGGCGCGGCAGGCCCTCGACGCGTCGCTGGACCGGCAGATGCACCAGGCCTGCGCCACCCGCGTGGACCCGTTCTCCCGCGCCCGCTGCGATGCGATGGCATCGATCGCGAACACCGCGGTCGATCTGAACTCGCGGCGGCAGGATTACGGCGCACCGGTGGTCGAGCCCCTGTTCGATGCCGCCGAGTCCGACTCCGCGTCGAGCTGGAAGCTGCTCGGCGTGCTCGTCGCCGGAATCGCCGGTCTGGGCGCGGCTCTCGTCGTCCACAACCGGCGGCGTGGCCCCGGACTCGCGGATTGCCCGCCACCTGCGTCCGTCGCGGCAACGGTGCGGCGATGACGGCGTTCCCGAACCGCCGTCTCCGACTCCAGGCACGACCGCCGCGGATCGGCACGACACTCGGCATCGGGCTCGGCACACTGGCGTCGTTGGCCCCGGGTCTGCTCCCTCGCACGCCGGGCGCGCAAGCCGTGCTGACCGGGCTTCTCGCGGCGCTGACGCTCGGCGTGGCCGGAACGCTGCGAATCATCGTGCGGCGACGGGGTTTCGACTTCGATCGGCACCATGCGTGGCTGCGGCTGCCCCTGCTGATCGCGATATCGGTGCTGGTGGTGGGAGCAGCGGCGAACGCGGGACACTGGCAGAACCGGCTGCGCGCCGCGATGGGCACGCCGCCGATAGGCGCCGACTACTGGGTGCGCTGCGCGCTCGGCGCGGCGGTGATCGTCGGGCTGTTCGCCGCCGCCACCCGCTCGATCGCCTGGTCTTGGCGGAAACTGGGCTGGTCGCGGGGCGTCTCGCTGGCCGCCGTCGCGGCGGTGCTGCTGTACCTGGTCGGTGTGCCCGCGGTGGTCGGATGGCGGGAGGCGGCGTACGCGCGGGCCAACGCCGAGCTGGATCCCACTCTGGTGCGACCGGTTTCGCACGCCGGGTCGGGTAGCGCGGAGTCGGCGGTGAGCTGGACGTCGCTGGGCGCCGAGGGGCGCAAATTCGTGAGCGACGCGTCGGTGCGCGCCGTGCGGGTCTATGTCGGGGTGGCCTCCGCACCCGACCTGGACAGCCGTGTCGCGCTGGCGATCCGGGAACTGGAACGGTCGGGCGGCTTCGCGCGCTCGCACCTGGTCGTCACGGTGCCCACCGGATCGGGCTGGATCGACGCGAACGCCGTGGCGGGGTTCGATCGGCGCTTCGGCGGTGACGTGGCGCTGGTCGGGCTGCAATACTCCTATCTCCCGAGCTGGGCGACGTTCGTGTTCGGCCGGGAATCGGCGGTGACGGCCGCTCGCGCCTTGTTCACCGCCGTCGAGCGCCACATCCAAAGCCTCGCGCACAAGCCGAAGCTGTACCTGTACGGGCAGAGCCTGGGCGCTCTGGGCGGCAACGCCGTCTTCGCCGACGACGCCGAGCAGGACGACCGAACCTGCGCGGTTCTTTGGGCGGGTCCACCGGCCGACAATGTCCACCGCGCCGGCGCGACCGTGCTGGCCAATAGCTCGGATCCGGTGATCCACTGGTCGCTTTCCCAGCTGTGGCGCGCGCCCGACCTGACCGGCGCCCGCGTCGACGCTCCGGTTCCGCGATGGCTTCCGGTGCTCAGCTTCGCGCAGACCACCGCCGATCTGCTCGCCGCGCTGCACGCTCCGCCGGGCCACGGCCACCGGTACGGCCAGGATCAAGGGACGGCGATGGGCTCGTGCTGAGCTGTTCGGCACGCCACTCGCCAGCGACCGCCATAGAACATGTTCTAATTTCTTCATGGCCTTCGTCATCGACCTCGCCGCCGACATCGACGCCCCAGCCGACCTGGTGTGGCAGGTGATCACCGACTTCCCGCGCTACGGCGAATGGAATCCCTTCGTCACGGAGTGCCGCAGTTCGCTGGTGCCCGGCGAGCCGATCGACATGCTCGTCCAGGTCTCCGGCTCGAAGCCGCGCAAGCAGCGGGAATGGATCCGCTCGCACACCCCCGGCAGCGAGCTGAGCTACGCGATGAAACCCGTGCCCCTGGGCGCGCTGCACAGCCTGCGCTCGCACACTGTGACGCCGCTGCCGGACAACCGCACGCGCTACGAATCGCACTTCGAACTCGGCGGATGGCTGCACCCCGTGGTCGTCGCCTCGCTCGGCAAGAATCTGCGCCGGGGTTTCGAGGGCATGACCGACGGCATCAAGAAGCGGGCCGAATCGCTGCGCGCTTCCTGAGGGCCGCCGCCCAGCCGTCCGACCGGACCGGGGAAACTTGATGAAAGCTGTTGCGAACGCCAAGGAGACCGCCCAGTTGACGGACGATCGATCAACCCCACCCGAGCAGTCTTTCGACGACGATGACTACGACGTCGGCCTGGAAGATCCGGTCATCGAGGGCGACGCGCCGACGACGTGGCAGGAATTCGCCGCGGACGCCCGCACGAGTGGGTCCAGCGATCTCGCGCCGATCGTGCAGAGCCTGGAAGCCGGGGACGCCACCCTCCCGTCCAACGCCCGTCTGATCGAGTAGACACCCGCGGACTCAGGCACGCAGATAGGCCAGCGCGGCGTCGAGGGCGGCGTCGGCATAGTCCTCGGTGAGACCACCGAGGCCGAGGGACCACCGCATCTGCACCGGACCGAGCAGCAGATCGATGGCGAGCTCGAGATCCAGATCCGCGCGCACTTCGCCTGCGGCGACGGCGGCGGCCAAGCGGTCGGCGACAGCGGCGCGCTGGGGCAGCAGCAAACGCTCACGGTAGGCGGCCCCCAACTCGGCGTCCTGCTGGATTTCGATGTACATCGCGCGGAGGAAGGATTCGAACCCGGGATCGGTCAGCGCGACGACCGAACCGCGCAGCAACTGGCGCAGATCGGCGGCGATGTCGCCGGTGTCGGGTAGCGCGGGACCTTCCGGCCCCGAATCGGATTCGAGCATGGCGTCGAACACCACCGCCCCCTTCGACGGCCACCAGCGGTAGATCGTCTGTTTGCCGACACCCGCGCGGGCCGCGATGGCCTCGATGCCCAGCTTCGCGTAGGACACCTCGCGGATCAGCTCGGCGGTCGCGGCGAGTATCGCCGCACGGGAGCGCTCGCTGCGGCGCGCGGCGGTGGCAGTCTCGGGCATGCCGTCACGGTAGCAGGTGACGAGACGAAACGTATCGTCTTGACAAGGCGCGAGCGAATTGGCACGGTATTCGACGAGACGGAGCGTCTCGCGACGAAGGGATCACCCATGACCAGAACGTGGTTCATCACCGGCGCAAGCCGCGGACTCGGCCGCGCCTTCACGACGGCCGCGCTCGCCGAGGGGGATCGCGTCGTCGCGACCGCCAGAAACCCGGAGGCCCTCGCGGGCATTGCCGACGACCGCCTCACC
Organism: Nocardia sp. NPDC059691; assembly: GCF_042733915.1. Classification (NCBI taxonomy): domain Bacteria; kingdom Bacillati; phylum Actinomycetota; class Actinomycetes; order Mycobacteriales; family Nocardiaceae; genus Nocardia; species Nocardia sp. NPDC059691. The sequence continues at coordinate 328,449 of NZ_JBHWFB010000009.1, read as the reverse complement.
GTGTTGCCTTTGGACGTTCGCGACCGCGCCGGCGTGATCGCCGCCGTGGACAAGGCGTTCGCGCTGACGGGCACGATCGATGTGCTCGTGAACAACGCGGGTTACGGCTTGGTCGGCGCCGTGGAGGAACTGACCGAGACACAGATACGCGACCAGATGGACACCAACTTCTTCGGCGCCCTCTGGGTTTCCCAAGCGGCGGCGCCCCATCTGCGCACGCAGGGTTCGGGACACATCGTGCAGATCTCCACGGTCGGGGCCGTGGGCAGTCTGCCCCTGTTCGGACTGTACAACGCGAGCAAGTGGGCACTGGAGGGATTCAGCGCCTCGCTCGCGGACGAACTGCGCCCCTTCGGCATCCGGGTCACGCTCGCGCAGATGGGCGGCTTCGACACCGACTGGGCCAAGTCGAGCATGCGATTCGCCAGCGGCATTCCCGCCTATGCGCCGGTGCGCAACGCCATCCTGGGCATGCCGGACTACCCGGCCGAGGCGACCGGAACGGAGTCGACCGAAGCCGAGCCGGCGAACACACCGAACGAGCCCGCCGCTCCGGTCGAATCGGGCACCGACACCGAGCCCGAGTGGATCGAAGCGCCTCCGGAGGTCGGCGCCGCGGGTCTGATCGAGTTGGTGAACATGCCGAACCCGCCGCTACGCAAGATCATCGGGCCTGGCGCGCACCAGATGGTCGCACTCGCGTTGGATCAACGACGCGCCGACTACGCCGGCGACCCCGAATTCACCTGGCCCGCCTGATTGTTCACCGAGCCGCTCGGCACCGCGGGTGCGGTGAGCCGAGCGGGTCGGTGCGAAATATCAGGCGACGGGACCGCGGGCGGCCTCGTAGGCCGCGCCCACCCGGTAGAGGCGATCGTCGGCGAGCGCGGGGGCCATGATCTGGAGGCCGACGGGCATGCCGTCGTCCTTGCTCAGCCCGGAGGGGACCGACATGGCGGGGTGACCGGCCAGATTGGTCGGGAGGGTGCACAGGTCCGACAGGTACATGGCCAGCGGATCGTCGACCTTCTCGCCCAGCTTCCACGGCGTGAACGGGCTGGTCGGCGAGACGAGCACGTCGACCTGCTCGTAGGCCTTGTCGAAGTCGCGGGCGATCAGCGTGCGCACCTTCAGCGCCTGGCCGTAGTAGGCGTCGTAGTAACCCGCCGACAGCGCGTAGGTGCCGATCATGATGCGCCGCTTGACCTCGGGGCCGAACCCGGCCGCGCGCGTGGCCGCCATGACCTGCTCGGCGCTGTGCTGACCGTCGTCGGCGACGCGCAGGCCGTAGCGCATCGCGTCGAACCGCGCGAGGTTCGACGACACCTCCGACGGCATCACCAAGTAGTAGGACGACAGCGCGTATTCGAAGTGCGGACAGGACACTTCGATCACTTCGGCGCCGAGATCCTTCAGCACCGCCACGGCGGCGTCGAAGGAGGCGAGCACGCCGGGCTGGTAGCTGTCGGAGTGCAGTTCCTTCACCACGCCGATCTTGACGCCGCGCAGATCGCCCCGCGCCCCGGCGCGCGCGGCGGCCACCACCGGCGGCACCGGCACGTCGCGCGAGGTGGAGTCGCGCGGGTCGTATCCGGCGATCACCTCGTGCAGCAGCGCCGTGTCCAGCACCGTTCGACCGCACGGACCGCCCTGGTCCAGCGACGACGCGCACGCGACCAGGCCGAAGCGCGACACCGTGCCATAGGTGGGTTTGGTGCCGACGGTGGCGGTGACGGCCGCGGGCTGGCGGATCGATCCGCCGGTGTCGGTGCCGATGGCCAGCGGGGCCTGGTGCGAGGCCAGCGCCGCCGCGGAGCCGCCGCCCGAACCGCCCGGGATGCGGGTGGTGTCCCACGGGTTGCGGGTGGGACCGTAGGCGGAGTTCTCGGTGGAGGAGCCCATGGCGAACTCGTCCATGTTGGTCTTGCCGAGGATCGGGATGCCCGCCGCGCGCAACCGCGTGGTGAGGGTCGCGTCGTACGGCGACACCCAACCCTCGAGGATCTTCGACGCACAGGTGGTGGGCATGTCCGTGGTGGTGAACACGTCCTTGAGCGCCAACGGAACTCCGGCCAGCGGCGAGGCGGGCTCGGCGCCGGAGGCGATCGCGGCGTCCACCGCGGCCGCGGCCTCCAGCGCCTGCTCTCCCGCGACGTGCAGGAAGGCGTGGTACTCGCCGTCGACCGCGGCGATCCGGTCCAGGTGCGCCTGGGTGACCTCGACCGAGGACAGCTCGCGGCCGTGGATCTTGTCGGCCAGCTCGGCCGCCGACAGCGTCGTCAAGACGGAATCGTGATGCGATGCTGCGCTCATTCGCCCTCCCCCAGAATCTGCGGCACCATGAACCGCTGCTCGTCCACGGCGGGCGCGCCCGACAGCGCCTCCCGCGGGGTCAGGCCCGGCACCACCTCGTCGGGACGGGTCACATTGGTCGCCGGGTTCGGCGACGCCGTAGCCGGGACGTCGGCGGCGGCTACCTCGGAAATGGTCCGCACGTGGCTCAGGATCGAATCCAGCTGTCCGGCGAACTGATCCAGTTCCGCGTCGGACAGCGCGAGCCGGGACAGCCGGGCGAGGTGTGCGACCTCGTCGCGGGAGATGGCGGGCACCGCGGGACCCCTTTCGGCTTCGTTATCAACAGTGCTCAACCCACACAGCCTAGCCACCGGGGACCGGGTCACCACCCGGCACCCGGGCTTCGTCGGCGCGGCGGAGGAACCATCGCCCAGCAGGCCCCCGGCAACCCCCTCCGGCGCGCGACACGGCCGCTCGGACTAGCCCGACACGCCGGTTTCGCGCGAATTCATCGAGTGGCGCGCGTCACTCGCCGGTCTTCGACTCGATAACCGGCCGTAAGGGGTGTAAGTATTGCGTCACCCGGGTATCCGTTCAGAGCCTCGGCCGCCCTAAGAAAGGAAACGCACGTGTCGTATCTGCTCCGCGTGCAACTTCCGGATCGACCGGGAAGCCTCGGTGCGCTCGCCCTCGCACTCGGCTCCGTCGGTGCCGACATCCTCTCGCTGGACGTGGTCGAGCGCGGCGCGGGCTACGCCGTCGACGATCTGGTCGTCGAGGTGCCCTCCGGCGCACTCCCCGACACCCTCATCACCGCCGCCGAATCGATCGGCGACGTGCACGTGGACTCGATCCGCCCGTACTCCGGCGTGCTCGACACCCATCGCGAACTCGAACTCATCGATCATGTGGCCAGCGCTCGCGACGACCGGATGCAGGTGCTGGTGGACGGTGTGCCGCGGGTGCTGCGGGTCGGCTGGAGCACGATCATCGACATCGGGCCGCACGGCGCCTACCGGGTGGTCGGCAGCCCGAGTGCGCCACAGACACAAGCGGGTTCGGCACCGTGGATGCCGCTGGAGAAGCCGACGGTGCTCGACCCCGAAGCCGACTGGGTGCCCGAGATCTGGCGGGACATGGACACCAAACTCGCCGCCGCTCCGCTCGGCAACACCGGCAAGGTCCTGCTGCTCGGCAGGCCGGGCGGCCCCGACTTCCGGCCCTCCGAGGTGGCCCGGCTCGGCTACCTCGCCGGGATAGTCGCCACCGTCCTCGGCTGATTCACAAGCGGCGCAGCGGATTCCGCGCCACGGACGACTACCTAGGCGGAATCGCCAGAAGGGCCGAGCGGTAGCCGGAGCACATGCAGCAGCTCCCCCGCGGGAGTACGCCAGTCCCGGCTCGGTACGGGGAGGAAGCCGAAGCGATCGTATATCCGCCGGGCGTCGACCATGGCGGCCATGGTGGTGAGGGCGACCGCCGCGCAACCTTCCGCGCGGGCGAGATCGAGCACGCTGCGCACCAGTGCCGTCCCGGCGCCGAGTCCGCGCGCGGTCTTCGCGACGGCGAGCATGCGGAACTCGAGTTCACCCGGCAGCGCGATCTCCGCGTACGGATTACCCGCGGGTGCGACCGTCAGCGAGCCGACGATCCGGCCCGCGTGCGTGGCGACCAGGACCCGGGCCGAGGCGGCGCGGCGGGCGGTGTCGGCCAGCTCGCCCGCGTACCAGCTGCCCGCTTCCACGTAGCTTTCGCCGACGTAGACCTCCACCGTCAACTCGCCGATCGTCGCGTACTCCTCGGGCCGCGCCGCCCGGACGACGACACCCGCGTCCCGCTCATCCATACCCGGCATGATGCCATCGACCATAGTGTGGGCTACGGCACGGCGACCGCTCAGCCGGGACGAGAAATCTGCCAGCGGTCGGGCTTGCCCGCCGGATAGACGACGGTGAGCAGGTCGCCGATCGACGGCCAGGAACTCGTGTCCCAGGCGAAACGGCCGTACACGACCTTGCCGGAGACGGAAGGACCGCTCAGATTCCCGGTGATGGTCACGTACTGTTCGCCCGTCGCGTCGGGGCGCGGGCTCACACCGGTGACGTACAGCGTCCCCTCCTCCGGGTTCGCCGGGCGGTAGCCCCGCTTGCCGCGGATGGTGAACACGATCAGCGACACCAGCACCGCGGTCAGGGTTACCAGCGCGACGAACTCCAACATGCCCCCATGCTAAGTCGCGTCACACCGGCGTGAGCTCGCTGGCGCCCTGAGCCGTGCGCCGGACCTGCCAGACCGATGTGCGGGTGCGTTGCGATCGTCCGTTGCCCCGATCGATCAGCGTCCGATTGTTCGTGGTGAAGATCAACTGCGCCCCGCGCGCATTCGTCTCCGGATTCTGGAACAGCTGGATCAACCGATCGGTCTCCTCCGCGGGCAGGCACGCGCCGATGTCGTCGACGGCGAGTACACGGCCCTCGTCCAGCGCGTCGAGCATGGCGGGCAGGACCCGCAGCAACGACAGCGTTGCGGAGGATTCGTCGCCGATGCCGAACGGGGCGTCGATGCCGTCGTGCACCAAGCTCAGACCGACACCGCGCCGGGCCACCATGCGCGTGTACAAGGCGTCGCGCGCGGCCTTCAGATTGGTCAGCTCACGTTCGAGCAGCACCGGGGTCAGGCCGTTGTCGCGAAGCAACTGGTCGGCGTGGCCGGGCGAGGAGGCGCACAGATCGATCTGCTTGCCCAGACCGGCGATGTCGGCGTCCAGATCACGCAGGTAGTCGGCGTACAACGGGTCGTGTTCGGCGACGAGCAGGTCGGTGATGCCCAACTCGGCCGTGCGCAGCAGCATCAGCAGCCGCGCCGCGTTGTCCGGGGATCGGGAGATGTGACTGCCCAGCCGATGGGCGATGGCGTCGGGTTCGGCGGGACCGCGCTGCACTTCGAGCATGGAATCGAACCAGCGGTAGGCGGGCACGAGCGCGTCGGAATACATCTGACCGGCGAGGCTGAGCAGCAACGCGTTCGGGCGGACCAGCGGAGCCAGGGCGGTGATCCCGTAGCGCGCGGCCTCGAACATCGGGCCGATCTTGATCTGTTCCCCGTTGCGCTCGAACACGATTCGCTTGCGCGAGCGCGGATGGGTGTGCAGCCATTCCGCCGTCACGTCGGCGTTGTCCAGCCGGAACCCGTAGGTATACGGCACGCCCTCGGCGACGAACGCCGCCACGAACTCCGAAGGCCGGTCCGGGAATCCGAGGTGCGGCGCCCGCACCGGGCCCGCGTACGGGTCCCACCCGGTCACCGAGTGCAACACCGCGTCGCGCATCTGCCCGAGCGCATCGATCAGGTTCGTCTTGCCCGCAGCGGCGCCGCCGTGCACGGCGGTCACCGGCACCGCCACCGGCCCGCTTCCTCTGGTGAGCCGCAACTCCTGCTCGTCGGCCAGCGATCTGTGATTGGTCACCTGAAAACTGCGCAGCATGCCGCCATACTTCCGTCTGTGGCATGGGTGGGCGACATCAGGCCGGTAGCGTCCGCGATCCGCGCCTGATCTTCCCCCACGTCGGCGACACTCGCACCGAGCCCACACACGGTTCGCCGAAGGCTCGAACGTCCTCCCTCTCTTTGTTCGATCACGAGCATTACCTGGGCGAACAGGTCTGCGACCGATGGCTGCGCGATCGGCGGCACGGTACCCTGATCGCATGACCGAGGCTTCGATCGCCTACCGCTGGACGCGCAGCGAGTTCCTGCGCGCGTGGGAGGCGGGCGCGTTCGACCATCGTGTCGAACTCGTCGAGGGGGAGGTATGGCCGGTGGTTATCGGGTCGTGGCACGGCCGAGCGGTGTTTCGCATCGCGCGGGAGCTTCCGACCAAGGGGGTCGAGGTGACCAGCGAGACGCTGCCCACCGCCCAGTCGCTACCCGATCCCGACTGCTGGGTACTGCGGGCAGACGCGGATCAGGTCGATTTGATCGGTTCGAAAATCGCTGTGTGGGATCCGGCTGATGTGCTCCTGGTCATCGAAATCTCCGACGAAACGGTGATGCAAGACCTCGGAGTCAAAGCGAAACTGTATGGCCGCGCCGGGTATTCGACCTACTGGGTAGTCACGAGAACCGTGATCTACGAGCACACCGAACCGATACCCACGGGTTACCGGACTCGCAAAGAGTACCGGCCCGGCGACCACATCCCGCTCCGCTATGCGGACACCACCATCGCCGTCGACAACCTGCTGTTTCCGGAGTAGCTCGACAGCAGTCGCCAGGACAGCAGGCGTGATAGCGGGTTAGCATGCCTGCACGCTGCGGTCTTGCCGCGGCGTACTGCCGAAGTTGTTCGATGGGATGAGGGTAACGATGGGATCGACGGTTCGTCGCGTAGTGGTCGGAGGCTCCGCCGTCGCCGCGCTCGCGCTGGGCTCGCTGACCGTGGCGCCGGAGGCGGTGGCGGACGCGCCGTGTCCGGAGGGCACCGCACGCGTGTTCCTGGCCAACAGCACGAACACCTGCCAGGGCGGAGGGACGGTCAGCTACGACCCGCCCGGCGTGGTGTCGAAGGTGTGCTCGACGGCGAGCGCCGACGTGTCCGCCGAGGCGACGTTCAAGAATCGCCGCGGCAAGATCATCACCCAGAAGCTCGACCTGAGCGACGGCCGTTGCGGGCGATTCGACATCGCGGGCCAGCTGGGCGCCACGGTCACGGTCCACTGAGCGGGCCACGCCCGAACAGCAGAGCGCTGTCGCCGAACTCGTGCCACAGGTAGCCGGTGTCCACGGCGGCGGCATACGCGGCGGCGACGGTTTCCTCCCCCGCCACTGCTACCAGGAGATCCAGGTGTGACGCGCCGGGCGCGTGCCAACCGGTGATCAGACCATCCACCACACGAGCCGGTCGCCGTGCGCCGAGCACCAGGTCGGTCCACCCGCGCGACGCGTGGACCAGTCCCGCCGGGTCGGCGGCGGTCTCCAACGCCCGCGTCACCGTCGTGCCCACCGCGACGACCCGCCCACCGGCGGCTTTCGTGTCGTTCACCAGCCGCGCCGTCGAGGCGGCAACGGCGAACCGTTCCGGGCTCGGCGGTTCCCCGGCCTCGGGCGAGGAGACGCCGGTATGCAGGGTGATCGGCGCGAGAGCAACCCCTGCGGTGATCAGATCCAACACCACACGCTCGGTGAACGGCCGTGCCGCGCTCGGCATTTCCGCGCTGCCCGGAACCCTGCCGAAGACCGTCGTGTAATAGGCCGCCGACCACCGCTGCGGCACATAGGCATACGTGATGGGGCGGCCGTGTGCGGCGAGCAACCCGAACACGTCGCCGGTGACGTCCGCACTCCAGAGACGACGTCCGCCGGGAAGCCAGGGCGCCCGCAGTGTGGCCGTCGCACCCGGCAATCGCAACACGGTCCCGGCCGAGAGCCCCTCGGACGGATAGGGAGTGCGTTCGGTGGTCCGGACCTCGACCACCCAGCGGCCGTCGTCCAGCCAGGTGGAGAAATGCAGCACGACCGGCTCGCCGTCCATCGTGGCGTCGACCGCCGACGACATGGTCGCCGAGTTGTTCACCACCAGAAGGTCGCCCGGGCGCAGGCGGTCGGGCAGCTCTCGGAATCGGGCGTGCGTCAGACCGTCCTCGACGACGAGCAAACGGACCTCGTCGCGCGCCATCCCTCTCGCCTCGGGCGGGAGGGTGGCGTTGCGATCCGGGGACAGATCGAAGAACGGCAGTTCGGTCCGCACCGTCATGACGCCCGCCCGGCCACGAAATCCGCGGCGGCATAACGCCCGCTCTTCGGCTTCTCGGCGAGCAACCGCAGCAGCGCGGGCACCACTGTCGCGGGCTCGGGCCGGTCGGAGATGTCGACGCCGGGAAACGCGGCCTGATGCATCTCGGTACGCATGTCGCCGGGATCGAACGCGTAGATGGACAGGCCCGGATGTTCCGCACCGAGGATCGCCGTGAGCTGGTCGAGCGCTGCCTTCGACGAACCGTATCCACCCCACGTGGGATACGGCTCAACCGCGGCGTCGGAGCTGATGTTCACCACGACGCCGTCCGGCCGCAGCAGCGGCAGCACGAGCCGCAGAATGGCCAGTGGCGCGACGACATTCGTGCGCAAGACGCGCTCGAACTCGTCGAGTGGATAGTCCGCGAGGCCCAGCAACGGACTCGGCCCGAGACGGCTGGCGTTGTTCACCACCAGAGCGAGTTCCCCCGCACCGCGCGCGGCGTCCGCCAACCGGGCCCGATCCGCCGGATCCGTGACGTCGCCGGGGACCGCCTGGAACGACGGCCCGAGTTCGGCGGCCACCCGCGTCAACCGGTCGGCACGACGCCCCGTCCCCAGCACCCGCCACCCTTGTTCGATCAGCGCCCGCGCGAGCGCAGCGCCGAATCCGGCCGATGCGCCGGTGATCAGTGCGGTAGCACGAGACATGATGACCTCCTGGTAGTCGCCTACCAGTCGATCCTCATACCTCAACGTACCTTCAGGTCAAGCGCCGATCACTCCTCGGCTTCGGCGTCCTCCGCGGCCGTCTCCGGCGTGACCGCCTCGGGACCACCGGCCAGCAGCCGCTGGAACCCTTCCTCGTCGAGAATCGGCACACCGAGTTCCTCCGCTTTGGCGGCCTTGGACCCCGGCGCGTCACCGATCACCACGAACGCGGTCTTCTTCGAAACCGAACCGGCCGCCTTGCCGCCGCGCACCAGGATCGCCTCCTTGGCGCCGTCGCGGGTGAAGCCTTGCAGCGAACCGGTCACCACGATGGACAGACCCTCCAAGTTGCGCTCGATGGATTCGTCCCGCTCGTCTTCCATCCGCACACCCGCGGCCCGCCACTTCGCCACCACGGCGCGGTGCCAGTCGACGGTGAACCACTCCGCCACCGCGGCCGCGATGGTAGGGCCCACGCCGTCGGCGGCGGCCAATTCCTCGACCGACGCCGCCTCGATGCGGTCCAAGCTGCCGAACTCGGCGGCGAGCGCCCGCGCCGCGGTGGGGCCGACGTGCCGGATGGACAGGCCGACCAGCACCCGCCACAGCGGCCGGTTCTTGACCGCGGCCAGGTTCTCCAGCAGCCGCTTGCCGTTGGCGGAGAGGCTGCCGTTCTTGTTGGCGTAGAGCGACGTGGTGAGCAGCGTCGCCTCGTCCAAGTCGAACAAGTCGCCCTCGTCGGTGATGGCGCCGGACTTCAGCAGATCGATCGCGCCTTCGTAACCGAGGGCCTCGATGTCGAAAGCGCCGCGGCCTGCCACGTGGTAGACGCGCTCGCGCAATTGGGCCGGGCAGAACTGCTGGTTCGGGCAGCGGATGTCGGCGTCGCCCTCCTTCTCCGGGCGCAGTTCGGTGCCGCACTCGGGACAGTGCGTCGGCATGACGAACTCGCGCGCGTCTTCGGGGCGCGCGTCCACCACCGGCCCCAGCACCTCGGGGATCACGTCACCCGCCTTGCGGATGGTGACCGTGTCGCCGATCAGCACGCCTTTGCGCTTGACCTCGGCCGCGTTGTGCAGGGTGGCCATCGCGACCGTCGACCCCGCGACCGACACCGGCTCCATCACCGCGAACGGCGTCACCCGCCCGGTGCGGCCGACGTTCACGTGGATGTTCAGCAGCTTGGTCGTCGCCTCCTCGGGCGGGTACTTGTAGGCGATCGCCCAGCGCGGAGCGCGCGAGGTGGAGCCGAGGCGGCGTTGCAGCGCGGTCTCGTCGACCTTGATCACCTGGCCGTCGATCTCGTGCTCGATGTCGTGCCGGTGCTCACCCCAATACGCGACCCGCTCGATCACCGCGCCGATGCCCTGCACCCGTCTGGTGTGCTCGGACACCGGCAGGCCCCACGCGGCGAGCGCGCGGTACGCCTCGTATTGCGAGGTCGGCGTGTAGCCCTCGATCCGGCCGAAGCCGTGACAGATCATGCGCAGCCTGCGCCGCGCGGTGACCGCCGGATCCTTCTGCCGCAGCGAACCGGCCGCGGTGTTGCGCGGGTTGGCGTAGGGCGGCTTGCCCTCGGCCACGATGGCGGCGTTGAGCGTCTCGAAATCCTCCAGCCGGAAGTACACCTCGCCGCGGACCTCCAGTAGTCGCGGGATCGGGAACTCGTCGCTGGGGTTCAGCTCGCCGGGGATGTCGTCGATGGTGCGCGCGTTGAGCGTCACGTCTTCACCCGTGCGTCCGTCGCCTCGGGTGGCGCCACGGACCAGCCTGCCGTTCTCGTAGACCAGGTTCAGCGCGACGCCGTCGATCTTGACCTCGCACAGATAGTGCAGGTCCGGCCCGGTCTCCGCCTCCACCCGGGCGGCCCAGGCGCGTAGCTCGTCGACGTCGAACACGTTGTCCAGCGACAGCATCCGCTCGAGGTGGTCGACGGCGGTGAAATCGGTCGCGAACCCACCGCCGACCAGCTGGGTCGGCGAGTCCGGCGTGCGCAGGTCCGGATGCTCGTCCTCCATGGCCTGCAACCGCCGCAACAGCGCGTCGAACTCGCCGTCGGAGATGATCGGCGCGTCCCGGACGTAGTAGCGGAACTGATGCTCACGCACCTCGTCCGCGAGTTGCTGCCAGTCCACCCGCTGCTCTGGCGTCGCCGGGGCCGCCGCGCTCTCGCTGTCACTCACCCATCGCACATTAGCGGAGGCCACCGACAGGGAGCCGCCGTGTTCGCGCACGTCGCCGCCCTGGCGGACACGAATTCCGGCCGGTCCGTTTCTCGGCGCGAGCACAGCGTTCCGGCGGTGTGGCGGCATCGACGCGCGGCATGCCCGTCTCGACGGTGTGGCGCCCACACCGGCAGATCGAGTTCGAGAGCTGTCATCCAGGCGAACAGACCTGACCCGAAGGCCCGGACAATATGATGACGAAGCCGAACCCACACATCATGGCGAGAACTCCGGAGCCGCTCGACAAGAATCGAAGTCGGCTGATCCGATGGCGATGAGCCGATAGATCAGCCAGCAGAGCGAACCCGGCGACCAGCATGGTGCTCGCGCCGGCGATTTGAAAACCTTGCGCCGCTCCGAACGCCCCTTCGCGTGCGGCGCGATCGCAGTAATCCATGAGCCCGTCGGTGAAAAGTAAATATCCACCCAGGTAGATGGCCGGGCCGAGCAGGATCCCCAGATCAGGGCCTTCCCGAACTGCCCGCGACCGAGCTTGTTCCCGTCACGGAACTGGTCGGCCTGGGCGGGGATTTGCGTCCGGGAACGTCAGGAGAACGAAAGCTCCTCCGGCTCCTCGGCATACGCCCGCGCGACGTCCGCGGCCAAGCGCAGCGCTCGTCTGCTCCACTCCAGCGGCGCGCCCGCCAGTCCGCATGCCGGGCTGACCGCGACCCGCTCCGCCAGCGTGCGGCGGCCGAAGCCGAGCCGATCGATCAGCCGCACGCCCGGTTCGGCGAAGGTCCGCCAGGTGACCGTCGTGGCAGGCGCCTCGGTGGGGACGACACCGAGCACCAGCTGCTTGCCCGCTTCCAGGGCCTCCCCGACCTCGTCGAGTTGCCCGGTGCCGATGATGCTCAGATCGAACCCGATCCCCGCGGCGGCGCTGCGGCGCAGCGCACCGAGCGCGGGCGGCTCGGCGCAACTGTGCACCAGCACCGGCGCGGACTGGGCGGTGATCACCGCGTCCAGCACGGCCAGCGCTTCCGGTTCGGGCAACGCGCGCACGGTGTTCAGCACGCTCACCCCGCGCAGGGAGCCGTCCAGCACGGCGGTCAGCGACGGTTCGTCCAGCTGCACGACGACCTGCGCGCCGAGCCGCTTGCGCACCTCCGCCACGTGCTGCGCCAGCCCCTCGGCCAGGGACTCCGAAAGGTCGCGCACCGCGCCGGGATCGGTGAGCACGCGATGACCGCCGGGCAACTCGACCTGCGCGGCCAGCGTCAGCGGGCCCGCCGACTGCACTTTCACCGTCCGGCCGCGACCGGACAGGCCCGCGTTCTCCCACGCTTCCTCGAGCGCGTCCAGATCGGTCCGCAGCAGGTCATGGGCGCGTCGCGAGACCGAACCCGGGCGCGGCGCCAGCCGATAGCCCCTGGACGTGGTGTCGAAACGCAGATCGACCAGCAACGCGGAGGCGCGGCCGACCAGGTCCGCGCCCGCGCCCCGACCGGGCAGCTCCACCAGGTGCGGTAACTCACCGAGTTCGCCGACGATGGTCGCGGCGGCCTCGCGCGGGTCGGTGCCCGGCCAAGAGCCGACGCCGGTGGCGACGCCGCCTCGCAAACGCACCGGCTCGGCGGTCACGTCCGTCCCGCTGTCTCGCGTCACGTCATCCGTGCCGGTCTCGTACACCGTTACCGCACTCCATCCGATCGATTCCGCCATTACGAGGCCCGCCGTCCTCGACGGTCACAGCCCAGTTTTCCGCACCGGACGACACCGGAGGATGGTGCGGGATCACCGCGCCGCCTCGGCCCCCGTTTCACTCGTGACAGGCTCTTGCGCGGTGGCGGAGATGGTCCCGCTGCCGATCACCTCGTCACCCGCGGGATCCGGACGGTAGACGACCACGGCTTGGCCGCGCGCGACGCCGGTCAGCGGCTCGCGCAGCCGCACGAGCAGTCCGTCGCCCACCGCCTCGGCCACCGCGGGCGCGGTGCCGCCGTGCGCGCGCACCTGCGCCACGCACTCGATCGGGCCCGCGGGCGCGGAGCCGGACGTCCAGATCGCGCGCTCCGCCTCGATCGTCCAGACCTGCAAGTCCTCGGCCGACCCCACGCGGACCGTGCCGGACTCGGGATCGATGCCGGTGACGTACCGCGGCTTGCCGTCGGCGGCGGGACCCGGCAACCCCAGACCCTTGCGCTGGCCGATGGTGAATCCGTGCACGCCCTCGTGCCGCGCGAGCTCCCGGCCGTCGGCGTCGACGACCGCGCCGGGCCGGACGCCGATCTTCGCGCCAAGGAAGGCGCGCGTATCGCCGGAGGGGATGAAGCAGATGTCGTGGCTGTCGGGCTTGTTCGCGACGGCGAGCCCGCGCTCGGCGGCCTCGGCGCGGATCTGCGGCTTGGGGGTGTCGCCCACCGGGAACATCGCGCGCGAGAGCTGCTGCGCGGTCAGCACAGCCAGCACATAGGACTGGTCCTTGTCTGCGTCGACGGCGCGCCGCAGCACACCGTCCTCGAGCCGCGCGTAGTGCCCGGTGACCACGGCGTCGAAGCCGAGCGCCACCGCGCGGTCGGCCAGGGCGGAGAACTTGATCTTCTCGTTGCAGCGCAGGCACGGGTTCGGCGTCTCGCCCGCCGCGTAGGCCGCGACGAAGTCGTCGATGACGTCTTCCTTGAAGCGGTCGGCGAAATCCCAGACGTAGAACGGGATGCCGAGCACGTCGGCGGCGCGCCGGGCGTCACCGGCGTCCTCCTTCGAGCAGCAACCGCGCGATCCGGTGCGCAGCGTGCCCGGTGTCGCCGACAGCGCCAGATGCACCCCGACCACCTCGTGACCGGCGTCGACGGCACGCGCCGCCGCCACGGCCGAATCCACACCACCGCTCATCGCGGCGAGTACCCGCATCAAACACCTCCTCTCGCACCGGCCAGGCCCGCGGCCTTGGCCCGCTCCACCACTTGCGGCAAGACTTTCAGTACTGCGTCGACGTCGGCACGCGTCGAGGTGTGCCCCAGCGAGAAGCGCAGCGATCCGCGCGCCTGCCAGGGTTCGACACCCATCGCGATCAGCACGTGACTGGGCGTGGCGACGCCTGCGGTGCACGCCGAACCGGTCGAGCATTCGATCCCCGCCGCGTCCAGCAGCATCAGTAGCGAATCTCCCTCGCAGCCGGGAAAAGTGACGTGCGCGTTGCCGGGTAGCCGCCGTTCGCCGGCCGGACCGTTGAGCACCGCGTCGGGCGCCGTCGCGCGGATGCCGTCGATCAACGCGTCCCGCAACGCGACCAGCTCGGCGGTCCGGGCGTGTAGCTCGATCGAAGTCTGGCGCAGCGCGGCGGCCAGCCCGATCGCGGCCGCCGTGTCCGAGGTGCCCGACCGCAGGTCGCGCTCGTGCCCGCCGCCGTGCAGCAGCGGCACGCACGGCACCTGCCTGCCGAGCAGTAGCACCCCGATACCGTGCGGGCCGCCGACCTTGTGCCCGGCGAAGCTGGCCGCGGACAGGCCGCTCGCGGCGAAGTCGATGGGCAGCTGCGCCGCCGCCTGCACCGCGTCGCTGTGCATCGGCACGCCGAATTCGGCTGCGACGGAAGCGAGTTCGACGATCGGCTGGATCGTGCCGACCTCGTTGTTCGCCCACATGACGGTGACCAGCGCGACCTCGTCGGGATGGGCGGCGAGCGCGGCGCGCAGCGCTCCGGCCGCGACCACGCCCTCGGCGTCGACCGGCAGCCAGGTGACTTCCGCGCCCTCGTGCCGCTCCAGCCACTCCACCGCGTCGATCACCGCGTGGTGCTCGACCGAGCTGGCGATGATCCGGTTCCGGCGTGGATCGGCGTCGCGGCGCGCCCAGAAGATGCCCTTCACCGCCAGGTTGTCGCTCTCGGTGCCGCCGGAGGTGAAGATGACCTCCGAGGGCCGGGCGCCCAGGTCGGCCGCGATCGACTCGCGCGCCTCCTCCAGCAGCCGACGGGCGGCGCGCCCGGAGCCGTGCAACGAGGACGCGTTGCCCGTGCTGCGCAAGGCAGCCGTCATCGCCTCGATGGCCGCGGGCAGCATCGGTGTGGTGGCCGCGTGATCGAGGTAGACCGTCTGGGGCGCAGCACCGTTGACCGGACCCGAAAAAGCCGACTTCATGACCAGTTAAGGATAGCCGTCACCCTCCGCCGGTTATTCCCCCCTGCTCGCCCGCTCGCGCGGGGTCCGTTCACGGACCCGGTTCAGGCTTGAACGCCCTGCGACCGGCGGAATCTCAGGGTTTTCACCTATTGAATGTACCGCTATTTAGCGGTACGTTATTCAGCGTGTTGATCGCCGATCCGTTCCGTTCCGGGAGTGGATCCGAGGCCGGGACGCCGAGCGGTCGACGCCCGGACGAATCGATAGTGAGGAAGTTCCGATGGACCATCACACCCATGGACGCACGCGACGCGTGCTGGCACGCGCCGCGGTCGCGTCCGTACTCGCCCTGATGCCGGTCGCCGCCGTCGCGGTGCCCGCGCTCGCCGACCCGATCGTGCTCGAGCAGGCCGACCAGCTCGATGCGACCCACGGCCGCCACGGCCACGACGACTGGAATCGCGGCAGGCACAACGACTGGGATCGCGGCCGCAACGACGACTGGTTCCGCGGCCGCGACCGCCACGACGACTGGGATTACGGCAGGCCCGGCTGGGACAACAGGTGGCGGCCGCCGACTGGAAGCGGCTTCTGAGGTCTTCCACGATTCACGGGGCGAGCCGACATCGGCTCGCCCCGTACGTCGACCCGGACGCCCGATGCCGACGGTCCCGACCAGCGCGCGATCCCGCTCGGCCGCCGCGAAGTTGCCCGTCGCGCGTTCGAGCCTTTTGCGGCCCGACACCCTGCGGCGCAGAGCGACCCGCGGCGCACGGCTGCCTCCAGCGCCGACAGTCCGCGGCGCGTCCGTCAGTAGGCGCTGATGGCCTCGCCCGGGGTGATGCCGTGGTGCAGCAACGCGACCTCCGGGTGGGCGCGGGTGCGGGACTTCCACGCGTTCGCGCCGTAGGTGTCGAAGATCGGGTTGTCCGGATCGGCCTCGACGCCGCGAGAGCGGGTCGCGAGTTCGGGCGGCAGCTCGATGATCGGGATGGTGGCGTCCAAAGCCGGGTTGAGGAAGAACGGGATCGAGACGCGATCGGTGCCCGGCTCCGGCGCCAGTACGCGGTGCCGGGTGGCGCGCAGATATCCCCCTGTGGCGACTTCCAGCAGCTCGCCGATGTTGACGATGAACGCTCCTGGCAGTGGCGGCACGTCCACCCATTCTCCCGGCGACAGCTCCGCCTGCAGTCCCCGTGAACCCGGCTCGACCAGCAGCAGCGTGAGCACACCCGAATCCTTGTGCGCCCCGACCCCCTGCGGGTTCTGCTCGTTGCCCGGATACCGCACCACTTTGATCAGGGTGGCGGGCAGGTCGGCGAACGCGGCGTCGAAGAGGTCCGCGGACGCGCCGAGGGCCACCGCCCACTGTCGCAGCAGCCGCATGCCCACCTCGGAAAGCGATTCGCTCCACGCTTCGAATACCTCGCGTAGTTCCGGCAGCGCGGACGGCCACAAGTTCGGTCCTTGCAGCCGCCAATACCCCTCCGCGCCGTCGATCACCTTCTGCTCGGGACCGATATCGATCTGCTCGCGCCAGTCCACCTTGCCGTTGGTCAGCTCACCGCCGAGCCGGGAGTATCCGCGGAACTGCGGACTCTTCAGCTGACTGATCTCCTCCTTCGCGGCGGCGGGCAACGCGAAGAACCGCCGCGCGACGGCCACCACCTCGTTCGACCGGTCGGCGGCGATGCCGTGACCGACCAGATAGAAGAATCCGGTCTCGTGTGTGGCCGACAGAAGATCGGCGCGGAACCGTTCCGGATCGCGGTGGGCATCGGCGAGATCGAGAACTGGAAGCATACGAACCACTATCGCGCGTTATGCCGCGCCACGTAGCCCGCGTTCGTCTCCTACCGCACGGCCGCGGTATTGCGGCGCCCGCGCAACATGCGCCGCGGCCTGCGCACCTCCGGGGCTACGGTCGCTACCGACGGGTCCTGCACTCGGGTGTGCCCCGCCTCGATCCATTCCGTGGTTTCGTGGCGCGGCGACGCGGTGCCGCGAACGACGGCTTCGCAGCGGCGGGCCAGTTCGCGCCGGTCGGGGCCGGGTTCCAGCACCGGTTCCAGCACCACTTCGGCGACCATTCCGCGCGAACGCAGCACCCGCCCGGCGGAGGAGCCGAAGGTG
Organism: Nocardia sp. NPDC059691; assembly: GCF_042733915.1. NCBI lineage: Bacteria > Bacillati > Actinomycetota > Actinomycetes > Mycobacteriales > Nocardiaceae > Nocardia > Nocardia sp. NPDC059691. The sequence continues at coordinate 311,288 of NZ_JBHWFB010000009.1, read as the reverse complement.
TCGACGCCGACGAAAGCGGGCACCGTGCACGGCACACCGTGCCGGTCCAGGTACCGCAACCGCACCGGCTGCACGGGGGTGCCGGTATCCACCGCCGCCTGGAGCAAGGCGGGACGCATGCTGCCGTAGGCGCGGCCACACCATGTGGTGCCCTCGGGGAAGACGCCGATCCGCTCACCGGCGGCCAGCCGCGCTCCGACCGCGGCCACTACGCCCGGCAACTGCCGTAGGCTCTCGCGTTCGATCGGGATCACCCGCATCAACTTGGCGAGTTTGCCGATCATCGGCCAGTCCAGCATGTCGGCGCGGGCCACGAAGCCGAGCGGCTGCACCGAGGCCAGGGCGACGATGTCGGTCCAGCTGATGTGCCCGGTGACGATCAGCACACCCCGGCCTGCGGCGCCGAAACCGGCGGGTGCGAGCGTGGCGTCGCCCTCATCGACGACACCGCGCTCTTCCGCGGTCACCCGGTTGTCGACGACGCGCAACCGCAGGCCGATGGAACCGAGCAGCAGGCGCGCGTAGCCGCGCTGCAACGGCGCGCGCTTGCCGCGCGGGGTCAGCGCGTGCGCGATCGGGTAGCTGAGCAGCAGGCCGGCGACTCCGGCCAGCCGGGCGGCCACCCGCGCCGGGCCGACCTGGTCGATCGAATCGATGCAGCCGGAACCGCAGGGGCTCGACGGCATCCATGCGTGCGCGGCGGACGTGGCGGGTGGCGCGTCGAAGACCACTGTCCTCACCGTCCCCCGTCGAACGACGCGGCGGCGTCTTGTAGGCGATTGAGGTAGCGGGTGTTGATGGTGTTCAGCCCGAGCAGCACGACGAAGTCGGCGACCGCGAAGGCGGGATCGTGGGCGGGCTCGCCGCAGATCTCCGCGCCCAGCCGCAGGTAGCCGCGCACCAGCGGGGGCAGTTTCGGCCGCGACGGCGGGGTCAGTTCGTCGAGGGTCTTGCCGTCGACGATCACCGGGTTGTAGGGGTGCACCCGGCGCTCCGGGTCGGAGGAGTGCCGCCCGAGCAGCATGTCGCGCACGCCGCGCACGTTCACTCCGGGCGGGTCGGCCGGGGTGTCCTGCATCGGCACCGACACGCAGCCCATCACCCACTCGTAGCCGGTGAGCTGGATGTAGTGCAAAATCCCCGCCCACATGAGGGTGAGCACCGAGCCGTTGCGGTGGTCGGGGACCACGCACGCGCGGCCCATCTCGACGATCCGCATGCCTTCCGGATCCAGTTGAGCGAGATCGAATTCCGTCGCCGTGTAGTACCCGCCCGCCGCGGCGACCTTGTCCGGCGGCAGCATCCGGTAGCAGCCGACGAATTCCCCGCTGGCGTCGTCGCGCACCAGCATGTGGTCGCAGTGCTCGTCGAAATGGTCGGCGTCCAAACCGCTGCCGTCGTCCGGAATCCGGAAACCCGGCTCGTTGGCGAACACGTTGTAGCGCAGGCGCTGCGCGGCGACGCGGTGATCGAGGTCGGAGGAGACCACCAGCGAGTAACGCGACCGTCCCTCCCCGGAGTCCGTCGGTCGAGCCGGGGCTGTCAGCACGGACGAAATAGTCATATCCACGATGAAGCCAGCCCGACAATGCGCCCCAGCAACCTCGAAGTGTCGCCGCGATGCCGGTTGGGTGAACGAGACGGCTGTCACACCGAGCGTTCACCGAACGGTTCCACCGCGTTCGCCCTCCCGCACCGAAACCGCTTCCGACATGCGGTTTACCGTGCGAATCGCGGTTCGTTCCTGGGCAGCGTGAATGCCGCGCGCACCGTGAATCGCGCCGCCTTTCGATTGTGCGCGACGCGATTCTCAGGTGCGAGAAGCCATTTAAGCGGCTCGACTCTCCGCGGCGAGTACCTTCGGCGCGGTCGCGTCCTCCTCGGCGAAACCGGGGCGCCCGGTGAAGATGAACGCGACCAGCCAGGACGCGACCGCGGCGAAGCGGTTGCGGAAACCGACCAGGTAGAACAGGTGCACCGCGAGCCACATGAACCAGGCGATCACACCGCGGAAGGTGATGCGGTCGTTCAGCTTCGTCACGGCGCTGAACCGGCTGATCACCGCCATGCTGCCCTTGTCCCAGTAGGTGAAGGGCGTGCCGGGCTGCTTCTTGCGGCGGATGATGTCGGCGGCGTGCCTGCCTTCCTGCATGGCCACCGGCGATTGCCCGGGGTAGCCGTTGAGCGAGGTCATGTCGCCGATGGCGTAGATGTCGGCGTAGCCGCCGACGGTGAGATCGGGGTTGATCAGCAGTCGGCCGGCCCGGTCGGTCGCCACGCCCGTGGCCTCGGCCAGGATCTTCGCGAACCCGCCCGCCTGCACGCCCGCCGACCACACCACGGTCTCGGCCGCGATGGCGTGCTCGACCCCGTCGGCGCTCTTGACGGTGACCTTGCCGTGCTCGATGTCGGTGACGAAGGTGCCGAGCAGCACCTCCACGCCGCTGCCGGTCAGCGACTTCTTCGCGTACTCCGACAGCCCGCCGCCGAACGGCGGGAGCACCTCGCCCGCGCCCTCCACGAGCGTGACCGAAACCTCCTGGTGGTAATACCGTTTCGCCAGCTCCTTCAGCTGACCGGCCACCTCGACGCCGGTCGCGCCCGCGCCGACCACGACGAAGCTCAGCAGCTTGCGCTTGGTCTGCTCGTCGGCCTGCGCGGCTTCGGCGAAGACGCGCGCGATCTGGGCGCGCAGCCGCCGCGCGTCGTCGATGGTCTTGAGCGAATAGGTCTTCTCCGCGAAGTCGTCGCGGCCGAAGTAGGACTGGCTCGCGCCGGTGGCCGCGATCAGCGAGCCGTAGCGGATGCGGTGCGAAACGCCCTCGTGTTCGTAGGTGACGATGGCGCGGTCGGGATCGATGCCGACCACGGTGCCGAGGCGAACGTCGGCCTCGCGATGGCGGCGCAGGATGCCCGCGATCGGCGGCGCGATCTCCTCCGATGTGAGCACACCGGTCGCTACCTGGTACAACAGCGGTTGGAACAGATGCTCGGGCGTGCTGGAGATCAGCACATAGTCCACCCCCGACTTGGCCAGTTGCTTGGCGGCGGCGAGCCCGCCGAACCCCGATCCGACAATGACGACACCCGCGGTTTCGATTCCCGCGTCCACGTACTGCATGACAGCCTCCTTCTCTCATTACGAACCGCGATCCGGAGGGCGGATATTTCAGGTGTGTGGGCGCATAATTAAGATGACTCTTATCTCGATTCGTAATTAATCAGGAGGCGCCGTGGAACTTCGGCAGCTCACCTACTTCGTCGCGGTGTGCGAGGAGCTCAGCTTCAGCGGCGCCGCGGCGCGCTGCTTCATCTCGCAGTCGGCGATCAGCCACCAGATCTCCCGGCTCGAACGCGACCTCGGCGTGCAACTGTTCGAGCGCTCGACCCGCTCGGTCGTGCCCACCGACGCCACCGCACGGCTACTTCCCCTTGCGAAACAAATGCTGAGTCTGGAGTCGGCGATCCGCGCCGCCGTGCGGACGGTCGGCCCACGCATCCGGCTGGCCGCGAACATGTCCTTCGCCACCCGCTCGCTGTCGGCCATCGCGGGAGCGCGCGCCGCGCATCCGGAGGCGGAGATCGAGTTCGTCATCAAACCCTTCCGTCAGCGCATCACCGCGGTGACAGACGGCGACTGCGATCTGGCCCTGATCCGCGGCCGCGTCGACCAGCCCGGCCTCGTGGTCGAGCAGCTGTGGGTCGAGGATCTGGTGATCGCCACCTCCAGCGCGCATCCGCTGGCCACGAAGGACACGGTGACCCTGGCGGATCTGGCCTCCTACCCCCTGCTACTCCCCCCGGAGCAGGAACAGGTGTTGCTACACACCGTAATTCGCAACGCGTTCGCCGAACTGCCTACCGGCCCCACCTTCGGACCGCCCATCCCGCCGGACCACACCGCGACGATGGAGCTGATCAACCGGCCCGAGGCGTGGACGGTGCTCTACGCGGAGAGCACGACCGAGGGTCTGGTGGTGCTGCGGCTGGCCGAATCCAAGCTGCGCATCCCCGTGTCGGCGGTCCTGCGCGCCGACGCCCGGCGCTCACCGATCCTCGACACCCTGCTCACCGCATTGCATCGTTGCTGATTCAGGCCGCGAGGGACGACGACGCCCCTCGCGGCGACATGGTTGTCGTTGAAGTTGCTGTGGGTGGTCTCGTCCGGACCGAGTCGTGCTCACGTCCGGCCATCGCGGCAAATGGTGGAGGGTCGATGGCACGGGAAAAGGCGTGACCAGAAGTCGTGGCGAACCGCGTCCCATAGTCCGGTCAATTCCGGCAGCAGTTCGCGGGCTTGCGCGAGGTCGGGGTACGAGCCGGGGTGGTACGAGGCGATCGGCGTCATGTCGGATGCGTCCCGCACGACCAAGATCGCGATGCGGTGGCCTTCCAGTCGCCAGGTAGCCCGAAAGCCCTCGGCTTCGGTGTGGTGGATGTGGCGCATTCCACATCAGTCCCGCTCGCTTCGCGCGACATCGAACGGACGGGATACCGGGGTTCGGGAATCCGCGACGGAAGCGGTGAGCGCGTCCAGCACATTCAGCAGTGTTTCCAGCTCGGGGCCAGGCGAGAAGGGCAGTCGATCGGCGGATTCGAACGCCAGACCGCGAGCGGCGGCACGTTCGCGTGGGCTCGAAACCGGCGGAACGAGCTTGCCCGCCCGCACCAGGCAGCTGAGCGCCGACGCCTTCCGCGGACAGGTGGCGGCACGACAACCTCTGTGCTGCTGCATGATTCGATGTGACTCGGCGATGGTGAGCGAGTGGTCGGGGTGGGTGTGGCCGGGGCCGGTCGCACCGGGCTGAGCACGCGCCCAGGTCATCGCGGGACACACCGTTTCGAGGTCGCAGGTTTCACAGACTCGTGCGGGGGTGTTGTCCACGGCGGTCAGGTCGTGGACGACGAGAGCGGCAGCCTGCACGCCGACCGCGACGGCCAGCGCGTATCCGACCGGATCGACTTCACCTGCCGGGGGCCGGACGGTGTAGAGGTAGTGGTAGCCCAACTGCTCGGCGTGGCGGCGTATTTCGGTCGCATGCCGAGATGTGTGCAGACTGGATATGTCGGGCCGTACCAGCCCTACGGCATTGGGCTTCTGTATCTTCTGCGTGGCGGGTCGGCCGTTCGTGCCGATCTTCTGGGTACGCATCGTCGCTCCCGAATCATCTTGACAGCGTGCGGGTTTCGGATTCGTTCTGCTGAGACGCCCCCCTGCGCGGGTTTCCGCCTCGAACGCCGAAAACCAGCACACCACCCGTGACCAGCGGATACGCTCGAAAACGAGCACCCACTCCTGATCGGCTCAATTACCCAGGACGGTGCTCGGTTCTCGAGCTGACCGAGATCGGTTTGCAATCCCGCACGACTCACTTTTAGGAGACCTGCGTGACCAACCCTGATGAAGAAGGCCCCTCATCGACCCTGCCGCGTCGCCAACTCGGACGCTTCCTGCGCGACCGCCGCGAAGCGGCGGGCTTCACCATCGCCGAGGCCGCCAAGCTCGTAGATCTATCGCGGGCCGTACTCCAACGCTTGGAGACCGGCCAGATCCAAAAAGTCCGCAAGCAGGATGCGCAGGCGCTCTGCGAGCTGTACGGCGTAGATGCCACGGACACCAAAGCGGCGGTCGACCTTGCTGTGCAAGCGAAAGCCAAGAGCTGGTATCACGCGTATGGCGGCCTGTACAGCGGCGCTTTCAACATGTACGTCGGACTTGAAGCCGCTGCGCGGCGATTGACCATGTACCACGAGCACGTCCCTGGTCTATTACAGACCGCAGACTATGCACGCGCGGTGATCGCGGCGTATCCGGAGTTCAGTAGCGAGGACATCGAGCGGCGTGTCGAGCACCGATTGAGGCGGCAGGCCATCGTCACTCGCAAGACCAAGCCGATCACATTGGAAGTCCTACTGCACGAATCGGCACTCCACCGCATGGTCGGCGGACCCAAGATCATGTCAGCGCAGCATCGGCACCTCGCCGAAACCTCGAAGTTGCCCAACGTCACACTGCGGATACACCCCTTCAGCGCGGGGCTGACCTGGGGGATGCCACACGGCTTGTTCATCATCATGGAGTTCGCCTCGAACGCCAAAGGGGTACCGGTCGAACCGCCGATCGTCTACTTGGAGGGAGGACCGGCGCAAGATGTATACCTGGAGAAAGCCGGGGAGATTCGGCTTTATAGTGAGCTCGCCTCGGGTATCCGGGATGCTTGCCTGGGTGAAGTGGAATCGCGGGACCTGCTCCGGCGGGTGGCAAGGAGTTACGAGCGGTGAACGATGACCTATCCGAGGCGAAGTGGTTCAAGAGCAGCCGCAGCGAGAGTGGTTCGCAATGCGTCGAAGTGGCTTGGCTCGAAGACGGCATGATCGGCGTACGGGACAGCAAGAACCCGAGCGGCCCAGCGTTGGTGTTCGCACCAGGTGAGTGGGACGCCTTCACTACAGGCGTACAGAGCGGTAAATCGAACCGCCCCGCCTGACGAGACTCGCACACCTAACGGAATCGACCGGCCCCGCACCGCCCACCACACGGGCGGAGCGGGGCCGCTCCACTTGCGTCCATCGAATCCCTTCCGACGACAGAGCGAGATCGGCAAGGGGCTCCCCTACAGCGCAACGACCTGCTGCGCATCTGCGCTGAACAATCCGGCAACCGCAATCCGACTTCTCGCCGAACGAAACCGGCCCCGGTTTAACCGGGGCCGGTCGCCCGAGTCACCCCAGGGTCAGACGCCCAGTTCCGTCGCCGCCAGCGCCGTGCCCTCGATGCGCGCGCGGATCTTGGCGAACGCGGTCTCACGCGAGGTGGAGGTGTCGTCGGCGAACGGTGCGAAGCCGCAGTCGTCGCAGGTGCCCAACCGATCGACGGGCAGGAAACGAGCGGCGAGCAGCACCCGGTCGCGGACCTGTTCGGGTGTCTCGACCTGCGGGTCGATCGGGTCGGTGACACCGATGAACACCCGCGCCTCGGCGGGCAGGTGCTCGGCGACCACTGCGAGCACCTTCTCCGGATCCGGCTCGCTCGCGAACTGGAGGTAGAACGCGCCCACTCGCAGTTGCAGCAGCTTCGGCAGCAATTCGACGTAGTCCACGTCCAGGCTGTGCGTGGAGTCCTGGTCGCCGCCCGGGCAGGTGTGCACGCCGATCCTGGCTCGCTCCTCGTCCGAGAACCGGTCGAGCACTGTGTTGTTCAGCTCGATGAACTGGTCGAGCACACCGCCGCTCGGATCCAGCTTGAGCGACAGTCGCCCTTCGGTGAAGTCGAGTTGCACCAGGTGCGCGCCCGCCTCCAGGCAGGCGCGGATGTCGGCCTCCGCCGCGTCGGCGAGGTCGGCGAGGAACTGCTCGCGGGGGTAACCCTCGATCCCGTCGGCCGGATACAGCAGGCTCAGCGCCGATGGCGCGATGACGGCCTGCTTCACCGGAACGGTGGCGTGCTGCTGCGCGTCGCGCAGATAGTCCGCCGCGTGCGCGGCATAGCGGAACGGACCGGAGGCCAGCCGGGGCAGCTGTCTCTGGTGTCCGTCGGCGAACGGGATGATCGCCCCGTCCGGGGCCAGATTATCGAGCCCGGCAATCGGATAGGTGGCGAAGCTCGGCTTGGACTGCTCGCCGTCGGTGACGACGGGAGAGCCGAGTTCTTCCAGCTTGCGCACGGTCTCGGCGACCGCGCTGCGCTGGAGTTCGGCGAGCGCGGTGGCGTCGCCGGATTCGTCGGCCATGGCGGCCAACAGATCGTGAGGTCGAGGGATGCTACCGATCGGTTCCGTTGGGATGCTCACCGGCCGAGTGTAAGTCCGCCACCCGCATCGCCGACGCGAAATCGCCTGCACCGTAATTTCTTTCGCAGCGGTCACGATTTTCGCTCACCTGGCCTCGAGAGTTCGCCTCTCGACAGGCCATCATCGGTCTCACGCTCGAGTTCGGGCGGCTGGACCAGGCCGAATGGCAGTCGGAGGCGGACGTTTCGGCGGTGGTCGAAAAACGGAACAGGACCACCGCTCGACGCGGTGGTCCTGAGGTCGTACGACAGATCGTGCGGCGAGGGCGGTGCAGACCAAAATCAGCCCGCCCTCACCACTTCGATCAGCGGAAGATGCCCATCCGCCAGCCGTTTCCTGCGGCCTTGCAGCTGTAATGGGGGACGTTGATGTCGCCCTCGGAAACGCGCCGCGCCTCCTCTCGCTTCGCGGCGGCCAGGCATTCCTTTTCGTTCGGATACACCTCTGCCTGCGCCGCAGGCGCCAAGGCGATCAGTGCCCCCGTGGCCAGCGCGCCCATCAGCAGTCCCGTAACCGTCTTCTTCATCTCTGATCCCCTAGTGTCGATGACTCCCCCCCTTCGGGGGATTTGACGCCAATGAAACTAGCAAGCAACGCAGGAGATCGGCGAATGGAGTCGTCAACCGTGCCGATCACGAGCAGCGCCGGGCCATCTGACCGGTTATGCCACTGCACCCCAACCGATCACACGGCGCATGGGTGGGCAGTGGAAGTGCTGCTGCCGCAGCAGACTGACCAACTCAGCGAAAGGCGGCCCCGGCCTCTGAAGGTCGGGGCCGCCTTTCGACCGGCCGAAGGGTGTCAGCCCTTGTGCGTCTTGACCGCTTCGGTCAGCTGCGGCGCGACGTTGAACAGGTCGCCCACGATGCCGTAGTCGGCGATCTCGAAGATCGGCGCCTCTTCGTCCTTGTTGACGGCGACGATGGTCTTCGAGGTCTGCATGCCCGCGCGGTGCTGGATCGCGCCCGAGATGCCGAGGGCGATGTACAGCTGCGGGGAGACCGTCTTACCGGTCTGGCCGACCTGGAACTGGCCCGGGTAGTAGCCCGAGTCGACGGCGGCGCGCGAAGCGCCCACGGCCGCGCCGAGCGAGTCGGCCAGGGCCTCGACCACCGAGAAGTTGTCGGCGGAACCGACGCCGCGGCCACCGGAGACCACGATGCTCGCCTCGGTGAGTTCCGGGCGGTCACCGCCGACGACCGGCTCGCGCGAGGTCACCTTGACCACGCCCTCTTCCTGCGCGGGCACCTCGACGGTCACCTTCTCGCCTGCGCCGGCCTGCGCGGAGGCCTCGACGGCGCCCGGGCGGACCGAGATCACCGGGACATCGCCGGTGACCTTGGCGTCGACGGTGAACGCGCCACCGAAGATGGAGTGCACGGCGGTGCCGTCGGACTTCACGTCGATGACGTCGACCAGCAGACCGGAGCCGATGCGGGCGGCCAGGCGACCCGACACCTCCTTGCCCTCGGCGCTGGCGGCGACGATGACGGCGGCGGGCGAGACCGACTCGGTCAGCGCGGCCAGCACGTCGACCTTCGGGGTCACCAGGTAGTTCTCCACATCGTCGGACTCGGCGATGTAGATCTTCTCGGCGCCCGCGGCGGCCAGCGCGTCGGCCAGCTTCTCGCCGGTGCCCGCCGTGCCGAGCACGACGGCGGCGGGCTCGCCAAGGGCGCGAGCGGCGGTGAGCAGTTCGGTGCTGACCTTCTTGATCGCACCCTCGGCGTGCTCGACGAGCACGAGTACTTCAGCCATGTGTTCTCTCCTAGGAAGTCTGCAGCGCTACCGAGATCAGATGATCTTCTGGCCGATCAGGTACTGGGCGATCTTGGTGCCGCCGTCGCCTTCGTCGGCGATCTTCTCGCCCGCGGTGCGCGGAGGCTTCGGCGTGGCGGCGGTGACGGCGGAACCCGCGTTCGCGACGCCAACGGTCGAGGGGTCGACGCCCAGGTCGGCCAGCGTGAAGGTCTGCACTTCCTTCTTCTTCGCGGCCATGATGCCCTTGAAGGACGGGAAACGCGGCTCGTTGATCTTCTCGGTGACGCTGACGATGGCGGGCAGCGAGGCCTCCAGCTTGAACACGCCCTCGTCGGTCTCGCGCTCACCGGTGATCTTGTCGCCGTCGACGACCAGCTTGCGCAGGTGCGTCAGCTGCGGCAGGCCGAGGTACTCGGCGATGATCGCGGGCACCGCGCCCGCGCGGCCGTCGGTGGCCTCGTTGCCCGCGATGACCAGCTCGACACCCTCGACCTGACCGAGCGCACTCGCCAGCACCCACGCCGTCTGCACGGCGTCGGAGCCGTGGATGGCCGGGTCGTTGATGTGGATGGCCTTGTCGGCGCCCATGGACAGCGCCTTGCGGATGGCCTCGGTGGCGCGGTCCGGACCGGCGGCCAGCACGGTGACCTCACCGCCCTGGGCCTCCTTGATCAGCAGCGCCTCTTCGACGGCGCGCTCGTTGATCTCGTCGAGGACGGCGTCGGCGGCCTCGCGATCGAGCGTGAAGTCACCATCGGTGAGCTTGCGCTCGGACCAGGTGTCGGGAACCTGCTTGATGAGTACGACGATGTTCGGCATCGGTCTTCGTCGACCTCCTGTTCTGGTTACACGTATGTGGTGGTCGCACGAACTGCGCCGTACGCCCGGGTGGGTGGCTCAGGCCGTGACATTACCTTACGTTAAGTTACCCGTGGGTAACTTAGTGGCTTCTCTCTCACAATTGGTTACCACGCACTACAGTGCGCGGTTCCGGCGACCCCTTTCCCGGCGAGCGAAGCCGCACTCCGGGGCAGCCGGGTGGGGTATGCCCCGCGGATGCGGTGCCAGTAACGTCGGAGTGATGAGCGAGGCTGTGATCCCTGCCGCAGTGGACGACCCGTCCGGCATCACCGTGGCATCCGAGACGAGCACCGGCGCCGTCGAACCACTGCCGCTGACCGGCGAGCGCACCGTTCCGGGCATCGCCGAGGAGAACTACTGGTTCCGCAGGCACGAGATCGCCTACGCCCGTCTGCTGGACCGTTGCGCCGGAAAGACCGTGCTGGAGGCGGGTTCCGGCGAGGGCTACGGCGCCGACATGATCGCCGGCGTGGCCACCAAGGTGATCGGCGTCGACTACGACACCGGCGCCGTCGAACACGTGCGCGTGCGCTACCCCCGCGTGGAGATGCTCCACGGCAACCTCGCCGAGCTGCCGCTGGAGGACGCCTCGGTCGACGTCGTGGTGAACTTCCAAGTGATCGAGCACCTTTGGGATCAGGCCCAGTTCCTGCGCGAATGCCTGCGCGTGCTTCGTCCCGGCGGTGAGCTGCTGATCAGCACCCCCAACCGGATCACCTTCTCGCCCGGTCGCGACACTCCACTCAACCCGTTCCACACGAGGGAACTCAACGCGGCCGAGCTGACCGAACTGCTGGTCGAGGCCGGATTCGAGGTGCCGGAGATGATCGGCGTGCACCACGGGCCCGGCCTGAAAGCGTTGGACGCCAAGCACGGCGGGTCGTTCATCGACGCGCAGATCGAACGCGCGCTGGCCGGGGAACCCTGGCCCGCGGAACTCACCGCGGACGTCGCGAGCGTCACGGTGGACGATTTCGAGTTGCTGGCCGCGAACATCGACGCGAGCCTGGATCTGATCGCCATCGCGGTGAAGCCTTGACCGATCGCGGTACCGTGCCCGGCGGGCACGCGGCAAGTCCCGTGCCGGGCCAGTTCACCTTGGTCCTGCACTCCCACCTGCCCTGGCTGGCACATCACGGTCGCTGGCCGGTCGGCGAGGAATGGCTCTACCAGTCCTGGGCCGCCTCCTACCTGCCCGTCGTCGAAGTGTTGCGAACCCTTGCGGCCGAAGGTCGTTCGCATCTGCTCAGCCTCGGTATCACACCGGTGCTCGCGGCCCAGCTGGACGACCCGCACTGCCTGGCGGGCATGCACCACTGGCTGGGCAACTGGCAGCTGCGCGCCGACGAAGCCGCCATGGCGGGCAATGTCGCGCTGGGCAGGCACGAACACCGCCTGGCCGCCGCCGCCCTGGCCGAGTTCGAGCAGTACTGGCGGCACGGCGCCGCGCCGGTCTGGCGCGCGCTCGTCGACGCGGAGGCCATCGAACTGCTCGGCGGCCCGCTGGCCCACCCGTTCCAGCCGCTGCTGGACCCACGGCTGCGCCAGTTCCAGCTCACCGAGGGCCTGGCCGACGCGCGACACCGCTGGGGCCACACACCGACCGGCATCTGGGCGCCGGAATGCGGCTACACCCCCGGCATGGAGGTCGGCTACGCCGCCGCGGGTGTGACGCATTTCATGGTCGACGGCCCCGCGCTGCGTGGCGATACCACGCTCGGCCGACCGGTCCGGGATTCGGACGTGGTCGCGTTCGGGCGCGATTTGCAGGTGAGTTACCGCGTGTGGTCACCGAAATCCGGCTATCCCGGGCACGGCGCCTACCGTGACTTTCATCACTATGACCACGCCACAGGTCTCAAACCCGCGCGGGTCACCGGCAAGACCGTCGCGGGCCCGGACAAGGCTCCCTACGATCCGGAACTCGCCGCCGCGGCCGTCGTCCGAGATGTGGACGACTTCGTGCGGACGGTGCGCGAGCGGTTGATCTCCGAGTCCGAGCGGATCGGCAGGCCCGCCCTGGTCGTCGCCGCGTTCGACACCGAACTGTTCGGCCACTGGTGGCACGAGGGCCCGCAGTGGCTGGCGCAGGTACTGCGGGCGCTGCCGGAGGCGGGCGTCACCGTGGGCACCCTCGCCGACGCCCGAGCGCGCGGCTACCTGGGCGAACCGGTGCCACTGGCCGACTCGTCCTGGGGTTCGGGCAAGGACTGGCGGGTGTGGGCGGGCGAACAGGTGCGCGACCTGGTCGAGCTCAACGACGACATCGTGCGGCTGACCCTGGACACCGTCGACAAGATGCGCGCCGCCCAGGGCGGCGCACCCGGACTCCGCGATCACGTCGCCGATCAGCTGCTGCGCGAAGCGATCCTGACCGTCTCCAGCGACTGGGCGTTCATGGTCAGCAAGGACTCCGCCGCGGGGTACGCGCGCGACCGCGCGCACCGCCATGCCCACGCCGTCCGGGAAATCGCCGCGGCCGTCGGGGCGGGCCAACTCGCGAAAGCACGGCAGTTGGCGGCAGGATGGGGGGCAGCTGACGGACTCTTCCCCGGCGTGGACGCGCGACGACTCACCTCCGCGGGGTCCGTACCCAGCGCCACCGGGGCAGTATCCGCCGCCGAGCAAGGCCCGGACTCCGCCACCGCGGACCACGGACCGGTTCCGGCGGACCCGGGCTCGGCCGCAGAAGGACTTGCATGAAGATTTTGATGGTGTCGTGGGAGTACCCACCCGTCGTGGTCGGCGGGCTGGGTAGGCACGTGCATCACCTCGCCGTCGAACTCGCCGCGGCCGGCCACGAGGTGGTCGTCCTGTCCCGGCGCCCCTCCGGCACCGACGCCTCCACCCATCCCACGCACTCCTACATCGCCGAAGGCGTGCTGGTGGTCGCGGTCGCCGAGGACCCGCCGGTGTTCGACTTCGGCGAGGACATGCTCGCCTGGACGCTGGCCATGGGACACGCCATGGTGCGCGCGGGCGTCGCGCTCGGGAAGCCCGGCATCGGCGACGGCTGGACGCCGGACGTGGTGCACGCGCACGACTGGCTGGTCGCCCACCCCGGCATCGCCCTGGCCGAGTACTACGACGTGCCGCTGGTGTCGACCATCCACGCCACCGAGGCCGGGCGGCACAGCGGCTGGGTCGCGGGCAAGGTCAACAAGCAGGTGCACTCGGTGGAGTGGTGGCTCGCCAACGAGTCCGACGCGCTGATCACCTGCTCGTCGTCCATGCAGGACGAAGTCGAGCGGCTCTACGGTCCGGAGCGGATCCCGATGACGGTGATCCGCAACGGCATCGACGTGGGCGCGTGGACTTTCCGCCCGCGCGCGCCGCGCAGCGGTCCGCCCCGGCTGCTGTACGTGGGCAGGCTCGAGTACGAGAAGGGCGTGCAGGACGCGATCGCCGCGCTGCCGCGCATCCGCCGCGCCCACCCCGGCACCACCCTGACCGTCGCGGGCGTCGGCACCCAGTTCGAGTGGTTGCGCGAGCGCGCCCGGGTGCACCGCGTCGCCCGCGCGGTGAACTTCGCCGGTCAGCTCGACCACGCGGAACTGCTCGGCTGGCTGCACGGCGCCGACGCGATCGTGCTGCCCAGCCGATACGAACCGTTCGGCATCGTCGCGCTGGAGGCGGCCGCGGCGGGCACCCCGCTGATCACCTCGACGGCGGGCGGCCTGGGCGAGGCCGTGATCGACGGCGTCACCGGCGCCTCCTTCGCGCCCGCCGACGTCGACGGCTTGGTCGAGGCGGTCCGCGCCACCCTCGACGACCCCGCCGCCGCGCAGCAGCGCGCCTACGCCGCCCGGGAACGGCTCACCGCCGACTTCGCCTGGGACGTGGTGGCCGCCGAGACCGCTCAGGTGTACCACTCGGCCAAGCGGCGGGTGCGCAACCCGTTGGGCCGCCCGTCCATCGTGGAACGCCCGCTGCCGGAACGCGATCCGAAGTAGCCCGCTAAGCCGCCAGTTTCTTGACGACGCGCTCGATCGTGAGCCAGGTGCGGGTGGTGATGTCCTTGCCGTATGTCTTCTCCAGCCAGGCCATGAAGTCGGGCGTCTTGCCCGGCTGACTGTTGTCGATGACCGCGAGGAAGGCACGGGCCGCCTCGTCGTAGCCCACGACCCGGGTGAGCGGGTCCGGCCGCTCGGGCAGGGTTGCCGGAGGCTCGGCCGTGTCCTTGAGGAACGTGGCGATCAGATACGTGCCGCGTCCGTGGGTCAGGCCGTGGAAAGGGTCGGTGTCCAGCAACGCGCGCAGCTCGTCGTGGCTGCGGATGATCGTGCCGCCGCCGATGCCCAATTCCTGGACCAGCGCCTGCTGGATACGCTCCTCGAGCGCGGGCACGTCGGTCTCCGCGCTGCGGAACACGATGTTGCCGCTGGTCAGCACCGAACCGACGCCCTCGAATCCGAGCGATTCGAACACCGCGCGCAACTTCGCGTTGCTCATGTTCGGATTGCTCGGCATGATCCCGCGCAACAGGGCGGCGTAGGCAGTCATAGCGCGAACCTACCCGCCCGCACCGACGAACTCTCAGGCGTTCTGCGCGGCACCGTTCTTCTTGCGCGCGATGTCCTCCAGCGCGGCAAGGTATTCGGCGCGCTGCTCGGCGCCCGCCTCCCAGGCCGCCTTGCGGTTCTTGACCACCTTGGCCGGCGCGCCGACGGCGATGCTGAAGTCCGGGATCTCGCCCTTGACCACGGCGTGCGCGCCGAGCACGCAGCCGCGCCCGACGCGGGTGTCGCGCAGCACGGTCACCTTGGCCGCGATCCAGGTGTCGGGGCCGATGCGCACCGGGCTCTTCACGATGCCCTGGTCTTTGATCGGCACGTTGATGTCGTCCATCTTGTGGTCGAAGTCGCAGATGTAGCACCAGTCGGCGACCAGGGTCGATTCCCCGATCTCGATGTCGAGGTAGGTGTTGACCACGTTGTCCTTGCCGAACACCACCTTGTCGCCGATGCGCAGCGAACCCTCGTGGCAACGAATCGCGTTGCCGTCGCCGATGTGCACCCAGCGGCCGATCTCCATGCGGCTCAGTTCCGGCGTGGCGTGGATCTCGACGCGGCGCCCGAGGAAGACCATGCCGCGCAGCACGATGTGCGGATTGGCCAGGCGGAACTTGAACAGCCGGTAGTAACGCACCAGATACCAGGGCGTGTAGGCCCGGTTCGCGAGCACCCAGCGCAGCGACGCCCGCGTCAGAAAACGCGCCTGCTGCGGATCCCGGCGGCGCGATCCCCGCCAGCGCGAGCGCAACGGTGCGCCCCACATGCTCGTCACGAACGGTTCTCCTGTCGTGGTCCTACCGGCCGTCGCCCGCCTCGGCGGCGACGGATAGAGCCTATCGCCCGTGGCGAGCATCGCGACGAGCACCCGCTACGACAACGCCGGGACTCGTTCACCCGCGCAAAGGCCTCCCGTACAGTGACTCCTGCGCCGGACAGGGCGCGGGTGCGAGCCAACGACGACAGGAGTACGGCAGGTGCGAAGCGGCGGCGTACTGGCTACTTCCATGTGGCGACCGTCCCGGAAACGCGCCGCGGTCGTGCTGGCCGCGGTCGGCGCGCTGACGCTGGCCGGTTGCGGCACCGACTACGACGACATCACCGTCGGCACCGGCAAGGGCTGGACCGCCGCCTACCACGACGGCCGCAACAGCGGCACCGCTCCGGTCACCGGGTCGCGGAAACTCGGACTGAGCTGGCAGCGGCCGGTCGGCGGACCGATCGCACAGCCGATCACGCTGGGGCCCGACGGGCAGCTGTTCGTCACCACGCGCCTGGCGAACTGCTCGATCTTCTCCTTCCAGATGGCTACCGGCCGCAAGCGGTTCTGCAACGCCCTCGGCCCGAGCGCGATCTCCTCGCCGTCGGCGGTCGACTGGATGTCCAATGTCTACATCGGCGACGACAGCAGGGTGATCTCGTTCAACTACCTGGGGCAGCCGCGGTGGGCGACGCCCGTGGCCGGAACGCCGGTCTCGGTGCAGTTCACCGGGGACGGCAAACTGCTGACGATCAGCCAGTCCGGTCAGGTCGACGTGCTGTCCAGGCAGACCGGCGACCGGGCGGTTCCGAGCGTGCAGTTGCTCGGCGAACCGGACTTCCTCGCGCACGCGGGCCTCGGCTGGCCGGACGCGGGACAGGGACTGGACGACTGCGCCACCGGAGGGCCGCACTGCCCGGTCGCGAACATCTCCCCCATCGACGCCGCCAGTGGCCGTTTCTACGTGACGTTGTGGCAGCCGGGGCGGCCTGCCGCGTCCCTCGTCGCGCTGCGCTACACCGGCGCGAAGGTCGCGCGGGAGTGGAGCGCCGAGTTGTTGCTCGGTGGCAGCGCGACCAGTCCGGCCCTGTCCGCCGACGGCGGCACCGTCTACGTCGGCGACAACAACAACCGCCTGATCGCGCTCGACACCGTTGACGGGCGGACCAAGTGGGTGCACCGGCTGGATTGGACTCCGCGCGGCGGCATCTCGGTGTCCGACGACGGCCTGATCATCCCGTCGGGCGAGGAAGGCTACCTGCTCGCACTGCGGGACAACGGCGACACTGTCGAGACGGTTTGGGAACGTAAGGATCTGGCGCTGCGCGGCCCTGCGGCGCAGACGGCGGGCGACACCGGCTACGTCACCGCGGCGATCGGCGACGGCCTGAACCTCGTCACCTTCGACACGCGGACCGGAACCACCATCGATTCCGACGTCCTCCCGGGCGCGAAGGGTACGACCACCGGTACGTCGGTCGGCGCCAAGGGTGAGGTCGTGGTCGCCACCCGCATCGGCGAGATCTTCGCGTTCACACCGGAGTAGCGCCCGGTCGCGAGGTCCGGGTGCGGTGCCCGCTGGAGCGGCCCGCGCGCGGATACCAGCCGGGCAGACTCGTTTCGGATACCGGGCCCGCAGTGCAGACACTGATCCGCGCGGGCGACGCGGACGGTAGAGTCGCCGATCTTCGGCAGCGATCTGCCCGCACAGCCGACGGACCAACCGGGGCCGACGCCGCACGGCTCGTCGTCGCGGGACTTCCGGCGGAGGGCACGATTCGCCCCGGATGGTCACGGGGTGACACAGAGGAAGACCGTCGCGCTACGGCCTATGCGAGTGATCACCAGCGTATGCGGTTGACTGCCACGAGGTTTGAGGCGCGATCGGAGGGCATCGGGGTCGATGTCGACACCCCGGGCGAGGATTTCGAGGGGGCCGCAGTCACGGCGATGCAGTTCGGCGCGGAGGGCCTTCTCGCGGAAGTCCATGCGGTCGAGGACGCGGAAGCCACGTACTCCCTCGGGCACGGTATCGCCGGTGAGATAGGCGATGCGGGGATCGAGTTGCCACAAGCCGTTTTTCGCGGCGTAGTGGCGGACGAGACCGGCGCGCACGACCGCGCCGTCCGGGTCGACGATCCACTGCCCCGGCGGGCGCTCGTCGATGATGTCGGGTTCGGCGTCGGTGATAGTCCAGGCGGCGGCCTTGGAGGAGAGCACCGTGGCACGACGGGTGACGCCGGGCTCGGTGAGTCCCGACGACCAGAGGCACGCCTCGCGCACGGAGCCGTCGAGCGACACCACCTCCACCTCGCCGGGCCAGCCGAGACGGTCGAAATCCAAACCGGGAGCGCACTTCACAGCGAGATCGCGCCCACGATAGGCGTCGAGCAGATCCGGCAGTGGCGGTTGCAGTTTGGCCGGGTCGTGGGTGCGGCGGCCGTCGGCGCGCCGGGCCGGGTCGGCGGTCACGACGGTGTCGACACTGCACGGCGTCAGCGCATCCGCCTTGGCCAGCAAGACATTCCGATGACCGGACAGATTGCGGGACGCCATCGCCAACCGTACGTCGTCCAGATCGCTGCCGAGCACGGCGGGACAGTGCGGCGCCAGGGCCGCCAGCTCCGCGCCGATCGAACAGGTCACGTCGTGCACCGCCCGCCCGGCCAGGCGCGCGGCCCGGTGCCTGGCGACGGCGGTCGGGGTCGCCTGCTGCAAGGCGTCGTCGGTGAACAACCACTCCCCCGCGTCGGCCAGTTTGGCCGTGGCGCGGCGGCGCAACCGGACCGTCTCGACCAGCGCCGCGGCGCGGTCACCATAGGCGCCGCGCACCTGCTCGAGATCCTTCAGCAGGGACACGGACGTCAGCGCCAGGCGATCCACATCGGCCAGTGCGGCCCGACCGGTCGCGCTACCCAGGTACCCGACGTCGTCGCGGGTGAAGAGATAGCCCACTATCGGTCCCGCATCGGGATCGAGTCGACCCGCCTGATTCCGGCGATCGTGATCGTGCCGGTTCGGATCGTGGAAGACCGAGCCCGGTCACGGCATTCGAACCGGCGCGGCGACATGGGCTCGTGTACACCCACCGCGGCAGCCCCGATGGCGCTGCCGCGATGAGCGATGCGGTCGCGACAGGTATCGCGCGCCACTACTTTCCGGCGGAGGTGGGCTTCACGCCGGTGATCATGGCGTTGTAGAAGAACTGGCGCGGGACGACACGGCGCATGACGTTCTCGTCCACCCAGCTCAGGCCCAGCCAGGCGCGGTACATCGCCATCCGGTAGCGCCAGGTGAGCTTCTCGGCGGGGACCGCGGCCTCGAAGGTGCGCACGGGCCAGCCCCACAGGGCGGCCGCGAACTCCTCGGTCTTGGCCGCCACCTCGACGGCGCCCGCCGAGCGAGCCATCGACTCCAGGGAGCGCGGATCGAAGGTGTGCAGGTCGACGACGGCCTCGAGGGCCGCCGCGCGCGAGGACTCGTCCAGCTCCTCCTGCGGACGCCGCCAGTCGCTGAGCATCGGCAGCTTGGTCACCGTGGTGGTGGCCTTCCACGTGATGCGGCCCAGCCAGCGGGCGTAGAAGTTGCCGACCGTGGTCGGCTCACCGGCGAACACGAAGCGGCCGCCCGGCTTCAGCACGCGCAGGCACTCCTTGAGCGCCAGCTCGACGTCGGGGATGTGGTGCAGCACCGCGTGGCCGACCACCAGATCGAAGGTGTCGTCGTCGTAGGGGATGGTCTCCGCGTCGGCGACCCGGCCGTCCACGTCCAGGCCGAGGTTCTGCGCGTTGCGCAGCGCCACCTTCACCATGCCCGGCGACAGGTCGGTGACCGAGCCCGATTTCGCCACGCCCGCCTGCATCAGGTTCAGCAGGAAGAATCCGGTACCGCAGCCCAGTTCGAGCGCCTTGCCGTAGGGCAGCGGCGCGGGACCGACGGCCAAGTCGAACCGGCCGCGCGCGTATTCGATACAGCGCTCGTCATAGGAAATGGACCATTTGTCGTCATAGGTCTCGGCTTCCCAGTCGTGGTAGAGCACCTGGGCCAGCTTCGTATCCTTGAGCGCTGCTTCGACCTCTGCCTCGGTGGCGTGCGGGTTCGGCGCGGGGTCGTCGGGACGTACCGTCATGGTCGGCAAGCCTACCCAAATCCGCAGTTGACGCCTGCTATCGGCCCACGAATTCGGCCGACCCTGGACCGTTGGCCAGATAAGAACCTGTTCCTATCAGGCGATCTTCCGTCGTGAACAGGGCCGACCACTCGCCGCGGGCGCGATCGAGGCCGTGCGGGCCGGCTTCGAAAACCGCTTTCGCGGCGGCCAGCGCGCGGGCGGGACCGTCGGCGAACTGGCGCGCCCACCGCATCGCGGCGGTGTACACGTCGTCCGGCGCGACGACCTCGTCGACGAGGCCGAGCGCCTTCGCCTCGTCCGGTTCGACGAAACGACCGGTGTAGACGAGGTCCTTGGCCGCGCCCGGCCCGATCAGCAGGGACAGGCGCCGGATGCCCGCGAGCGGGATCAGTCCCGTCTCGATCTGCGGCAGGCCCAGTTTGACGTTGTCACCGATGATGCGGCGGTCCGCTCCCAGAGCCAACTCCAGCCCGCCGCCGAGGCAGTAACCGCTGATCGCCGCGACGGTGGGTTGCGGGATCCGGGCCAGACAGCCAAGGGCGTGCTGCAGGTCGGCCGCCATGGCGGCGGCCTGGGCGCTGCCGAGCCCCAACAGTTCGGCCACGTCGTCGCCCGCCGAGAATACTCGTTCGTCGCCGTACACCACCACCGCGGCGACACCCTGGTCCGCCGCGACGGCGTCCGCCGCCTCGGCCAGCTCCCGCGCCAGCTGCAGGTTCAGCAGGTTCATCGGCGGGCGGGCGATCCGGAGGACGGCCACGCGCCGCGCGGCATCGCCTTCGGTCAGCTCCAGGGTCACGAATTCGGCCATGGGACGCACGCTACCGGGTGCTGACCGGCGTGAGCGGTGGGCCCTGGGAACGCGGCACGATGTCAGCGCGAGGGTCCGCCGATGCGGACAGGAGGCACAGCGCGGGCGGTCGGACCCGGCAGGCGGCACACCCCTCGCCGGTGTCCTACCACTACCGGGCAAGCCCGCACGGCAAACCTGTGCACGGCCGGCACGCACCGCAGCATGGCCGGAAAGCCCGCTCAGGCGGGGAGCGCCCGGACGGTCACGGGCGCGCCGAGCCCTTGAGCCGCCCGGCATCGGGGAGATCGGCGAAATAGCGTCGGTTGTCCGGGAAGGACAGCAGCTGTTTGCCGTCCAGATCGGCCAGCACCGGCATGATCGGATCGATAGTCCGCCGCGCGGCGAGGATGTCGGCGGTGGAGCCGAATTCGCCGAGCGCGATCAGCTGCGACCAAGTCGGTGGCAGCAGAACGTCTGCTCCCGAGCGCCACCGTGCCAGCGCCTCGGCGGGGGTGCGCCACTGCACCTCCGCCGCCTCGGAGGTGGCGCCGTCGGCGAGCTGCCCCTGCGGCAGCACCGCGACGAAGAAGCGAGTGTCGTAGCGACGCGGCTCGATGACCGGGGTGATCCAGTTCGCCCACGGCCGCAGCAGGTCGGCGCGCAGCACCAGCTTCTCCTCCGCGAGGAAGGACGCCAGCGACAGTTCCCTGCGCTCGAGCCTTGCGCGGGCCTCGTGGTAATCGGTGGTGTCGGAGACGACGCTGTCGGCGGTCGGTCCGGCCAGCAGCACGCCGCACTCCTCGAACGTCTCCCGGACGGCAGCGCAGACCAGCGCCTTCGCCCTGGTTTCGCTGGTCGCGAATTGTTCGGCCCACCATGCGGGTTCGGGGCCGGCCCAGGCGATGTCGGCGGTTCCGTCGGACGGGTCGACGCCGCCGCCGGGGAACACGGTCATGCCCGCGGCGAAGGCCATCGCGCCGACCCTGCGCTGCAGGAAGATCTCGGGCCCGTCGGCTCCGTCGCGCACCAGCATCACGGTGGACGCGTCCTTGAGCGGCGGTTCCGGTTGCTGAGAGTCTGCCTGCGCTACTGTCTCACTCACCCTTGCACCTTAATAGGTGCAGTCGGAAGTCCGTCCTCAGCCCGCGCACGGCCGGAGCGAAGGCGAAAGTACGCACAACAGGCGAAGTCGGACGTCATCCAACCGCAGCCCGCCCACGGCCGCAGCGAAGGCGGAGGTACGCACAACGCCCACGGCCGCAGCGAAGGCGGAGGTACGCACAACGCCCACGGCCGCAGCGAAGGCGGAGGTATGCCTGACGCACCCGAACTGCGCGGTCGCACGCCGCCCGAGTCAGCGGGTGCGGTGACTGCCCGCCCGCCGCGAACGCCGCGCGAAGTAGCGGCCGTCGACTCGATCCAGCGCGATCGACTGGCGGAAGGCGTCGCTGAGGTTCTCGGCGGTGAGCACGTCGGAGAGCAGGCCCTGCGCGATCACTTCGCCCTCGTTGAGCAGCAGGCCGTGGGTGAATCCGGGCGGGATCTCCTCCACGTGGTGGGTGACCAGCACGATCGCGGGCGAGTCCGGATCGGCGGCGAGATCGCCGAGCCGCTCCACCAGTTCCTCGCGGCCGCCCAGGTCCAAGCCCGCGGCGGGCTCGTCGAGCAGCAGCAGCTCGGGATCGGTCATCAGCGCGCGGGCGATGAGCACGCGTTTGCGTTCGCCCTCCGACAGCGTTCCGTAGGTGCGGTCGGAGAGATGTTCGGCTCCGAGGCTTTCCAGCATGTCGATGGCGCGATCGGTGTCCACCTCGTCGTAGCGCTCCCGCCAGCGGCCGAGCACCGCGTAACCCGCGGACACCACCAGATCGCTGACCTTCTCGTCGGTCGGAACCCGGCTGGCCACCGCCGCCGACGACAGCCCGATGCGCGGGCGCAGCTCGCTGATGTCCACCTTTCCGATGCGCTCACCGAGCAGATGGGCGATGCCCGCGGTGGGATGCAGTTCGGCGGCGGCCATACGCAGCAGCGAGGTCTTGCCCGCGCCGTTGGGGCCGAGGACCACCCAGCGTTCGTCGAGCTCGACCTGCCAGGTGACCGGCCCGACGAGGGTACGGCCGGAGCGGCGGACGGTCACGTCGGTGAAATCGATGAGCAGATCGGGATCCGGTTGCGGCACGCGCTCCATCTTGGCCCACCTCGGGGGGCACTTGCCAACGCAGGGAGGGAAAACCGACCCGGTCGGTCGGATCTGTGCTGGAACGCCGCCGTCCCGGCCGGATCGGCCGCACCGACCGACACGCGCGCCGCGCCGTAGCGGAGGGTTCACCAGGACCGGGCGGGCACCGCGATCACCGTCATGGAGCCCGGCGCCACTTCGGTGTATCCCGCGTCGCGCACCGCGATCGCCGCGCCCTCCGTCACATGCTCGGCCAGCGACGCCCAGCGCCGCGGGTCGGCCTCGCGGACCGCGCAGCGGAAGCCGAGTTCCGCCCAGCGCAGCGCGTGCTCCACCGGCAGCGCACCGGCCAGCAGCATGCTCGCGTGACCCACCTGCGCGGCGGCCTTGCCCAACGTCATCCCGAGCCCGGCGTTCACCCATAGCACCGGCAGTTCGGGATCGGGCGGGCCGGGCTCGTCGTGCGCGAGGTCGGTGCCGCCGATCTGCAGACGCTTGATCCGCGGGTCGACCTGCCCCACGGGCCCCGGGACCAGCGCCCGCGCCTGCGCGCCGTCGATCTCTACCGTTACGCCCGCGACAGCGCAAGTCGCCTGCCACTGTGCGCCGCGAGCGCGCCGAGCCACCTTGCGGATCCGGGAGCGCTTCCACGCCAGATAGCGTTCTTCCCACTCGCCGCCAGGCCCGACTCGTTCGTCCAGGCACAGTGCCACCGCGGCCGACGCGGCGGCGGCGAGCAGCGCACTGCGCGGCGGCGGGTCGATCTTGGGCAGATGCAGGACCATCTGCATCGCCTGCACCATGGCCGGGTCGTCCGGATCGCCCGCGCCGTAGCCGCCGGCCAGCTCCGCGTGCCGGGCCCGGAACCCTTCGACGTCCGATGCCGTTGCCACGCCGCGGATCTCGCCGTTCTCACGGACTTCGGCGCCGCATTCCGGAATGCTCGTCATCGCTCCACCTCGATCGTCGACGAAAACGTCCGGGCCGGTTCGGAACCCGGCTCCCACGGACGCGCGTACCCCATCGTCAGCGGCGACGCACGGGACGCCACGCCGACGAAACTCCACACCCACGTCCTGCCCGCGCCCGGCGCGGGTGGGTCGGGTTCGAGATCCGCCGCTCCGTCCTGCTTCGCCACGGCCGCACCGGCTTTCGCGATGCTCCCCGAGTAGGCGGTGGACGGATTCGCGGGGTGCGCGATCACCAGCCGCCGCCCCATGCGCGGTGGTCGCTGTTGTCGACCGTTCGCTTCGCTCATGCGGACAACGGAATTCGCGGACTCTGTCGTCACATCCGGCAAGCCGCACTCCGCCGCCGATCGGGCGGGCAGCACAAGCAGGGACTTGCGCACCCGTCCTCCGATCGCCGCATGATCAACAGCAGCGAGCCTACCGACACAGGCGTACCTCCGCCTTCGCTCCGGCCATGCGCAGAGCTATCGACAGACTGCGCCCGACAGCGCCCATCCATGCGTACCTCCGCCTTCGCTCCGGCCATGCGCAGAGCTATCGACAGACTGCGCCCGACAGCGCCCATCCATGCGTACCTCCGCCTTCGCTGCGGCCATACGCGGAGCTACCGACGGACTGGTCCCGCGTTTATCGAGGCGGAACCGGGCCGGATGTTCAGCCCAGCGGGACGCGGCGCAGCAGGCCGTCCCTGGCGTCGGCGGCCTCCACCTCGTGCCGGGTGACCCCGAGGATGAACAGGACCGCGTCCAGATACGGATGGGAGAGCGCGGCGTCGGCGACCTCGCGCAGCGCCGGTTTGGCGTTGAAGGCGACGCCGAGGCCGGCGGCGTTGAGCATGTCGATGTCGTTGGCGCCGTCACCCACCGCGACGGTCTGTTCCATCGGCACCCCGGCGTCGGCGGCGAACTTGCGCAGGGCGGTCGCCTTGGCCGCGCGGTCGACGATCTCGCCGACGACGCGGCCGGTCAGCTTGCCGTCCACGACTTCTAGGGTGTTCGCCTGCACGAAGTCCAGTTCCAGCTCGTGTGCCAGCGGTTCGATCACCTGCCGGAAACCGCCCGACACCACGCCGCAGCGGAAACCGATCCGGCGCAGCGTGCGGATGGTGGTGCGGGCGCCGGGGGTCAGCTCGATCCGGTCGGCGACCTCCTCGATCACCGACTCGTCCAGCCCGGCCAGCGTCGCTACCCGCTGCCGCAGCGATTCGGCGAAATCGATCTCGCCGCGCATGGCGGCCTCGGTCACCTTGCGGACCTCGTCCTCCACGCCCGCGTGCGCGGCGAGCATCTCGATGACCTCGCCCTGGATCAAGGTGGAGTCGACGTCGAACACGATCAGCCGCTTGCCCCGGCGCGCCAGCCCGGCCCGCTCCACGGCGACGTCCACCTGCTCGGCCACCGCGACCTCGGCCAGCGCCGTGCGCAGCCGGAAATCGGTGTCCGGGCCGGAATCGGGCGCGGTGACCATCAACTCCATGCCGGTCACCGGGTAGTCGGCGATACCGCGGATGGTGTCGATGTTGGCTCCCAGCGCGGCCAGTTGCCGCGACACCGCGCTGAACGCGCGCGCGGTGACCGGGCTGCCGAGAATGACCACCGCGTGGGTGGACATCGGCTGCCTGCCGATCGCCGCGTCCACCTCCACGTCGACGTTCATGCCGACGGTGTTCATGGCCTCTTCGAGCTCGTCCTGCAACGCCTCGGCGTCGGTCGGGCAGGTCACCAGGACACCGAGGGTCAGCCTGCCCCGGATCACGACCTGCTCCACGTCCAGCAGGCTCACTCGGTGCCGGGACATGGCCGCGAGCAGCACGGACGTCACACCGGGGCGGTCCGGCCCGGTGACGGTGACGAGGACGGTGGTGTCGGCCAACTGATGCGCTCCATGTTCGATGTTCGCCGTCGCTGTGCTGGACGTCGTTGTCGCAACGCACGGTGCGTACTGATCTCCACAAACGAGTGTGCACCCGCTGGTGACCAGCGGGTGCACACTCGTCGCGATGAATCCTACGGCGCGGCCGGACGTCACCCGTCCGGCCCCGCCGGGGAAGCGCCCTACTGTGCGAGGACGTTCGGCTCGTGCAGGTCGGTGGCGTGCTTGCCCGCGCCCCAGCCGACGTGCGCCTCGGCGCGCATGCGCTCGACCATGTGCGGGTAGTGCAGCTCGAACGCGGGACGCTCCGAGCGGATGCGCGGCAGCTCGTAGAAGTTGTGCCGCGGCGGCGGGCAGGTGGTGGCCCACTCCAGCGAGTTGCCGTAGCCCCACGGGTCGTCCACGGTGACCACCTCGCCGTAGCGGTAGCTCTTGAAGACGTTCCACAGGAACGGCAGCATCGACGCGCCGAGCACGAAGGCGCCGATCGTGGAGATCGTGTTCAGCGTGGTGAAGCCGTCGCTGGGCAGGTAGTCGGCGTAGCGGCGCGGCATGCCCTCGGCGCCCAGCCAGTGCTGGACCAGGAAGGTGGTGTGGAAGCCGATGAACGTCGTCCAGAAGTGCCACTTGCCCAGGCGCTCGTCCAGCATCCGGCCGGTCATCTTCGGGAACCAGAAGTAGATGCCCGCGTAGGTGGCGAACACGATGGTGCCGAAGAGCACGTAGTGGAAGTGCGCCACGACGAAGTACGAGTCGGTGACGTGGAAGTCCAGCGGCGGGCTGGCCAGGATGACGCCGGACAGACCACCGAAGAGGAAGGTGACGATGAAGCCGATGGAGAACAGCATCGGCGATTCGAAGGTCAGCTGACCGCGCCACATGGTGCCGATCCAGTTGAAGAACTTCACACCGGTCGGGACCGCGATGAGGAAGGTCATGAACGAGAAGTACGGCAGCAGCACGGCGCCGGTGGCGTACATGTGGTGCGCCCACACCGCGATCGACAGCGCGGCGATGCCCAGGGTGGCGTAGACCAGCGTGGTGTAACCGAAGATCGGCTTACGCGAGAAGACCGGGAAGATCTCCGAGACGATGCCGAAGAACGGCAGCGCGATGATGTACACCTCGGGGTGGCCGAAGAACCAGAACAGGTGCTGGTAGAGCAGGATGCCGCCGGTCGCGGGGTCGTAGATGTGGCCGCCCAGGTGACGGTCGTAGGCCAGGCCGAACAGCGCGGCGGTCAGCAGCGGGAAGGCCAGCAGCACCAGGACGCTGGTCACGGCGATGTTCCAGGTGAAAATCGGCATCCGGAACATGGTCATACCGGGAGCACGCAGGCAGACCACCGTGGTCAGCATGTTCACGCCACCGAGGATGGTGCCCAGACCGGACACCGCCAGGCCCAGGATCCACAGGTCGGTGCCGACGCCAGGCGAGTGCAGGATGTCGGTGAGCGGCACGTACGCCGTCCAGCCGAAGTCCGCGGCGCCGCCCGGGGTGATGAAGCCCGCGGTCGCCATGCTGGCGCCGAACGCGTACAGCCAGTAGCTGAAGGCGTTCAGGCGCGGGAAGGCGACGTCGGGGGCGCCGATCTGCAGCGGGAGGATGATGTTCGCGAAGCCGAACACGATCGCGGTCGCGTAGAACAGCAGCATGATCGTGCCGTGCATGGTGAACAGCTGGTTGAACTGCTCGGTCGAGAGGAACTGCAGGCCCGGCCGGGCCAGCTCACCGCGCATCAGCAGGGCCATCAGGCCACCGATGAGGAAGAAGCCCATCGACGTGGTCAGGTACATGACACCCAGGACCTTCGGGTCCGTGGTGGTGACCATCTTGTAGATGAACGAGCCCTTCGGCCCGGTCCGAGCCGGATAAGGCCGAGTCGCTTCCAACTGAGGGACTGGCTGGGGCTCTACGGCAGTCACTGATCCTCCTGAAAGGTGCCTTTAGGTCGCTCCGCAGGCTCCGCTGATCGCATCCATCCCGATGTCGGAACAGACGACAGTTCGCTTGCGCTCTCCGAATCGTAAACCCGTGAAGATGGGCCCGACCGAACGGGTCCTACTCTCTGTCGTAGCTGTGTTGTTTTCCGGGACCGATGAGTTCTGTGGGTGGCGGGCGTCTGTAGAGGTGACACGAGTTCACCTCAGGCCAGGAGAGCAGCGATGACCGGAACCAACCGCACGAAGATCGGCGATCCCTGTTGGGTCGATTTGTACAGCTCCGACCTCGATCGGAGTATCGCGTTCTACCGCGAACTGTTCGACTGGACCGCCGAGAGCGCGGGCGAGGAGTTCGGCGGGTACGTCACCTTCCGCAAGGACGGGCGCGCGGTAGCGGGCGCGATGGCCAGGATGCCCGGCGACACCGACAGCCCGGAACAGTGGACGGTGTATCTGGCCAGTTCCGGCGCACAGGCCACCGCCGACGCGGCGACGGCGGCGGGGGCGTCGCTGGTCGTGCCGCCGATGGCGGTGGGCGAGCTGGGCACGATGGCCGTGCTCGGCGACGTCGGAGGTGCGGGCGTCGGCATCTGGCAGGCCGGGACGTTCCCCGGCTTCGAGACCATGGGTCTGGTCTCCGGCGGGCAGTGGCGTGAGCACGCGGGCGCGCCGTCCTGGTTCGAGCTGCACACCCGCGCCTACGACGCCTCGTTGACCTTCTACCGGGAGGTCTTCGGCTGGTCGGACGTCTTCACCGTCTCCGACGCCCCGGAGTTCCGCTACTCCACCATCCACGCCGAGAGCCCGATGCTCGGCGGCGTCATGGACGCGTCCGCCTTCCTGCCCGAGGGCGCACCCGCGGGCTGGATCGTCTACTTCGGCGCGGACGACGTGGACAAGACCGTCGAGCGGCTCACCGAACTGGGCGGGACGGTGCTCTCGCCGCCCCAGGACACGCCCTACGGCCGGATGGCCGCGGTCACCGACGCCACCGGCGCCCGCTTCAGCATCGGGGGCAATAGAGCCTGATCCCGGCGGCCCGCACGCAGACCGGCACCGACCGGGGCGTTGCGCGTCTGCTGAACCTTCACGTCGGGTTCGCGCACGACCTTGTTCGAACCTCGCGACCCCGACCGACTTCCCTCCATCGGATTCTTCGAATCGGGTGGCGGATTCCTGCCCGCGAAGCGCGGCGCACGGACGCCAACCACCGCGACCTCACCCGGGGGCCGGACGGCGCCGACATGTACCCTCACTCGCATGCCGGTGAGCGACGTGATGCAGGTACGCACCCGAATTCGCGCGATTCGTCATCGGAACGGCGCGGCCGGTCACCGGTTCCTGGCGGTCGTGGCCGGGTGTGCCGCGCTCGTGCTCGCGGGCTGCGGCGGCGCCACCGACGACTCCGCCTCCATCGTGCGCACCACCACCAACATCGCGGGCGCGGGCGTGGTGGGGCTGGAGCGCGACACCACCAAGGCCTGCGCGCTGCCGAGCGCGCCCGACCCGGCGGGCGGGGACACCCGCAGCGTCACCCATGCGGCGGGCGTGTCCGAGGTCCCCGCCGACCCGCAGCGCATCGTCGTGCTCAGCACTTCCGCGCTGGACGCCGTCTGCGCGGTCGGCCTGTGGGAGCGGGTCGTGGGGACGGTGACCCTCGACGGCCCGAGCCCGCAACCGGCCTATCTGGGCACCGGCGTGCTGAAGATCCCCGGCGTCGGCACCGCCGCGCAGCCGGACCCGGCCCGGATCGCAGCCCTGCATCCCGATCTGATTCTGGGCGAGAATCCCACGGGCACAGCGAGTTTCAGCGCGTTGCAAGCCATCGCACCGACCGTGCTTGTCGGTTCGAACAACAGCTGGCAAGCCGAGTTCGCCGCGTTCGCGGCGGGCATGGGACGGCGCGACGCGGCGGACACCGCACTGCAGAACTACCGCACCGAGGCGCGCGACACCGGCACCACGCTGGCGGCGGGCCAGACCCAGGCATCGATCCTCCGGTTCACCGCCGACGCCCAGCGGGTACAGGGCGGTGACAGCTTCTCCGGCCAGGTGCTCGCCGACGCGGGCGTGCAGCGTCCTGCCGCGCAGCGCGGCGTCTCGTTCGACGTGCGCGAGAGCGAGTTCGCCACCAAGGCGGAGGGCGACCTGATCTACGTGATCCTCGCGGGCCAGGAGGGCAAGAAACACGGTGAAGCGGTGCTGCGCACCGACGAGTGGAAGGAACTCGGCGCCGCCACCGATCGCCGGGTGTTCGCCGTGGAGGACAGCGTCTGGCACGGCGACGGCCTCACCGCCGCCCGCGCCCTGCTCACCGACCTGCGCAACACGCTCAACGGTTACGTGACCGACTGACCGCCCACCCCTTGGGTGAGGTTTCCCGCACCCTTGGAGTGCGCGGACCAGCGCTGGGGTTGCTGTCGAAAAGTCCGCTCGAGGACGAGATTCAGAGGTACGCCGAGAACCTCTCAATCGACCCCTAGGACACGACATGCACACGCTGACCGATTCGCTCGCCGACAACCTGTACTCCCTGCCGGTGGCACAGCCCGTCGCCGAGGTCGATCCGCACGCGGTCGTGGCATCCACCGCCGGTTGCGACCTGACCTACGCCGAGCTGGACCGCTGGTCCAATCGCCTGGCCCGGCTGCTGCTGCGCCTCGGCGCCGGACCCGGCACCCGGATCGCGGTCGCGATCGACCAGGCGATCGAGTCCGTCGTGGCCGAGCGGGCCGCCACCAAGATCGGCGCCATCGCCGTCCCGGTGACCGACGACGGCTCCTACGCGCTCGGCACCTCGGTGGGCGTCACCACCAAGGACCAGCAGCCCGAGTCCGCGGAAGCGATCACCTGGCTGGTGCTGGACGAGCGCTCCACTCTGCAGCGCTACCTGACCAGCTCCGCCGCCCCGCTGGGCGCGGCCGACCTGGATCTTCTCCCGAAAGCCGCCTGACCGGACACAACCCCTCCCCCGCGACCCGAACAGCGATGTTCGGGTCGCGCAGTGTGCCCAATACCCCCGCAGCGTCGACCGCGCCGGTTCAGAATTGAGTTGCCGCGTGCTGTGCGGCGGCAGGTACTACCGCTACCGCGGTGGCTACGGGCGGTCACTGCCGATCGGCCGGATCGCGGTCAGAACGTAGGACACGTCATGCAACAGCCTTCCCTTTCGGCGAAAGATTCCGACACAGTTCTTCCCGATGGGGCTTTCGCCCTATCGGCGGCACAGCGCGGCATCTGGTTCGCCCAGCACGTCGCCGGCGATACTCCGATCTCGATCGCCCAGTACGTCGAACTGAACGGTCCGATCGACCTCGACCTGCTCGCGCGGTCGGCGCGGCAGGCCGGGCGCGAGTTCGGCACCGGCTACCTGCGCCTGGTCGAGGTGGAGGGACATCCGTTCCAATTCGTCGACCCCACGCTCGACGACAGTCTGGAAACGCTGGACTTCCGTTCCGAACCCGATCCCGAGGCGGCCGCGCACGCGTGGATGCGCGCGGAGTACGAGGCCCCGCTGGAGCTGACCCGCGACCGGCTGGTGCGCATCGCCATGCTGCGCGTCGGCGCGGACCGCTGGTTCTGGTATTCGCGCATCCACCACATCGTGCTCGACGGCATGGGCGCGCTGACGATGGTGCAGCGCACCGGAGAGCTGTACAACGCCGCCGTCGAGGGCCGCGAAGCGTCGCCCGCGAAGGCCGAGGACCTGCGCAAGATCGTCGAGGCCGATCTGGCCTACCGCAGTTCCGAGCGGTTCGGCGCGGACCGGGAGCACTGGCAGGCGCATCTGGACGGCATGGCCGATCCGGTGAGCCTGGCCGGCCGCACCGCGGGCGTGGACGGGCATCCGCGGCGGGTCACCGGCGCGCTGCCCGCCGACACCGGCACCCTGCTGGACGCCGTCGCCGAGCAGGTGTCCTCCGGTGTCGCGCCGACCGTGGTCGCCGCCTTCGGCGCGTATCTGTCCGCGATGACC
Organism: Nocardia sp. NPDC059691; assembly: GCF_042733915.1. NCBI lineage: Bacteria > Bacillati > Actinomycetota > Actinomycetes > Mycobacteriales > Nocardiaceae > Nocardia > Nocardia sp. NPDC059691. Next base: position 279,739 of record NZ_JBHWFB010000009.1, on the reverse strand, counting down.
GGCGCGCCGGAAGTCGTGCTGAGCCTGCCGGTGTCCGCGCGCACCACCGCGACGCTGCGGCGTTCCGGCGGCATGATCGCCAACGTGGTCCCGCTGCGGCTGCGGCTGACGCCCGCCACGACCGTCGGCGACGTGATCCGGGCGGCCCAGGGCGAGCTGACCGGGGCGCTGCGGCGCCAGCGCTACCGGCAGGAGGACATCTTCCGCGATCTGGGCTGGCCGATGGACGAGGCCGGGTCGTTCGGCCCGTCGGTGAACCTGATGATGGTCGACACCAGAATCCAACTCGGCCCGGTGACCGGGCGGCTGCACGTGCTGACCTCCGGGTTGATCGACGACCTGTTCGTCAACCTGTATCCGGGCGTCGGCGGCGAGAGCACGCACATCGACTTCCAGGCCAACGGCAACCTCTACACCGAGGCCGAGCTGACCGGGCAGCATCGCCGCTTCCTTTCGTTCCTGCACCGTTTCCTGGCCGCCGGGCCGGACGCGCCGCTGGCGAGCGTGCCGGTGCTGTCGGACGACGAGCGCACCGGCTTCGCACCCGCCCGGGGACCCGCTGGCGTCGCGGCGCGGACGCTGCCCGCCCTCCTCGCCGAAGGCGCGGCCCGCGATCCGCTGGCGACCGCGCTGATGGAGGGCGAGACCGCGCTGACCTACCGTCAGGTCGACGAGTACACCAACCGGCTGGCCCGGGTGCTGATCGCCGCGGGCGCCGGGCCCGAGCGCACCGTGGCGATCTCCATCCCGCGGTCCATCGGGTCGGTGCTGGCGACGATCGCGGTGGCCAAGACCGGCGCGGCGTTCGTGCCGATCGACCCGACCTACCCCGCCGACCGGATCGAGCACATGGTCGGCGACAGCGGCGTCGTCGCGGGCATCACGACGGCGGCCGCGCGAAAGTCGTTGCCGCGCCGGGTGTCCTGGCTGTCGCTCGACGACGAGGGCACCGAACGGGCGATGGCCGAGCAGGATGCCGCGCCGCTGACCGACGCCGACCGCACCGCGGCGACGCACCCGGACCAGGCCGCGTACATCATCTACACCTCCGGTTCCACCGGGCTCCCGAAAGGCGTGCTCGTCCCGCACCGAGGGCTGGCCAACCTGGTGGCGAGTTCCGGCGCCGGATTCGGCATCGACGCCGAGTCCGTCGTCGCCCACGCCGTGTCGCCGAGTTTCGACATCTCGGTCGAGGAGATCCTGGTCACCCTGGCCACGGGCGCGACGCTGGCCGTGGTGCCGCCGTCGGCGTACGCGGGCGAGGAGCTGGCCCAGGTACTGCGCGCCCACCGCGTCACCCACCTCAACGTGACCCCGGCCGTCGTGGGTTCGCTGGACCCGGCGAGCCTGCCCGAGCTGCGTACCGTGATCGTGGGCGGCGACGCCTGCCCGCCCGAACTGGTGACCAAATGGGCGGGCCGGACCCTGTTGAACGGCTACGGGCCCACCGAGACCACCATCACCGTCACCCTCAGCGCCCCGCTGACGCCGGACGGTCCGGTCACCATCGGCAGTCTGGCCCGCGACGTGTCGGCGGTGGTCCTGGATCCGTGGCTGCGTCCGCTGCCGCCGGGCACCGTCGGGGAGCTCTACCTCGCCGGTCCCGGCGTCGCGCGCGGTTACCACCGGCGCAACGGGCTGACCGCCGACCGTTTCGTCGCCGACCCGTACGGCACGGGCGAGCGGATGTACCGCACCGGCGATCTCGTGCGCTGGGTGCACAACGACGGCCGCGTCGAACTGGAGTACCAGGGACGCAGCGACTTCCAGGTGAAGGTGCGCGGCTTCCGCATCGAGCTCGGCGAGATCGATGCCGCCTTGCAGCGGCAGCCCGACGTCGACTTCGCGCTCACCCTCGGCGTCGAAACAGGTTCGGGCGCCACCGCGCTCGTGTCGTACGTGCTGCCGGAGCCGGGTGCGCAGATCCACCCCGAGGCGCTGAAAGCCGCGGTAGGAGAGTCGCTTCCGGCCTACATGGTGCCCGCCGTGATCATGGTGCTCGACCGTCTTCCGCTCACGCCGCTCGGCAAGGTGGACCGCAAGGCGCTGCCCGCACCGGAATTCGGCGCGCGCACCACCGCGAGCAGGCCGCCGTCCACACCGCGCGAGGAGACGCTCGCCGCGCTGTTCGCGGAGGTGCTCGGCCTGGAATCGGTGGGAGTGGACGAGAGTTTCTTCGCGCTCGGCGGCGACAGCATCGTCTCGATCCAGCTGGTGTCGCGGGCGAAGGCGGCCGGGCTCGGGTTCGGCGCACGGGATGTCTTCGAGCGCAAGACCGTCGCCGCGCTAGCCGCGGTGGCCACCGATGTGCCGACCGGAGTCGTGCACGAGCTGCCCGGCGGCGGAGTCGGCGACGTAGAGCTGACGCCGATCGTGCACGCGATGCTCGAGACCGGTGACACCTGGCGGCGGTTCGCCCAAGCGGTGCTGATCGAGTTGCCGTCGGGCATGGAACGCACGGATCTCGTCGCCGCGCTCGCAGCGCTGTTCGACCGGCACGACCTGCTGCGTTCGACGCTGCGCCGCACCGGCGACGGCTGGAACTGGGTGGTCGCCGAGCCCGGTGCGGTGAACGCGGGCGCCCTGCTCGAAATCGTGCCCGCGGACGCTGATCTCGACGCGACCTGCGAGCGTGCGTTGCAGCGCGCCGCCGACCTGCTCGACCCGGAGGCCGGCGTGGTCGCGCGATTCGTGTGGATCGAGCGTGCCGACGCCGCCCCGCTGCTGTGGCTGGTGCTGCACCACCTCGTCACCGACGGCGTTTCCTGGCGGATCCTGCTGCCGGACCTCGCCACCGCCGCGCTGGGCGCCGAGCTCGCTCCGGTCGGCACCTCGTTCCGGCGCTGGGCGCACGGCCAGCGCGAGCACGCGGCCTCGCGCACCGGCGAACTGCCGTTGTGGCAACGTGTCCTGGCGACACCCGACCCCGCGCTCGGCTCGGCGCTGATGGACCCGGCCGTCGATGTGGTGAGCTCCATGGCGCACCTGACGACCGTCGTACCGCCGGACATCGCGCAGTCCGTGCTCACCACCGCGCCTGATCGTTTCCACTGCGGCGCCGACGACGTGCTGCTGGCAGCCCTCGCGCTGGCGGTGGCACGGTGGCGCGAGCGCAGCTCCACGCTGTTCACGCTGGAGGGCCACGGCCGCGCGGAAACCGTCCTGCCGGGCGCCGACGTGGCGCGCACGGTGGGCTGGTTCACCAGCGTCTACCCCGTCGCGGTCGATCTGACCGGCATCGACGTGGCGGACGCGTTCGCGGGCGGGGCCGCGGCGGGCGCCGCGATCAAGGCGACCAAGGAACAGCTGCGCGCGCTGCCGGACAAAGGCGTCGGATTCGGGATGCTCCGCTACCTGGTTCCGAGCACGGCGGCGGCGCTCGCGGACGCGCCCACCCCGCAGATCAGCTTCAACTACCTCGGGCGCGCGTCCACCGGCGGCGACGCGGAACCGTGGCTGCCGCGCCGGTTCGCCGCGACCCAGGACGACCGCGCGCCGCTGGCCGCCGCGGTCGACATCAACGCCGTGCTCACCGATGCCGGACTCGAGGTGACCTGGGGCTACGCCGGACGGCTTTTCGAGGAGGCGGATCTCGGCGAACTCGCCGCGCTGTGGGAGCAGGCGCTCGGCGCGCTGGCTCGGCATGTCGCGTCCGCGAGCGCGGGCGGACGCACACCGTCGGACTTCGATCTGGTCACCGTCACACAGGCGCAGATCGACGACTGGGAGCGCGCCTACCCGAACCTCGCCGACGTGTGGCCGCTCTCGCCACTGCAGTACGGCCTGCTCTTCCACGCGCTCTACGATTCCGACACCGCCGACGGCTACACGGTGCAGTCGCTGCTGACCTTGGCAGGCACCGTCGACGCGGCCCGGTTGCGCCGCGCCGCACAGGCTTTGGTGACCCGCCACGAGAACCTGCGCGTCGCCTTCGTCGAGACCGAGGACGGCCCGCGCCAGCTCGTCCTGGCCGACGCCGAGATCGACTGGCGGGAAGCGGATCTCAGCGGTATCGCCGGCGAGACCGAGCGCGCCGGGGAAGTCGACCGGTTGATCGCGGTGGACGCCCGCACCCGGTTCGAGCTCACCCGGCCCCCGCTGCTGCGCTGCACGCTCATCCGGATCGCCCCGGACACCTACCGTTTCGTGCTGACCAACCACCACCTGGTGCTGGACGGCTGGTCGACGCCGCTGCTGGTACGCGAACTGCTCACCCTCTACGTCACCGACGGTGACGCCGCGGCCCTGCCGCCCGCGCATTCCTATCGCGAGTTCCTGACCTGGTTGGAGACCAAGGACGACGCGGAATCCCTCGCCGCATGGACCGAGTCGCTGGCCGGTGTCGACACGCCGACCCGCGCGGTGCCCACCCTCGCCGGGATCGAATCGACCGAAACCGGCATGACCTCCGTCGACCTGGCCCGCGACACCGTCGCCGGGCTGGAGGCCACGGGCCGGGAAGCGGGCGCGACGGTGAACACCCTGGTGCAGGCCGCGTGGGCGATGCTGCTGGCCATGCTCACCGGACGCACCGACGTGGTGTTCGGCGGCACGGTCTCGGGACGGCCGCCGGAGCTGGCCGGGGTCGAGGAGATGGTCGGCCTGTTCATCAACACGCTGCCGGTGCGGGTGCGGCTGAATCCGGCGGAAAAGGTCGCCGACCTGCTCGCGCGCGTGCAGGCCGAGCAGGCGCGGCTGATGGACCATCAGCACGTCGGATTGGCCGCCATCCACCAGGCGGTCGGCCTCGCCGAATTGTTCGACACGCTCACCGTATTCGAGTCCTATCCCATCGACCGCGAAGCGCTGTCGCAGGCGCTGGACATCGCGGGCATGCGGGTGCTCGACGTGGAGGGCACCGACGCGACGCCGTACCCGCTGAACCTCATGGTCATCCCGCTGCGCGGCGACGACGGCCGGGACACGCTGCGGATCACGCTGAAGTACATGGCCGACCAGCTTCCGGCGGAGGAGGCCCGGCCGCTGCTGGATCGCTTCGTCCGGCTGCTGACCCAACTCGGGGACAACCCGCACGCGCTGGTCTCCCAGTTGCAATACTGCGACGACGCCGAGCGCGCCGCGCTGGCGCCGGTACGCGGCCCGGAGTCCGTGCCGCCCGCCACGCTGCCCGAGCTGCTCACCGCGGGCGCGCGCATCGATCCGGACGCGATCGCGATCACCGCGGGCGAGCTCACCATGTCCTACGCCGAACTCGACGCCTGGTCCAACCGCTTCGCCCGGGTACTGCTGCGCCGCGGCGTCGGGCGGGAGGTGTTCGTCGTGCTGGCGCTCACCCGTTCGCTGGAGTCGGTGGTCGCCGTGTGGGCGCTGGCCAAGACCGGCGCGGCGTTCGCTCCGCTGGACCCGAACTACCCGGTGGAACGCATCGAGCATATGCTCAGCGACTCCAAGGCCCCGATCGGCGTGACGGTCACCGCGACCGGCGAGACGCTTCCCGGCACGATCGACTGGCTGCTGCTCGACGACCTGAACACCATCCGCCGGGTGATGACGGTGTCCGAAGCGCCGATCACCGACGAGGAGCGCGGCGGCCCGATCGACCTCGATCAGACGGCGTACCTGATCTACACCTCCGGCTCCACCGGCAAGCCCAAGGCCGTGCTGCTCAGCCATCGCGGCATCGCGAATCTCGTAACCGCGCAACGGGAGACGCTCGCGCTCGACCACACCACCAGCGCGCTGCAAGTGGCCTCGCCGAGTTTCGACGCCTCGGTGTTCGAACTGCTCATCGCGCACGGCGCGGGCGGCAGGCTGGTGGTGTCGCCGCCGGATGTCTACGGCGGGACGGAACTGGAGACGCTGCTGCGCACCCAGCGCGTCACCCACGCCGTGATCACGCCGTCGGCGCTGGCCACCATGGAACCCGCCGGGCTGGAACACTTGCGCGTCCTCGCGGTCGCGGGCGAGGCGGCGACGCCGGAGCTGATCGAGCGGTGGGCGCCGGGCAGGCGGATGGTGAACCTGTACGGCCCCACCGAGTTCAGCATCTGGGCGACCGGGCCGGGCGAACTCGTCAGCGGCGAGCCGATCACGATCGGCGGCCCCATCCGCGGCGCGGACACCGTGGTGCTGGACGCCTGGCTGCGTCCCGTGCCCATGGGAGTGCCCGGTGAGCTGTACCTCGCGGGTCCCGCGCTCGCGCGCGGCTATTTCAACCGGTTCGAGATGACCGCGAGCAGGTTCGTCGCCGACCCCTTCGGCGAACCCGGCGAGCGGATGTACCGCACCGGCGACATGGTGCGCTGGGTCGACAACGGCGCCGGTCCCGAGCTGGAGTACCTGGGCCGCAGCGATTTCCAGGTCAAGATCCGCGGCCTGCGCATCGAGCTGGGCGAGATCGACGCGGTGCTCTCCCGCGACGACGAGGTCGAATACGCGGTGACCATCGGGCGCACCGGCCCCGCCGGGACGACCGTGCTGGTCTCCTACGTGCTGCCCGTCGAAGGCGCGCGGCTTGACGTCGAGCGGCTGCGCGCGCAGGTGGCCGCCGAACTGCCGGGCTACATGGTGCCCGGTTACCTCGTCGTACTGGAGACTATCCCGCTCACCCCGGTCGGCAAGCTGGATCGCAAAGCCCTTCCGGCGCCGGACTTCTCCGACAGCCACCGGCCCTACCTCGCGCCCCGCGGACCCGTCGAGGAGGCGGTGGCCGCCGTGTTCGGCGAAGTGCTCGAACGGGAGCGCGTCGGCGTCGACCAGTCGTTCTTCGAACTCGGCGGCAACTCGCTGAGCGCGACCAAGGTGGTGGCGCGAGTGAACGCGGCGCTCGGCTCGCGGATCGCGCTGCGTGATCTGTTCGACGCGCCGACCGTGGCCCAGCTCTCCGCCCGGGTGGTGCCCGCCACCGGCGCCGCGCCGGGCGGGTTCGGCCTCGCGCCCCGCATCCGGCCGGACCGGGTTCCGCTGTCTCCCGCACAACAGCGCATGTGGGTGCTCAATCGGATGGATCCGGCTTCCGCCGCCTACAACATCGCGGTGGCACTGCGGCTCACCGGAGAGCTGGACGTCCATGCGCTGCGCGCGGCGCTCGTCGACGTCGTGGACCGGCACGAGAGCCTGCGCACGCTCTACCCCGCCGACGCGGAAGGGCCGCGTCAAGTCGTGGTCGACGCCGACGTGGCCGTGCCAGCGATGCCGGTGACCGACACCGAGGACGGCGCGGAACTGCGGGAGCGGATCGCCGAATTGGCGGGAACCGGCTTCGATCTCGCCACCCAGCCGCCGCTGCGGGTCGGCCTGTTCCGGATCCACGGCGACGTCGAGCCCTCCGCGAGTGCGGGACCGGTGTCGTCGGCCCCTTCCACCGGCGAAGCGCCGATCTCGTCCGGGCCCGTGAGCGCGACCGCACCGGTCTCATCGAGTTACACCGCGAGTTCCGGCGAGATCGCCGCCGCCACGCCGCCGGTGCACGTCGTCGTGCTGGTGGTGCACCACATCAGCGCCGACGGCGCGTCGATGGCGCCACTGGCCGCCGACCTGGTCGCCGCCTACTCCGAACGGTCCGCGGGCGGGCACGCCGTCCGTGTCCCGCTGCCGGTGCAGTACGCCGATTTCGCGCTGTGGCACCGCGAGGTGCTCGGCGACGAGGCGAATCCGGAATCGTTGGCGGCGCGGCAGATCGAGTTCTGGCGCGCGACCCTGGCCGGCGCGCCCGACGTGCTGGAACTGCCCTCCGACCGGCCACGCCCCGCGGTGCAGACCATGCACAGCGCCGACTTCGGCTTCACCGTCGACGCCGAGACGCACCGAGCGCTGGTGGATTTCGCCACCGCGCACCACGTCAGCCCGTTCATGGTGGTGCACGCGGCGCTCGCGGTGCTGCTCGCGCGCCTCGCCACCACCGACGACGTGCTGATCGGCACCCCGGTCGCCGGACGCGGCGAGGAAGCGCTGGACCAGCTCGTCGGCATGTTCGTCAACACCCTGGCACTGCGCACCCCGGTCGATCCGGGCGCGGGCTTCGCCGCGTTCCTGGACACCGTCCGGTCCACTGACCTGGACGCCTTCGCCAACGCGGACGTGCCGTTCGAGCGGCTGGTCCAGGTGCTGGATCCGGCTCGCTCGACCGCGCACCACCCGCTGTTCCAGGTCTCGCTGTCGCTGCAGAACTTCGTCGAACCCGTGCTGGAACTGCCCGGCCTGCGGTTCGAGGTGGAGGACTTCGAGCGCGACGCCTCCCAGTTCGACCTGACCTTGGATCTGCGCGAGCGCTTCGCCGCAGGCGGTCCGGCGGGCATCGAGGCCGTGCTGACCTACGCCACGGATCTGTTCGACGAGGCGACGGTGGCCGCGTTCGCCACCCGGTGGCGGCGCGTGCTCGCTGCGGTGCTGGCGCGGCCCGAGGTACGCATCGCCGATATCGACATTCTCGACGACACCGAACGGGCCACGTTGGTACCCGTGCGTGGCCCCGCCGCGGCGGCGACCACGATCCTGCCGGACCTGCTGGCCGAGACCGTGCGGCGGTACCCGGACCGCATCGCCTTGGTGTCCGACGGGCAGACCACCACCTATGCCGAGATCGACGCGCACGCCAATCGCCTGGCCCGAGTGTTGCTCGAGTCGGGCGGCGGTCCGGAAACCGTGGTCGCGCTGGGGCTGCCGCGTTCGCCGGAACTGCTCATCGGCATGTGGGCCGCGGCGAAAGCGGGGGCGGCGTTCCTTCCGGTCGATCCGAAGCACCCGGTCGAGCGCATCGATCACATGCTCACCGACTCCGGCGCGACGCTCGGGCTGACCCTCGCCGTGTTCCGGCCCATGCTGCCCGACAGCACGAACTGGCTGGTGCTCGACGACCTCGCGCTCGTCGAGCGGTGGAGCGCCGCGAGCAGCCGGCCGCTGGGCGAGCGTGAGCTGCCGGGCCCCATCCGGCCGGACAACGCGGCGTGGATGATCTACACCTCCGGCTCCACCGGCACACCGAAGGGCGTCTCGGTATCCCATCGTGGCATCGCGGATCTTGTTTCAGCGCAACGAGTTTCGCTCGGCCTGGACGAGCGCTCCCGGGTGCTGCAGGTGGCGTCACCGAGTTTCGACGCGTCGGTGTTCGAGGCGATCATGGCGTTCGGTTCCGGCGGCGCGTCGGTCGTGGCACCGCCGGAGGTGTTCGGCGGCGGCGCGCTGGCGGAGCTGATCGACACCGAACAGGTCAGCCACATGGTGATCACGCCATCCGCGCTGGCGACCCTCGACCCCGCCGAGGTGACCAGCGTCCGGGTGCTCGCGGTGGCAGGCGAGGCGGTCGGCGCGGAACTGGTCGAGCGCTGGGCCACCGGACGCACCATGGTCAACCTGTACGGACCCACCGAATCGACTATCTGGGCAACAGGTTCGGCGCCGCTGGCGGTGGGCGCCCCGGTAACCATCGGCGCGCCGGTGCAGGGCGCGCAGGTGCTGGTCCTCGACGACCGGTTGCGCCCGGTCCCGTTCGGCGTGGCGGGCGAGCTGTATCTCGCCGGGCCGTCGCTGGCGCGCGGGTACCACGCGCGGCCGAGTCTGACCGCTGCCCGCTTCGTCGCCGGTCCCTTCGGCACGGCGGGTGAACGGATGTATCGCACCGGCGATCTGGTGCGCTGGATCCGCGGCGACTCCGGACCCGAACTGGAGTACCTGGGCCGCACCGACTTCCAGGTCAAAGTGCGCGGACAGCGGATCGAGCTGGGCGAGATCGACGCGGTGCTCGGCCGCGCCGACGGCGTGGACTTCGCGGTGACGCTCGGCGTACCCGGCCCCACCGGGGCCACCGCGCTGGCCGCCTACCTGGTCCGCACGCCCGGCTCCGAGCTCGACGTGGCGAAGGTGCGCGCCTTCGCCGCCGACATCCTGCCCGGCTATATGGTGCCCTCGGCGTTCGTCGTGCTGGACGAGATCCCGCTCAACGCGGTCGGCAAGCTGGACCGCAAGGCGCTGCCCGCGCCGGAGTTCCGCGCCGACCGCACCGAGTACCGCGCGCCCGAAACGCCGACCGAACAGCAGCTGGCCGCGATCTTCGGCGAGTTGCTGGGGGTGGCGCTGGTGGGCGCCGACGACTCGTTCTTCGCGCTGGGCGGCGACAGCATCCTGGCGATCCAGCTGGTGTCGCGCGCCAAGCAGCAGGGCATCACCTGCACCCCGCTGCAGGTGTTCGAGCACCGCACGGTGGCGGCGCTGGCCGCGGCCGTCGACGCGGCGGGCGCCGCGGTGACGTTGGACGAGCTGCCCGGCGGCGGCGTCGGCGAACTGCCGCTCACGCCGATCGCGCACTACATGCTGGAGCGCGGCGGAAACCACGACCGCTTCGCCCAGACGGCGGTCCTGGAGCTACCGGTCGGCATCGAGCGGTCGCAGATCGTCACCGTGCTCGCCGCCGCGGTGGACCGGCACGACATGCTGCGCGCCCGGCTGGTGACCGACGGCGCGGACGGGCCGCGCATACTGGTCGGCTCCCCCGGATCGGTCGACGTGGACGCGCTGGTGCACCGCGTCGAGTTCACCGCCGTCGACCCGATCGAACTGCACGAGTTCGCCATGACGGAGTTGGACGCCGCCGCCGACCGGCTCGACCCGGCCAACGGCACGGTGCTGCAATTCATCTGGCTCGACCCGGTCGGCGACGCGGGCTCGCGCACCCGATCGGGCCGGTTGATCGTGCTGGCGCACCACTTGGTGATCGACGGGGTGTCCTGGCGCATCCTGATCCCGGACCTGGTGGCCGCGTGGGCCCAGGTGTCGGCGGGCGCCACCCCGGTGCTGGCGGAGACCGGAACCTCGATGCGCCGGTGGGCCCACGCGCTGACCGAGGAGGCGCACTCCGAACAGCGGGTCGCCGAATTGGCGTACTGGCACGACGTGCTCGCCGGACCCGACCCGCTGATCGGGGGCCGGGAACTCGATCCCGCCGTCGACCGGACCGGCACGCTGCGCATGGTCGAGCGAGAGGTGTCCGCCGAGGTCACCACCGCGCTGCTCACCACCCTGCCCGGCTTGTTCCAGGGCAGCGTCAACGACACGCTGCTGGCCACCTTGGCGCTGGCCTTGGTGCGCTGGCGCGCCGGTGACCCGTCGGCGCTGCTGCGCCTGGAAGGTCACGGCCGTCAGGAAGAAGTGGTGCCCGGCGCCGATCTGTCCCGCACCGTCGGCTGGTTCACCAGCATCTACCCGGTGCGCCTCGATCTGGCACAGATCGACATCGACGACGCGCTGGCCGGTGGACCCGCGTTGGGCGCCGCGATCCGCGCCGTGAAGCACCAATTGCTCGCGGTGCCCGACAAAGGCATCGGCTTCGGCCTGCTGCGCTATCTCAACGCCGAGACCGCGCGGCAGTTGCCGCGGCGGCTGCCGGGCCGGGTCGGCTTCAACTACCTGGGCCGGTACTCCACCGGAGACATCCCGGCCGGACTCGAGGGCCTGGGCTGGCTGCCGACCGACGAACTGGGCGACGTGCACGTCGCCGAAGACCCCGGCGTGCCGCTGCAATCGGCGATCGACGTGAACGCGGTCGTGATCGGCGACCGGTTGCGGGCGAGCTTCGGCTTCCCGTCCACGCTGCTCGACCAGGACGAGGTCGCCGAACTGGCCGATCTGTGGATCGACGCCCTGAGCGCCGCGGCCCGGTTCGCCCATACCCCGGCGGCGCGGACCGCCGCCGAGGAAGAAGCGGCGGCCACGGCGTCTCCGGCCGTGCCCGCGGCGGGCGGCCTCGGGTTGGACGTGGTGCTGCCGATCCGGCTCGGGGGCGAGCAACCCGCGCTGTTCTGCATCCACCCGTCGTCCGGGATGTCCTGGACGTACCTGGGATTCGCCGACGCGCTCGCACCCGGCCGCCCGATCTACGGGCTGCAAGCGCCCGACCTCGGCGGCCACGAACCGCCCGCGCGCTCGATCGACGAGTTCGCCGAGCGGTACGTGCGGGAGATCCGTGCCCTGCAACCCGAGGGGCCGTACCACCTGCTCGGCTGGTCGTTCGGCGGCCTCATCGCCCACGCGGCGGCGGCGAAGCTGAAGGCCGAAGGCGCCGAGGTGGGCGTGGTCGCGCTGCTGGACGCCGACACCGCCGACATCGACGGCGACAGTATCGAACGGCTCACCGCGGGCTCGTTCGTGAACACCTTCGGCGCGGTGTTCGGCATCCACGACGTCCCCGCGGACGCGACCGCGCAGCAGGCGGCCGATCTGATCCGCGAACGGCTCGGCGTGTCGCTGATCGACGCCGCGACGCTCGAGCGCATGGCCGCGTCCTACAACGCCGCCGCGCGGACCAGAACCGGTTACCGCCGTCCGGTGTTCGACGGCGACATCGTGTACTTCAGCGCGATCGTCGACACCTCCGACATCTTCGGTCCGGACGGCTGGGGGCCGTACGTGACCGGCGAGATCATCAACCACGACATCGAGGCGACCCACGACGAACTGACCGCGCCGCACGTGCTGCCGGTCGTCGCGCGCGTGCTCGATGCACATCTGGGAGGCCGAGGATGAATTCCGACCAAGGAGTCGTAGTCGAAGGGATCGAGAAATCCTTCGGCGCGGTCAAGGCATTGCGCGGAGTCGACTTCGCGGCCGAGCCGGGCGAGGTGCTCGGCATTCTGGGACCGAACGGCGCGGGCAAGACCACCATGGTGAACGTGCTGTCCACGCTGGTCCGGCCGGATCGCGGCCGGGCGACGGTCGCCGGGTACGACGTGCTGGCCGATCCCGCGGCTGTCCGCCGCAGCATCATGCTGACCGGCCAGTACGCCGCGCTGGACGACATGCTCAGCGGCTACGAGAACCTGGTGATGTTCGGCAGGCTGATGGGCCTGCGCAAGCGGACCGCCCGCGCCCGCGCGGACGAACTGCTCGCCGAGTTCGACCTCGAACGCGCGGCGGGCCGCCGGGTCGGCACCTACTCCGGCGGCATGCGCAGGCGCATCGACATCGCCTGCGGTCTGGTCGTGCGGCCCGACGTGGTGTTCCTGGACGAGCCGACCACCGGCCTGGATCCGCGCAGCAGGCAAGGGGTGTGGGATCTGGTCGCCGGCTTCAAGAAGGCGGGCATCACCACCCTGCTCACCACCCAGTACCTGGAGGAGGCCGACGCGCTCAGCGACCGGATCATCGTCATCGATCACGGCGTGGTGATCGCCCAGGGCACCGCCGACGAGTTGAAGGCGCGCACCGGCGGCAGCTACTGCGAGGTGGTGCCGCTGAATCTGCGGGACCTGCCCGCTATCGCCGCCGCGCTGGGCCACCTGTTGCCGCAGGAGAATCGGGACGCGCTCGGTCCCGATTCCGATCGGATCGCCATACCGGCCCCGGACGGTGCGAAGACACTGCTGGAGGCGCTGCGCAGGCTGGACAGCGCGGGTTTCGATCTCGTGGACGTCGCACTGCGTCGCCCCTCGCTCGACGACGTATTCCTCCAGCTGACCGGGCATCTGGCGACGACGGAAGAGATCGCACGGCGGGAGGCCGCGTCGTGACGGCGGCGGCGACCTGGCTCAGCCAGACCCGTGCCACGCCGCTGCGGCCGCAGCAGTGGTGGGTGCTGACCACCCGGTTGATCGCACCGTCGATGCGAACCGGCGAGGTGCTCACCTCGGTGCTCGCGCCCGTGACGTTCACCGCCAGCTTCTTCATCCCGCTGAAGACCATCATGACCGTCATCGGCACGGGGTTCAGCAGCTACGCGCAGTACATGATGCCGCTGGTCATCCTGCAGGCCGCCGCGTTCACCGCAGTCTCGGCGGCCTTCCGCGCCGCCACCGACTCCGTGGCCGGGCTGAACCGGCGTTTCGGCTCGATGCCGATCGGCCCGCTGGTCCCGGTCACCGCGCGCCTCGCCGGCAGCGTCTTCCGCCTGATCATCGCCTTGATCAGCGGGTTGATCTGTGGATACGTCATCGGGTTCCGCTTCTACCTCAGCCCCGCCCACACAGTCGGCTTCGTGTTGTTCTCGGTGCTCGTCGGGATCGCGCTGATCTGGGGCGGGGATGTGATCGGCACCTTGTCGCACAACCCGGAGGCGACGGCGCAGGCGCTGGTGTTGCCGCCGCTGATCCTGGGCATGCTGTCCACCGGGATCGCGCCTGCCGATCAGTTCCCGGAATGGGTGCAGCCGTTCGTGCGCAATCAGCCGGTGTCGCAGTGGGCCATCGCCTTGCGGGCGTTGGCCGGGGACAAGGGGCCGAACGCGGGTGAGGTGACCTGGTCGCTGATGGGTCCGCCGTTGGTCTGGGCGCTGGGCTATCTGGCCAGCTCCATCCTGCTGTCGATGCGGCTGAGCTCGAGGAGGGCGTGATGGCGCTGTTGACCGAACACTCGGACGAGTTGCTCACCGGCTCGGAGATATCGGGGTCGGCACTGGTGCGGCACACGCTGATCCAGACCCATCGACTGCTGCTGCGCTGGGCGCGCAACCCGGTCACGCTGTTGGAGACGCTGATCATCCCGTGCCTACTGCTGATCATGCTGAACACCGTCATCGGCGGGCAGATCCGGAAGTTCACCGGCGAGAGCGCGCTGTACGGCTCGGTGCCCTTGGTCGCTCTGGTCGGCGCGCTCTCCGGCGCGGTCGCGGGAGGTGTCCTGCTCGGCCGCGAACGCGACGCGGGCCTGCTCGCCCGCTTCTGGGTGCTGCCCGTGCACCGTGCCTCCGGACTCGCCTCGCGGGTGCTCGCCGAGGGCTGCCGCATTTTCGCGTGCACCGTCTCCGTCGTGCTGGTGGGCTTCGTGCTCGGATTCCGCTTCCACGAAGGTGTCGCGGCGACGATCGTCTTCCTGTTCCTCCCGACGTTCTTCGGCGTGGCCTTCGCCACCATCGTCACCTCGGTCGCCGTGTTCACCGCGAAATCGACTCTGGTGGAGAGCATCACGATCCTCACCTCACTGATGATGTTCTTCAGCACCGGCTTCGTGCCGCTGGTCGCCTTCCCGAAATGGATCCAGCCGGTGGTGCACAACCAACCCATGTCGGTGGGCGTCGACGCCATGCGCGCGCTCGCCTACGGCGGGCCGCTCGCGCGCCCGCTCACCCTCACCGCCGTGTGGTCGCTCGGCGCGATCGTCGTGTTCGCGGTGCCCGCGAGCATCGGCTACCGCAGGGCCAGCAGGCGCTGAGCCGCGCAGCGAACCCGGCGGTCGCCCGCCGCGGTGACCGGCGGCCCCCGCGCCCGACCGCCACGGGCCAGGGGCCGAGCCACGGCGGCTCACCGCTTGCCGCACAATAGGGGGCCGCGCGCGGCGCGTCACAGCATTCTTCCCGACGTAGACGCCTGCCGCGGCGACACAAGGTGTTGTGCTGAGCGGACATGTCGGCCACAAGGAGTAGTGTCCCGAGGGTAGACATTCCGTGACGACAGGTGCTCGGGAAAGGCGTGGAGGCAGGATGAAACTGATCGATCGGGTGTCGGCCATCAACTGGAATCGGGTTCCCGACGAAAAGGACGCCGAGGTCTGGGACCGGCTGACCGGCAACTTCTGGCTGCCGGAGAAGGTCCCGGTCTCCAACGACATTCCGTCGTGGAACACCCTGACCGCCGACGAGAAGCAACTGACCATGCGGGTCTTCACCGGCCTGACCCTGCTGGACACCATCCAGGGCACGGTCGGCGCGGTGAGCCTGATCCCGGACGCGCTCACCCCGCACGAAGAGGCGGTGCTCACCAACATCGCGTTCATGGAGTCGGTACACGCCAAGAGCTACAGCTCAATCTTCTCCACGCTGTGCTCCACGCGCGAGATCGACGAGGCGTTCCGCTGGTCGGAGGAGAACCGCAACCTCCAGCGCAAGGCCGAGATCGTGCTGGAGTACTACCGGGGCGACGATCCGCTCAAGCGCAAGGTCGCCTCCACGCTGCTGGAGAGCTTCCTGTTCTACTCCGGCTTCTACCTGCCCATGCACTGGTCGTCGCGGGCCAAGCTCACCAACACCGCCGACATGATCCGGCTGATCATCCGGGACGAAGCGGTCCACGGTTACTACATCGGCTACAAGTACCAGAAGGGCCTGGAGCAGGTCACCCAAGCCGAGCGCGACGAGCTCAAGAACTACACCTTCGAGCTGCTGTTCGAGCTCTACGACAACGAGGTCGACTACACCCAGGACCTCTACGACGAGGTCGGCCTCACCGAGGACGTGAAGAAGTTCCTGCGCTACAACGCCAACAAGGCGCTGATGAACCTCGGCTACGAGGGCCTGTTCCCCAAGGACGAAACCGAGGTGAACCCGGCCATCCTCTCGGCGCTTTCCCCCAACGCCGACGAGAACCACGACTTCTTCTCCGGCTCGGGCTCGAGCTACGTCATCGGCAAGGCCGTCAACACCGAGGACGAAGACTGGGAGTTCTGAACCATCAGTTATGGTGTGGGACAACGGGGCCCGGCAGCGATGCCGGGCCCTCGCCTTGTCTCCGATCGCCGACCCGGCGGCGAGGACTCTGCGCCACAGCTGTATTTCGATCCGAAGAGGGGGTTTCTCGATGTACCGACGACTGGCTCTGATCGCGGCGGTGCTGTTGACCGCTGCCGCGTGTCAGGACGACAGTCCGGCGGCGACTCCGCAGACCGGTGACGGATCCTTCTGGTCCACCGTGCCGCAGACCGACGACCAGCGTCTGGAAGTGCTGCGCCGCATGCGCGCGATGGACACCTGCGCGTTGCTGCCACGAGCCGAACTGGCCGAAGTCGGGCAATTGCGCACCGTCGGCACCGACGGGCTGAACTCGTGCCGGGCCGAACTCGACAGTTCGGAACGCTACAAGGGAAAATCCGTCCACTGGACCATGGCGGGACCGGCGCCGGAAGTGAAGAACGATCGAGGTACCACCGAGCGACTCGGCGACGTGACCATCACCTTGCTGGCGGACAAGGACACACTGAGCGCCGAACAGGCCGGGCAACTCGTCCAGCGCTCCTGTTCGGCCACCGCACGCTTCCCCTCCTTCGCCGCGATCGGCCTGGCGGTGGACACGCCCTTGGGGGTCGAGCCGTGCCCGATCGCCAAGTCACTGATCGCCACGGCGGTATCCGAATGGAAGCGGGAGCCACGACAGGGCAGCGCGGCGGAGACGATCACCACCGTGCTGACCGGCGCCGACCCCTGCGCGGTGCTGCCGCGGCTCGGCGTCACGGCGGACCCCGCGCGAGAGCGGGTCTCCAGCTGTACGTTCTCGTATCACGGCGACGAGATTCGTCTCGCTTACGAATACAGCGCGGAGTCGCTGGTCACCGCGGGCAGTCCGGCTTTCACCGTCGGCGACCGCACCGTCTACCGAGATGCCGCCGACGAACTGCGGTTCTACAACGTCGCGGTCGGACCGCCGCTCGCATCGGAGAACCGCGCTTCGCTCGGGCCGCGCCTACCCGCCATCTCGCTCACCGGCAAGGCTGACGCGGCCCTCGAAGATGTTGTGCGCCAAGTACTCACGCTCTTTCCGTAGGGCGATCGTCGAGCACACCGCGCCCTCAGATACCGAGGACCAGTTTGGCCGTCGTGAAGTAGATGATCAGACCGGTGGCGTCGACCAGGGTGGTGACCATCGGGGCGGAGACGACCGCGGGGTCGATGCGCAGCTTCTTGGCCAGCAGGGGCATGGTGCCGCCGATGGTGGCGGCCCAGCCGCAGATCAGGACCAGCGTGATCCCGACGACCAGAGCGATGCGCGGACCGACGAACAAGGCCCCGATCGCCAGGCCGACGGACGCCAGCAGTGAGCCCAGCACCAGACCTACCCGGCATTCCCGCCAGATCACCCGGAACAGGTCCGACACCCGGACCTCGCCGACCGCCACCGCACGCACGCAGGCGGTGGCGGCCTGCGCGCCCGCGTTGCCGCCCGCGCCGATCAGCAGCGGGATGAACAGCGCCAGATGCGCCGCCTGCTGCAAGGTGCCCTCGAAGAAGTCGGTCACGCTCACCGTGAGGGTCGCCGCGAACAGCAACAGCAGCAGCCACAGCGCGCGGTAGCGGGCCAGCTGGAACACCCCGGCGGCCATGTAGTGGCCTTCCCACGGCGCGGACCCCGCCTGCAACGCGACGTCCTCGCTGTCGGCAGCCTCGATCACCTCGACCGCGTCATCGATGGTCAGCAGGCCGACCAGCCGGTCCTCGCTGTCCACGACCGGCAGGTTGATGTCGTTGGTCTCGCGCATCAAGCGGGCGGCCTTCTCCGCGGCGTCGGTGGCGCGCGCGAAGGCGGGTTCGGTGACGACCAGCTCCGACACCATCGTCTCCGGCTTGCTGAGCACCAGTTCGCGCAGCTCGACGATGCCGGTCAGCCGCCTGCCCGCGTCGACGACGGGCAGCGTGTACACCGTCTCGGCGTTGCCGCCCTTGGCCCGCACCATGCCGAGCGCTTCGGCCACCGTGAGGTCACGCGGCAGCGCCACCACCTCCGGCGTCATGTACTGCCCCGCGGACCCCTCCGGGTAGCCGAGCAGGCTCGCGGTCATCCGCCGCTCGCGCGGGCTCAGCCCGGCCAGCGCCTTCTTGGCGACCTTGGCGGGCGCCTCGCGCAGCATTCGGGCGCGGTCGTCGGGCGCCATGCCCTCGACCAGGTCGCGGAAGCTCTGATCGCGCAGCCCCTGCAGGATCTGCTGCTGGTCCACCGGCTCGAGTTCCTCGAAGACGGCCAGCGCCAGGTCTTTGTCGAGCAGGCGGAACGCCATCCCGGCCCGCACGGCGTCCATCCGGGCGAGTTGATCGGCGATGACGTGCGGCGGGTGGTTGCCGAGCCAGTCCAGCGCGGCGTCCACGCGGCGGGTTTCGACGATGTCCTGGAGGGATTCGGACAGCGTCGGACGTACTTCGATGATGTCGGTCTGCGACATGAGAGGACCTCAGCACATGCGTGAGTGAACGGAGAGCTCGAAATTCACACCGCGGGCGCCGGCCCCTGCCGTCGCGACCTGACTAGGAATGCGAAGGGGCGGCGCCGCGCGGCCTTCGACTGGGAGGTTCGCTGCGCATCGCTACCCCACCTCCCTCTCGTCGCCGCCGCGGAACTCGGATATCCGCACCGTTCGGATCAACATCTCACGGACACGAAAATGTCCTCGTGCAGCTTACATCGCTTCGGAGACGATGATCACCTTACGACAGGGTGTTGTGACCGAAGCCGCTCCACACCGAGAGACCGCGACGCGACTCGTCCGCAGCGCAAGCGACGACCGCCGGGACGACCGGAACCGGGCGATGCCCTACGGAAGCCGGGCCGCACGGTATCGGCCGATGCGTTACCGCACGCGTCAGCCTGACCCCTTCGTAGTCCATCGGCCGCCGTAAAACAGGGTTATACGCAGTCGGCGTCGAACTGTTGCTCCCATGCTTGGGAACCGGGACAGTGTTTGCCAGGCAAGTGCCGAAACATCGGCGCCCGCAGGCACCAGTACAGCTCACGAAAGTTTCGAAGTGTCGACAGCCACCGCCCTGATCCGCCGTCGCGCGGTCGACTTCATGCGCGTTCCGCACGGAATCTGTTGCCGCTGAGGCAACGCGGCCCTCGTTTCCGACCGGAACCCGCACGGTCGTCCACCGCCGCATCGCTCCCGCTGTGGTGTCTCCGGACGCCGAGCGTCGAATCGCACGGCGTCTTCTCGTCTTCGAAAGAACAACAATGCCTTTCCCCCCCTCGTCCCGGCGCGTCGCCCGCGCTCTCTCCGCCGCCGTAGCGGTGCTCACCGGGCTGTCCGTGCTCACCGGCTGCGGCGAGTCCGCACCCGCCAAGACCGCGGACGGCAAGACCGTGCTGCGCTACCAAGGCTCCACCGGGCAGGTGAGCGCCTTCGAATTGGCCGACGACCTAGGCTATTTCAGCAAGGTCAGCCTGCATTGGGAAGGCGACACCACCAGTGGCCCCGCCAATATCCAGGCCGCGGCGACGAACCAAGTCGAGTTCGGCAGCGCGTTCAACGGCGCGGTGGTCAAGCTGATCGCGGGCGGCGCGAAGGTCACCTCCGTGCTCAGTTCCTATGGCGCGGACGAGCAGTCGTTCACCGGTTACTACGTGCGTGACGATTCCGGCATCAACTCGCCGCGCGATCTGATCGGCAAGAAGGTCGCGGTCAACACCCTCGGCGCGCACCACGAATTCATCACCAGGGAGTGGCTGCATCAGCAAGGCCTGACCGAGGACGAGATCAAGCAGGTGCAACTGATCGTCGTGCCGCCCGCCAACACCGAGGACGCACTGCGCAAGGGACAGGTCGACGTCGCGGCCTTGGGTAGCGTCTTCCGGGACACCGCCCTCCGGCGCGGCGGCATCCACCCGCTCTACACCGACAAAGCCATCTTCGGCACGTTCGACTACGGCACCTACGTCTTCCGCAACGACTACATCGCCAAGAATCCCGAAGCGGTGGAGGACTTCGTGCAGGGCACCGCACGCGCTATCCGCTGGCTCCAGGTGACGCCCCGCGAGCAGGTGCGCGAGCGGTTCACCCAGATCATCAACAAGCGCGGCCGCAACGAGAACACCAACTTGGTGCCGTACTGGCTCAGCTCCGGAATCCCGGTGCCGGGCGCGGTGGTCGCGGACAAGGAACTGCAGATCTGGATCGACTGGCTGGTGCGCAACGGCGAACTGCCGAACGGCAAGTTGAAGGCAGCGGATCTGTTCACCAACAAGTTCAACCCCTACGCCAACGGCAAGTACAAGCCGGAGGCCGGCCCGACCGGAGAGGTGGTGGCCGCGAAATGACCACGACGGCGACGAAACTGTCGCTCACCGGAGTGAGCAAGCAGTTCGCGGTGCGCGGCTCGCGCGAGCGATTCACCGCACTCGACGACATCTCGCTGGAGCTGCGCGAGGGCGAATTCCTGGTGCTGGTCGGGCCGAGTGGTTCGGGCAAGTCCACGCTGCTGGATCTGCTCGGCGGGCTGAGCAAGCCCAGCTCCGGTGAGATCCTGCTTGACGGCAAGCCGATCACCGGCCCCGGCCTGGATCGCGGCGTCGTCTTCCAGCAGTACGCGCTGCTGCCCTGGCGGACGGCCCGGGCCAACATCGAATTCGGACTGGAGGCCAAGGGTTTACGCCGCAAGGCGCGCCGCGAACTCGCCGAGCACTATCTGGAACTGGTCGGGCTCGCCGGCTTCGGCGACCGCTACCCGCACGAGCTGTCCGGCGGCATGAAACAGCGCGTCGCGATCGCGCGCAGTCTCGCGTTCGATCCAGAGGTGCTGCTGATGGACGAGCCGTTCGCCGCGCTCGACGCGCAGACCCGGGAGTCGTTGCAGGACGAACTGTTGCGCATCTGGCGTGCCACCGGCAAGACCGTCCTGTTCATCACCCACGGCATCGATGAGGCGGTGTACCTGGGCCAGCGGGTGGCCGTGCTGACCTCACGACCCGGCCGGATCAAGGCCATCGTCGACGTCGAGATCGACCGGGAAACCGACGACGACATCCGCTCCTCCGAACGCTTCCGGGATTACCGCCACGAGATCTGGACGCTGCTGCACAGCGAGGTCCAGCGGGCCGCGAGCCTGGAACTGAAGTCCTTGTCCGACCACACGGCCGACGTCGAATCCACCACCGAGAGGACGGCCAATGTCTAGTGCCATTCAGCTGAGCGAGCGGCCGGTACGGGAGAGCGCGGCCGCGCAGGCCCGGCCTGCCCAGGTGCGCAGGGCCGAGACCGCGCCCTCCGCCGGAACACAAGCCATCCGCGCGGTGAGCCGGTTGGCCTGGCGGGCGTTCAAACCGACCGTCGTCATCGCCCTGTTCCTGCTGCTGTGGCAGCTCGCCCCGACCCTCGGCCTGGTGGACGAGGTATTCCTGCCGCCGTTCTCGGTGGTCGCCCAGGCGTTCGCCGACCTGGTGGCGAGCGGGGAGATGTGGACCCACATCTCCGCGAGCCTGAACCGTTCGCTGGCCGGGTACTCGCTCGCGTTGGTAGCCGGCATTCCGGTGGGCATCGCGATCGCCTGGTACAAGCCGGTCGCGGACTTCCTGAACCCGATTCTCGAACTGTTCCGCAACACCGCGGCGCTGGCGTTGCTGCCGGTGTTCCTGCTGATCCTGGGCATCGGCGAGACCTCGAAGGTCGCCATCGTCGTCTACGCGAGCTTCTTCCCGATTCTGCTGAACACCATCACCGGCGTGCGCACCGTCGATCCGCTGCTCGTCAAATCGGCCGCCTCCCTCGGTTTCTCGCCGTTGCGGCTGTTCCAGAAGGTGATCCTGCCCGCGGCGCTGCCGTCCATCTTCACCGGCCTGCGGATGGCCGCCGCCAGCTCGATCCTCGTGCTGCTGGCCGCCGAGATGTTCGGAGCCAGGGCCGGTCTCGGCTATCTGATCACCGCCGCGCAGCAGAACTTCGCGATCCCGAACATGTACGCGGGCATCCTCGCCATCTCGCTGCTCGGCCTCGCCTTCAACGGCCTGCTGGTCGCCCTGGAACGCCGCCTGTCGCGGTGGCGCGCACCGGCGAACGCCTGATAACCATGCCCGCCCACCCCGCGCTCGGAAGGCAGTCGTCGTGCAGGCGCTGACCAAACGTCGCGTCGTCGACTTCATGCGCGTCTGCGGCAGCGCTTGTCGCCTTGCCGCAGACCCCGCATCTCCGGTTGCCGCCGGCCCGATCCTCTGATCCGAAATGAGTTCTTCCGATGACCGCTGTACACGAATCCCCCGTCTCGACCGCTACCGATGGCGCGGTGCACGTCGCTCCCGTCGCCGGGCACATCGGCGCCGAGATCTCCGGCGTCGATCTCCGTGAGTCGCTGACCGACCAGCAGGTCGAGGCCATCACCGACGCGCTGCACACCTACAAGGTGCTGTTCTTCCGCGATCAGCACATCGATCACGCACAGCAGATCGCCTTCTCCCGCCGCTTCGGCGCGGTCACGCCGTCGCACCCGTACGACGACGACGCGCCGACGGAGTACCCGGAGATCCTCGCGGTCGACAGCCGGCTGTACGAGAAGCGGTTCGGTGTGCGCAAGCACAGCTACACCAACCACTGGCACACCGATGTCTCCGCGCTGATCAACCCGCCCGCGGCCTCCATCCTGCGCGCCGAGATCGCCCCGGAGCGCGGCGGCGACACCGGCTGGACGAACCTCGTCGCCGCCTACGAGAACCTGCCCGAGTCGCTCAAGCGCTTCGCCGAAGGGCTGCGCGCCGAGCACCGCTTCGGCGGCAACAGGCCGGCCTGGAACTCCGACAGCGACTACGCGAAGAAGGTCGCGGCCGCGCCGCTGGTCACCGAGCACCCGGTCGTCCGGGTGCACCCGGTCACCGGTGAGCGGGCGCTGTTCGTCAACCCCGGCTTCACCACCCGGATCGTCGGGCTCACCCCGAACCAGAGCGACGCGGTGTTGAAGCTGCTGTTCGACGAGGTCACCCACCCCGCCTACACGGTCCGCTTCCGCTGGCAGAAGGGCAGCATCGCGTTCTGGGACAACCGGGTCACCGCGCACCTCGCCCCGAGCGATCTGGACCACCTCGATGTCACCCGGGTGCTGTACCGCACCACCCTCGAGGGCGACATCCCGGTCGGCGTCGACGGTGAGCCGTCGAAGTCCGTCGCCGGAGAGAAGTTCACCGGCGCGTAGGGAACGAACACGCGATCGGCCGGGCGCGCGAGCTCCCGGCCGATTTCGTGCGGTCACCGCACGCGAGCCGGAGCACTCGAACCGGAGACCGGCGCCCGGCCCCGCGCACCGGACTACAGATGCGCCTGCGGAAACCGATCCATCGTCTCCAGCACGGTCCGCTCCGCGTCCTCCCAGGTCGGGACGTGCCGCACCCACTCGGGGACCGGCTCCGACTGCGCGCCGAACAGCAATCGGTGCGGCACTACGTCACGCAGCGCACGGTGAACGTCGACGCGATCATCGATCATGTGCGTGATGCCGAGTTCGGCGCAGTGCGCCGCCTTGTCCGCCCGGGCACGGCAGAAGCGCACGTTCTCCCGGGCGATCCCGGTGCGGTTATAGAAGTCGTGGTGGTCGAGCCACTGGCGGGTGCGCTGCTCGATCCGCGGGCCACATTTGGAAATCACCCAGGCGCGCCCCTCGAACCGCCGGACCAGACGCGGCAATACCTCGAAAGCGCCCACGCTGGGCGGCGTGCGCAGCGCCTCCTCGAGCCCGCCGGAGAGAAACACCGTGTCCTCGTCCCCGGGCGCTAGAGCGGCCCCCTGGATGACCCGGCCGAAATCGACGCCGAGCCGAGGCTGCGTTTCTTTGTCCCGATGTCCTCTTTCCTCGTTCATACGTTTCCAGCGTGCGACATTCGCCCGCCTACCGCCAGCGAATTCTGTGGGTGCAGCCTTCCGGAAACATCGCGTGAATTCGATGCGTCGAGCGCCGAACAGTTGCCAGCGCGCGGCGCACTGGTAACAGTGAGATAGAGGCCGCGGCGCTCGCCGCGGCCGTTTCGGGTACACACGAAGGAGATATTCGTGCGCTTCGGCATCTTCGTCCCGCAGGGTTGGCGGCTCGATCTGGTGGGCATCGATCCGGCGGACCAATGGGGGGTGATGCGAGACCTCGCCCAGCGCGCCGATGCGAACCCGGTGTGGGAATCGCTGTGGGTGTACGACCACTTCCACACCGTTCCGGTGCCCACCGAGGAGGCGACGCACGAAGCGTGGTCGCTGATGTCGGCGTTCGCCGCGACCACCTCGCGTATCCGCCTGGGCCAGATGTGTACCGCGATCAGCTACCGCAACCCGGCCTACCTGGCCAAGGTGGCCGCGACGGTCGACCTGATCTCCGGCGGACGCGTCGAGATGGGCATCGGCGGTGGCTGGTACGAACACGAGTGGCGCGCCTACGGCTACGGATTCCCGTCCGCCGGCGAACGGCTGGGCCGCCTCGACGAAGGCGTGCAGATCTTCCGGCAGGCGTGGACCACCGGTTCGGCCACCCTCGACGGCAAGTACTACCAGGTGGACGGCGCGATCGTGCGCCCACTCCCCCTCCAGCAGGGCGGGATTCCGCTGTGGATCGCTGGTGGAGGCGAGAAGAAGACGCTGCGCATCGCGGCGAAATACGCCCAGTACACCAACTTCAGCGGCAATCCCGACGAGTTCACCCACAAGTCCGAGGTGCTGCGCGCGCACTGCGCTGACGTCGGCACCGACTTCGACGCGATCGTCCGCAGTTCCAACTTCAATGTCGTCATCGGTTCCACGCAGGCCGAAGTAGAGGATCGCCTGGAGGCGCTGAAAGCCCGCCTGACGCCCGTCATCGGCGCCGACGCGGCCAAGTCCTACTTCGAGCAGCTGTACAACAGCGGCGCCGCCACCGGCACCCCCGAGCAGATCGCCGAGAACCTGCGCCGGGTCCGCGATCTCGGCCTCGGCTACGCCATCTTCAACTTCCCCGAAGCCGCCTACGACACCTCCGGCATCGAACTCTTCGAACGCGAAGTGCTCCCGGCCCTGAGCTGACCACGCGGGGCAGGACTCACGAGCACCGAGCCTCCGTGATTCCTGCCCCGGGAAGGTCCGCCTACGCCCGAGCCCTCGCGACTCCTCCTCTCGGGAAGGTCCCCATCGGCCGAGCCGTCGGGACGCCTACCCCGGCGATATCCGCCAACAGCCGAGCCGTAGCGACTGCAGCTTCCTTTGAAGGCCGCCATTGCCGAGTCCCCACAACCCCGGCCCAGCCCTCAATAGCTCGATTCACCACTTACGCAACCACAACGGAGCGAGTCTTACGAGCGACCGTTCGCAGCGCCGCAGGCGCTGCCGAACAACACGACCTCACACCTTGCGGCCGACCGCGCTCCAGCAATTCACCTGCGAGTCGAGCCAAGACGGCGACTCGCCCTGCGGACGCCATTGATTGGTGACGACGATTCCCGGGTCCAATAGTTCCAACCCGGTGAAGAACCGGGCGAATTCGTCCCGCGTGCGCGTCTGGGCATAGACCCCGCTCTGCCGGTACACGTTGAGGGCGTCGGTCATCATCTCCGGTTCGAGGTCGGCGGTGATGTGCGAGACCACGAGGAACGATCCCGGCGCGAGTGCATCCATCAACGTCTCGACGATCCCGTAGGGGTTCTGCTCGTCGGTCAGGAAATGCAGCACGGCGACCAGGCTCAGCGCCACCGGGCGCTCCAGGTCCAGGGTCTCGCGGAGTTCGGGCGCGGACAGGATCGCCGCGGGGTCCTTCAGGTCGGCGTCGACGTACGCGGTGCGGCCCTCCGGCGTGCCGGTGAGCAGGGCGCGGGCATGGGTCAGCACGATCGGGTCGTTGTCCACGTAGACCACCCGCGCTTCGGGCGTCGGCGCCTGTGCCACCTGGTGCAGATTCGGCTCGGTGGGGATACCGGTGCCGACGTCGAGGAACTGCGTCACGCCCAACTCGGTCAGCGCGTTCACCGCACGGTGCATGAACGACCGGTTCTGCCGAGCCGCGACCCGGGTGGTGGGAAACGCCGCGATCACTTTCTCGGCCGCGTCCCGATCCACTTGATAGTGGTCTTTCCCACCCAGCACATAGTCGTATATTCGAGCGCTGCTCGGCACACTCGCGTCATGAATCGGCCTGAGCGGCTTCCCATTGCCGCCGAGATCGGTCATCGTCGTTCCCATCACTACCGGATCGCTTCTGCCCCAGCCTATTCCAGGCGCTGACGGCCTACCGCACGCGATGCGAGGAAGAGCGCAGGATGGGGTTGCGCTTCGAGCGTAGGCGAGCGCGCGATCTCAGCGGCCGCGGAATGCGAAAAAGGGCCCCTTCCGGAGGCCCCCGTTCGCAACCGAACTACAGCATGCAGGAGACGCAACCTTCGACTTCTGTTCCCTCCAGGGCCATCTGGCGCAGCCGGATGTAGTAGAGGGTCTTGATGCCCTTGCGCCAGGCGTAGATCTGGGCGCGGTTGAGATCGCGGGTGGTGGCGGAGTCCTTGAAGAACAACGTCAGCGACAGGCCCTGGTCCACGTGCTGGGTGGCCGCGGCGTAGGTGTCGATGATCTTCTCGTAGCCGATCTCGTAGGCATCCTCGTAGTACTCGAGGTTGTCGTTGGTCATGTAGGGCGCCGGATAGTAGACGCGCCCGATCTTGCCTTCCTTGCGGATCTCGATCTTCGACGCCACCGGGTGGATGGAGCTGGTGGAGTGGTTGATGTAGGAGATCGATCCGGTCGGCGGCACCGCCTGCAGGTTCTGGTTGTAGATGCCGTGCTCCATGACCGAGGCCTTCAGCTCGCGCCAGTCGTCCTGGGTCGGGATGTGCACGCCCGCGTCGGCGAACAGTCGCCGGACGCGCTCGGTCTTCGGCTCCCACACCTGATCGGTGTACTTGTCGAAGTACTCACCGCTGGCGTACTTCGATTCGGGGAAGCCGCCGAAGTACGTACCGCGCTCGATCGCGATCCGATTCGACGCCCGGATCGCGTGATAGACCACGGTGTAGAAGTAGATGTCGGTGAAGTCGATGCCCTCTTCGGACCCGTAGTGGACCCGTTCGCGCGCCAGGTAGCCGTGCAGATTCATCTGCCCGAGGCCGATGGCGTGGGAGAGGTTGTTGCCTTGCTCGATGGACGGCACCGAGTAGATGTGGGTCTGGTCCGACACCGCCGTCAACGCCCGGATGGCCACCTCGATGGTCTGCGCGAAATCGGGTGAGTCCATCGTCTTGGCGATGTTCAGCGACCCGAGGTTGCAGGAGATGTCCTTGCCCACCTTGGCGTAGGACAGATCGTCGTTGAACTCCGACGGCGTGGAGACCTGCAGGATCTCCGAGCACAGGTTGGAGTGGGTGATCTTGCCCGCGATCGGGTTTGCCCGGTTCACCGTGTCCTCGAACATGATGTACGGATAACCCGACTCGAACTGCAACTCGGCGATGGTCTGGAAGAACTCGCGCGCCTTGATCTTCGACTTGCGGATGCGCTTGTCGTCGACCATCTCGTAGTACTTCTCGGTGACGTCGATGTCGGCGAACGGCTTGCCGTAGATGCGTTCCACGTCGTACGGCGAGAACAGGTACATGTCCTCGTTCTTCTTGGCCAGCTCGAAGGTGATGTCCGGGATGACCACGCCCAGCGAGAGCGTCTTGATGCGGATCTTCTCGTCCGCGTTCTCCCGCTTGGTGTCCAGGAACCGGTAGATGTCCGGGTGGTGCGCGTGCAGGTAGACCGCGCCCGCGCCCTGCCGCGCGCCGAGCTGGTTGGCGTAGGAGAACGAGTCCTCGAGCAGCTTCATGATCGGGATGACGCCCGAGCTCTGGTTCTCGATCTTCTTGATCGGCGCACCGTGCTCGCGAATGTTGCTCAGCAGCAGCGCCACTCCGCCGCCGCGCTTGGACAGCTGCAACGCGGAGTTGATCGAGCGCCCGATCGACTCCATGTTGTCCTCGATGCGCAGCAGGAAGCACGACACCGGCTCGCCACGCTGCTTCTTGCCCGAGTTCAGGAAGGTCGGGGTGGCCGGCTGGAAACGGCCTTCGATGATCTCGTCGACCAGTTGGCCCGCCAGCGCCTCGTCACCGGCGGCGAGCGTGAGCGCGACCATGCACACCCGGTCCTCGAACCGCTCCAGGTAGCGCTTGCCGTCGAAGGTCTTCAGCGTGTACGAGGTGTAGTACTTGAACGCGCCGAGGAAGGTGGGGAACCGGAACTTCTTGGCGTAGGCCTGCTTGAACAGCTTCTTGATGAACGCGCGGCTGTACTGCTCGAGAACCTCGGCCTCGTAGTAGTTCTCCTCGATCAGGTAGTCCAGCTTCTCGTCCAGGTTGTGGAAGAAGACGGTGTTCTGATTGACGTGTTGCAAGAAGTACTGGTGGGCGGCCTCACGGTCCTTGTCGAACTGGATCTCCCCGTCCGGGCCGTACAGGTTCAGCATCGCGTTGAGGGCGTGGTAGTCGAGGACCTCGCCCGCCTCGCCGCCGCGGACCGGGGGCTGCTCTAAGCGAGCTGTCTTTCCGGCCGGTGCTGTCGTTGCTGTTGCCAAAACAATCCCAATCCCTCTCGGACGCGCTCGACGTCCTCAGCGGTTCCCATGAGTTCGAAGCGATACAGGTACGGCACCCCGCACTTGCGTGCGATGAGCTCGCCCGCGTAGCAAAAGGTGTCGCCGAAGTTCGTGTTGCCCGCCGCGATCACCCCGCGCAGCAACGCGCGGTTGTGCGGGTCGTTGAGGAACTTGGCGACCTGCCTCGGCACGAAGTCCTTGTCGGAACGATCGCCCCCCAGTACGTGCCGACCGCCCCCGTAGGTGGGGACGATCAGCACGTACGGATGGTCTACGCGCAGTGAGTCGGCGGTGTGCAGTGGTATGCGAGTCGCCGGGAGACCCAGCTTCTCGACGAAGCGATGCGTGTTCTCCGAAGCGCTGGAGAAGTAGACCAGCGCCGTCGTCTCCGACATGGTCGCCTTCCTCTTCTCTGGAGCGCCGTAGCGCTCGCCCTCGGATGAACCGGAAGCGGTGGAAGCGTCAGGCCGCCACGGTCGCGAGCGACTTGATGCGGTCGGGACGGAAGCCCGACCAGTGATCGTCCCCGGCCACCACGACCGGCGCCTGCAGGTACCCGAGTGCCATGACGAAGTCACGCGCCTCGTCGTTCTCCGAGATGTCGATGACCTCGTAGTCCACCCCGGCCTTGTCGAGGGCCTTGTAGGTGGCGTTGCACTGGACGCAAGCGGGCTTGGTGTACACGGTGACGGTCATTGATGTCCCTCTCTCCTTGTGCCTGATCCACAGCCTGTGATCCGTTGCAATTCACGATCCGACGTATGCTGCGCAAACTCCTGGATCCGAGCTCGAATCCCCTGATCAGCCACCTGTGGCCGACTCGTGCCGAGTGAGGTCTCTCGCCGTCTTCCAGTACCGAAGACACTACACCTAGTGGCCGACAGATTCCTACAACACGACATGTAGCGAGTCACATTGATGAAATTCCATCGAGAGAAGTACCAGTACGCTCGATTCCCCCCGACACGAAACAGTGGCGCAGATCACTCCCTGGCGCGTCAGCTTACTTTCAGCAAACTTTCCGGCAAACGAAGAGGGCCACCGCTGCGCCCCGCAGCGATGGCCCTCGTTCAGACCGGAGAAGGAGCTTACACCGACGCCAATTCGCCGCGCGTGGCCTCCACCAAGTCGCGCACCGTACCGGCCAGCTGGGTCAGCGCCTCGGCATCGTCACGCGGATGCGTGGCGCCGAACCGCTCGCCGATGACCCCGAAGTGCAGGTGCGCGGACTCGACCACCCGTGCGCCCGCCACGCCCAGCGCCTTGACCGCGTCGCCGTGCGCCCACTGGGCGGCGTTCGGGCTGATCGATGCGCTCACCACGGCGGTGGGCTTGCCCTTGATCGCTCCCGCGCCGTAGGGACGGGAAGCCCAGTCGATCGCGTTCTTCAGCACCGCCGACAGCGTGCCGTTGTATTCCGGGGTCACCACCAGCAGGCCGTCCGCCTCGGCGACCGCGTCGCGCAGCGCCTGAGCGGGCGCGGGAACGGAGCCGGGGACATCGATGTCCTCGTTGTAGAACGGGATGTCGGCGAGCCCTTCGTAGAGAGTGACCTCGACACCCTCCGGCGCGCTGTGCGCCGCGGCCTCGGCGAGCCGCCGGTTGACCGACGCGGCGCGCAGGCTGCCGACGAGTGCGAGAATGCGGGTCTGGCTCATGACGACTCCTGGTGTACTGATGAGGTGGTGTCCGTACGTTCACCACACACTAACCGGACCATGGTCCGATTACTTCCCGCGGAGCCTGCGTGAGCGCTGTGAACTACCCCACACCGGACGCGTCGGCCGATGGCGCCCCTCGGCTGCTCGACGTCGGCACGCCATTGCCGGGCACCTCGGAGCCCGCCGAGCGCGCCGACGCGGCGCGCAACCGTCAACTGCTCCTGGACGCGGCGCAGCAACTGGTGCGAGAGCACGGCGTCGACAGCCTCACCATGGACGCGCTGGCCAAACGCGCCGGGGTCGGCAAGGGCACGGTGTTCCGGCGGTTCGGAAGCAGATCCGGCCTGATGCTCGCGCTGCTGGACCACTCAGAGCGGAAGTACCAGGAGTCGTTCATCTTCGGGCCGCCGCCGCTCGGACCGGGCGCGCCCCCGGTGGAACGACTGGTCGCCTTCGGGCGGGCCCGGCTCCTGGACATCGAGGTGGCAGGCGAGCTACACCGCGCCGCCGAGCTCGGCGAGGCGAGCGAACGCTATTCCGGTGGGCCGTACGGACTACAGCGCGCGCACGTCGTGATGCTGTTGCGGCAGGCCGACGTGCCCGGCGAGGTCGCGCTGGTCGCCGACTGGCTGCTGGCGATGCTCGGCGCGGCGCTCGTCATGCACCAGATGCAAGTGCTCGGCTTCACCCGCGAGCAGATCGGCGACAACTGGGAGCGCGTCGTTCGGCGCGTCGTCGCCCGCTGAGCCGCCAGTAGACTCGGGCGCCATGGGGAACCTGCGTGCACAGATCATCAGTGAATTGGGCGTCCGGCCCACGATCGAACCGAAGGAAGAGATCCGCCGCCGGGTCGATTTCCTCAAGGACTATCTGAACGCGACTCCCGCACGAGGTTTCGTCCTCGGCATCAGCGGCGGACAGGACAGCGCTCTCGCGGGCCGGTTGTGCCAGCTCGCGGCCGAAGAACTGCGCGCGGACAGCGTGGACGCGACCTTCCTCGCCGTGCGGTTGCCCTACGGCGTCCAGGCCGACGAGGCCGACGCGCGCACCGCCCTGACGTTCATCCGGCCCGACCGGCAGGTCGTGGTCAACGTCCGGCCCAGCGCGAACGCCGCGGCCGCCGAGGCGGCGTCCGCCTTGCAGGTCCACCAGCTGCGTGACTTCGTGCGCGGCAACATCAAAGCGCGCGAACGCATGGTGATCCAGTACGCGCTGGCCGGGCAGGAGAATCTGCTCGTGGTCGGCACCGACCACGCGGCCGAGGCGGTCACCGGATTCTTCACCAAGTACGGCGACGGCGGCGTCGACCTGACCCCGCTCACCGGTCTGACCAAGCGCCAGGGCGCCGCCCTGCTCCAGGAACTCGGCGCGCCCCCCAGCATCTGGTCCAAGGTGCCCACCGCCGATCTGGAAGACGACCGGCCCGCCCTGCCCGACGAGGAAGCGCTCGGTCTGCGCTACAGCGAGATCGACGACTACCTGGAGGGCAAGGAGGTGACCCCCGAGGTCGCCGAACGGCTGGAGGGCATCTTCCACAACACCCGTCACAAGCGCACCGTCCCGGTGACGCCGCTGGACACCTGGTGGCGCTAGCCCTTCGGGGGACCTCGGCGTCCGGCGAGGAGCGCCGCCGTGCAGCGTGCCGTCGCTCACGAAAACCGCGCACCTCATCGACACCTGGCACAGCTGGTCGTGGCGGCGCTGGATGTGAACGCGCCGCCTAGCCGCCCGCGAAGGGTGGCAGGACGTCGACGCGCGGGCTCAGCGCGACCGCGGGATCTCGGGTGAGTTCGTCACCGACCAGGTAGGCGCACACCGACAACATCTTGTCCAGGTCCGGGCCGTAGGCCGCCGCCAGGGTCGCGCGCAGGTCGGCCACCGTCGCTCCGGCCGGGAGGTCGAGCGTCTCGCCGTCCTTGCCGACGGCGTCGGCGATCGCGGCGAAGTAGCGGATCTCAACCACCGATGGCTCCCATCGTCCGCTCCGGCGGGACGAAGCCCTCGGCGTCGATGCCGTGACCGGCCCACTTGTTCCACATCGCACCGCGCCAGAGCGTCGCGAGCTCCTCGTCGTCGGCGCCGGAGCGCAGTGCCTGACGCAGGTCGAATTCCTGGTCGCTGAACAGGCAGGAGCGCAGCATGCCGTCCGCGGTGAGCCGGGTGCGGTCGCAGGTGTCGCAGAACTTCCTGGTCACCGTGGCGATGATGCCCACGGTGCCGGGGCCGCCGTCGACCAGCCACTTCTCCGCGGGCGCCGACGGATCGGGGCGGCCCACCTCGTCGAGGGAGAACCGGGCGCCGAGCACGTCGAGCAGTTCGGCGGCGGTGACCATGTTGGCGCGGGCCCACTCGTGGTCGGCGTCCAGCGGCATCTCCTCGATGAAACGCAACTCACAGCCCTCGTCCAGGCACCAGCGCAGCAGATCGGGCGCGCCGGAGAGGGTCTCCCGCATCAGGACGGCGTTGACCTTCACCGGGGCCAGCCCGGCGGCGCGGGCGGCGCGGATGCCCGCGAACACCGATTCGAGGCGGTCGCGGCGCGTCAACCGCGCGAAACCGGCCCGATCCACAGTGTCCAGCGAGACGTTCACCCGGTGCAGACCGGCGGCGGCGAGGCCGATCGCGCGGTGCTCGAGCCCGATGCCGTTGGTCGTCATGGCCAGCGGGATGTGCGGCACCTCGGCATGACAGCCCGAGATGATCTGTTCCAGGTCGCGGCGCATCAGCGGCTCGCCCCCGGTGAAGCGGACCTCGCGCACCCCCAGCTCCAGCACCGCGAGGCGCACCAGCCGGACGATCTCGTCCACCGTGAGCAGTTCGTGCCGGGGAATCTCCGGCAGCCCCTCCTCCGGCATGCAATAGGTACAGCGCAGCGAACACTTCTCGGTGATGGACACACGTAGGTCGCGGGCGACGCGTCCGAAACGATCCAGCAAATAGGGGGTGTCGGGACGGCCGGCGAGCGAGGGACGCCCGGAACGCACGGCCGGAATCCCGATCTCGACCAGAGTCACACGTCCATTATGACCGCCTGCCCCAATTCGTCTGCGGGCGGAATGCTCGATTTCGGCTCACTTCGGCCGCGGACAGGCGGTGAGGCCTCGCCACGGCGTCCGGCGACCTGCGCATGGCGGCAGAGGCGGAGAACCGCCCCGACCGGGCGTTAGGCGTACCTCCGCCTTCGCTCCGGCCATGCGCAGGCTGAGGACGGATTACGTCCGACCGCACCCATTAGGCTGACTCGCATGAACCCTCGGCCCGCCGGCGTCTCGGCCAGGCCCGTCGACGACTATCGCGACAGCATCGAACAGCTGCTGCGGCCACTGGCCGCGCGCGCGGTCGAGTCCGTCGCGGTGCCGCGGGCGCTGGGCAGGCAGCTGGCCGAAGACGTCCGTTCGCCGATCGATCTGCCGGTGTTCCGCAACTCCGCGATGGACGGGTACGCGGTGCGCGCCGAATCGGTGCTGGTCGCGCCGGTCACCCTGCCTTTGGCAGGCGTCGTCGCGGCGGGAGCCGCCGGCCGCGCGCCGCTGCCGCCCGGTGCGGCGATGAAGGTGATGACCGGCGCGCCGATCCCGCCCGGCGCGGACTGCGTGGTGCCGGTGGAGGACACCCACGTCGGCGACGGCACGGTGACCATCGAGCGCGGACGCAGCGCGGGGGAATTCGTGCGGGAACCCGGCACGGACGTCCGGACCGGTGACCTGCTCGCACGGGCGGGCACCACGCTCGCGCCCCGGCATGTCGCCGCCCTGGCCGCGGTCGGGCTGTCCGCGGTGGCGGTCTTCCGCGCGGTGCGCGGCGCGGTGATCACCACCGGCGACGAGCTGGTCGCGGCCGGAAAGCCGCTGCGCCCCGGCCAGATCTACAACTCCAACGGCGTCGCCCTCGCCGCGGCGCTCACCGCGAACGGCGTCGAGGTCGTCTCGGTGGCGCACAGTACCGACGATCCGGCGCGTTTCCGCGGGCTGCTGTCGGACGCGATGGAGCGCGCCGATGTGGTGTTCACCTCCGGTGGTGTGTCCAAGGGCGACTTCGAGGTGGTCAAGGACGTGCTCGAACCGATGGGCGGACGGTTCGGCTCGGTCGCGATGCAACCGGGCGGCCCGCAAGGGCTGACCGTCGTCGACGGGGTGCCGGTGCTCAGTTTCCCCGGCAACCCCGTCAGCACGATGGTGTCGTTCGAGGTGTTCGCCCGCCCGATCCTGCGGCGCCTCGCCGGTCTGCCCGAGGTGGACACCTACGAGCTTCCCTTGTTCAACGCCGTGCCGCGCTCGCCGGAGGGCAAGCGTCAGT
This sequence comes from Nocardia sp. NPDC059691, assembly GCF_042733915.1. Lineage (NCBI taxonomy): Bacteria > Bacillati > Actinomycetota > Actinomycetes > Mycobacteriales > Nocardiaceae > Nocardia > Nocardia sp. NPDC059691. The sequence continues at coordinate 244,873 of NZ_JBHWFB010000009.1, read as the reverse complement.
TCCTGCGGGGGAGGCTGATCCGTGGGCGCTCGAGTGAGTCGTCCGCGTCCGGACGGCCGCGTGCGGTCGAGGTGGTGTCCGGTCCGGGCTCGCATCTCGTGGCGGCCATGGCGAAAGCCGACGTGCTGATCGATGTGCCCGCCGAGGTCACCGCTCTGCCCGCGGGCGCAGTTGTGCGAGTGTGGACCTTATGAGCGAGTTGTCCCATGTCGACCACGAAGGTCGCGCCCGCATGGTCGATGTGAGCGCGAAGAGCGAGACCACCCGGATCGCCGTCGCGGCAGGCGAGTTGCGCACCACGGCCGAGGTGGTCGCGCTGGTACGGGCCGACGACATGCCGAAGGCGGACGTGCTGTCCACCGCCCGCATCGCGGGCATCGCGGGGGCGAAGAAGACCTCCGAGTTGATCCCGCTGTGCCATCAGCTGGCGCTGTCGTCGGTGCGGGTGGAGTTCGGTTTCACCGACACCGCCATCACCATCGAGGCCACCGCGAAGACCAAGGGTCCGACGGGTGTCGAGATGGAGGCGCTCACCGCCGTCGCGGTCGCGGGTCTCACCCTGCACGACATGGTGAAGGCGGTCGACCCCGCGGCAGTACTCACCGGCGTGCGCCTGCTGGCCAAAGAAGGCGGCAAACACGGTCATTGGGAGCGCCCCGCCGACGCGGCCTCGGACGAGAGCGAGGACGAGCCGGTCACCGCCGACTACGCCGAGCCCGAATTCGACGAGGAGGAACGCTCGGCCGTGGTGCTGGTCGCGTCGACCGGGGTCGCGGCGGGCACCCGCGTCGACACCACCGGTCCGGTGCTCGTGGACTGGCTGTCCGGCCTCGGCTTCTCGGTGCGGGGCCCGCTGGTCTACGCCGACGCCGAGATCGAATTCGGGCTTGCCGACGCGCTGCGCTTCGAACCCGCACTCGTCATCAGCACCGGTGGGACCGGAGCCTCCCCCACCGACGCCACCCCGGAGGCCACCCTCGCCTTGCTCGATCGCGAACTACCCGGTGTGGCGGAGGCGATCCGGCAGCGCGGCACCGCGAAGTTCCCGCTGGCGGCGCTGAGCCGCGGCGTGGCGGGACTCGCGGGACACTCGGTGATCGTGAATCTGCCCGGGTCGCCGGGCGGCGTGAAAGACGGCATCGCGGTGCTGGAACCGCTGCTGGATCATCTGCTCGCACAAGTCGCCGGAGGTGGAAGTCATGACAACGGCTGAGGCTACGGTCCGGCTCGCCCGGATCAGCGACCAGCCGCTGGACCCAGCGGAGGTCGAGGAGGCGGTATCCGGATCGCATTACGGCGCTGTCGTGGTGTTCACCGGGAAAGTCCGCGACCACGATGGCGGACAAGCCGTTTCGGCCCTGGAATACTCCGCGCACCCGCAGGCGGAGCGGTTCCTGCACACCGTCTGCGCCGAACTCGCCGCCACGCACGGCCTGCCGGTCGCGGCCGTGCACCGCGTCGGCTCGCTCGACATCGGTGACCGCGCGATCGTCGTCGCGGTGGCGGCGGCGCATCGCGGCGCGGCGTTCGCGGCGTGCGCGGAACTGGTGGACCGGATCAAACACGAAGTTCCGATCTGGAAGCGCCAGCTGTTCGCCGACGGACTGTCGGAATGGGTGAACGCCTGCGGGTGATCTGACCGTGACGTGAATCTCATGACGAATCAACACGTCCGGTATAGCGTGTGCGCGCGGTATCGCTTCACTCGGAGACCGACGGTGCGCCGATCGGTCGCGTGGCAGAAGGGAGCACGCGATGGGAACCGATCAGGTTCTGCTCCACCGGTTCGTCATCTCGCAACTCATCGCGGCCGGGGTGGACCGCGACCGGCTGCTCCGGGAAACCGGATTGCCGGAGTGGACCATGGCGGGCGACGACCTGCACCTGCCCAGCCAGATGTTCTCCCGGCTGTGGGAGATCGGTGAACTCGAACTCGGCGATCCGGACGTCGCCCTGAACGTGGCGAGCCGCTACGAACTGACCTGCCTGGGGCTCTACGACTATCTGTTCTCCTCGGCGCCGACACTGGGGGCCGGACTGGCGACCTGCGGTCCGTACGTCACCGCGGTGACTACCAACCACCGATTCGACCTGGTCGCGGAGAACGACGACGAAGTCACCTTGTACCTGGACATGATCGACGGGGAAGGCCGCGGCCGCGATCTCACCCAACTCTGGGGGCTGAGCGCGGTGCTCAGCCGGGCACGGCGCGTGGTGCGTGAACCGCTGGCCCCGGTGCGGGTCGCGCTGCGCCAGCACGCGCCCACCAAGATCGACACCTTCATCGAGGTGTTCGGCACCACCGCGATCGAGTTCGACGCGCCGGTGGACGCTATGACCTTCCGCGCCTCGGACATGGATCTGCCGCTGACCACCAGCGATCCGGTCCTGGCCGGCATCCTGCAACCCTTGGCCGCCGCGCTTCCGCCACCGCCGCCGCTGGCCACCGCATGGCCCGAACGCGTCGCGGCCGCCCTGGCGGACTGCCTGGAGGACGGCGACGCGTCCCTGGAGCGGGTGGCGCGGAGGCTGGCCACCAGCCCGCGCACGCTCCAGCGGCGGTTGCGCGAGGCGGGTACCACGTGGCGCGCCGAGCTGGACCGGGCGCGCGGCGCGCGGCTGGTCGCCGCGACCGCCACGGGGCCGCTGAGCCCCTCGCGCCAAGCCGAGATCCTCGGCTACTCCGACCCGGGATCGCTGCGGCGCGCGGCTCGGCGCTGGTCGCTGGCCACCCACGCTCCGCGCACCGAGCGGAGCTTCACGGCCTGAGGAAACGCGCGGCGATCGACCAGAAGGTCGCGTCCTCGATCGCCCGGAAATCCCAGCTGTTGGTGAGTGCGTGGGTCTCGGCGACGATCGCGGGAACGTCGAAGTCGTCGCGGGTGGCGGTGCCCTTGGCCTCCAGCACCTCGATGACGTACGCGGTGGCGCTCTCCATGGAATCTGACACGGGAAACTCCCATCGGTCGCAGGACGATTCGGTCGGTAACGGATCGGCTGCCGAGCGGCGCCGCGCGCGGCAATACGCTCCCGGTGCCCACCGACCGGCGGACACGCATCCAGTCTCATGAAAAGACCGCTCTGTCACCAGCACCGAACACGACATGTCGCGACCGAACGCGCCAATCTGCGCGCTCAGTACGGCGTATAACGCCATACCCCGAGCATGCTCTGCGAATCGAGCGGTTCGGCGTCGTCGTGCACCGTGCCACGAAGCCGCGCCATGGCCTTGTCGGTGTGCAGACCGGCGCCGATGAGCACCAGCTGCGCCCCCCGCGATTCGCCGCGCGACCAGCCGCCCGGCTCGAAGACGATGTGGCGGCCGACCATGTGCAGGACGAATTTCCTGCGTTCGCCCGCCACCCCGAAGGCGGCGAAGCCCTTGGCCCGGAACAATCCCGGTGGCGGGTCCTCCAGGAAGCCGATCAGTTTGCGCGGGTCCAACTCCCGGTCGCTGGCGAAGGAGACACTGGTGTAGTCGTCGTGCAGATGGCGGTGCCCGGCGTGGTCGTGGTGCTCGTGCTCGACCAGCAGTTCGTCGAAGCTCAGTTGCTCGGCCACCAGCGGGCGTTCGCGTCGCGGTCGGTCGAACAGCAGTCCGGGATCGATCCGGCCGTGAGTGGTCGCGTACACCGGCACCGAGCCGACCAGCGCCGCGATGTCCGCGCGCAGCCGTGCGAGCTGCTCGGGCGCCACCCGATCGGCCTTGTTCACCACCACCAGGTCGGCCAGCCGCACATGAGTGCGCAGCTCCGGATGCCGGGCACTGCTGTCCGGGAACTGTTCGGCGTCCACCACCTCGACCAGGCCGCCGTAGCGCAGGCGCGGATTGTCGCTGCCGACCACCATCCGGATGAGATTGCGCGGCTCGGCCAAGCCGCTGGCCTCCACCACGATCACGTCGATTCCGGCGCGCGGCTGCGTGAGCCGGGTGAACAGCTCGTCCAGTTCGGTGACGTCGACGGCGCAGCACACGCAGCCGTTGCCGAGCGAGACCATCGCGTCGACCTGCCCGGCGACCAGCATCGAATCGACGTTGATCGCCCCGAAGTCGTTGACCACCACGCCGATCCGGGTCCCCCGGTTGTTTCGCAGCAAATGATTGAGCAGCGTGGTCTTCCCCGAACCGAGAAACCCCGCGACGAGCACAACAGGAATCCGGTCAGCCATTCCGCTCACCCTAGTGCGCCGCGAGACCCGCGGGAAAAGCCGGACGCCACCCTCGCCGTGGTGAGGGTGGCGTCCGGTGGGTTCGGTGCGCGGACTATTTCGCGGGGCCCAGCAGCATGCCCGCCAGGCTGTAACCGAGATTGATCAACTCCGTGCTGATGGCGTTGTTGTCCAGCCCGAGCATCTTCGCCAACGGCATCAGCAACTCCATGATCGAAGCGTTGCCCCCGGCGGCCCCGGGGGACTGCTGTGCGTTCGGCGTGCCCGGCGACTGGGTTCCGGAAGTACCCGGCGATTTCGGCGCCGCCGACGCACCGGGTGACTGCGGTGTCGCCGTTCCTGGAGCCGGTTTCGGCGTCGTGGTGCCGGGAACCGACTGCGCCTGCGGCACCGCCGGGGCCGCAGGGCTCTGCGGCACACCGGGAGTCGTGTAACTCTGCGGCACCGCGGGAATCACCTGGGCCTGCGGTACCGCCGGGTTCGTCTGAGCCTGGGGAGCGAACGGGTTCGTCTGGGCTTGGGGGGCGAACGGGTTCGTCTGGGCCTGCGGCGTTCCCGGCGTCGGAGCCTGCGGCGTTTCCGGGGCGACCGCGGGATGGTCGAACGACGCACCCTGCGGGGTGCTCTGGCCGCCCTGCTGATCCGGCGCGGCACTCGGCTGCGGTGTGCCGAGCAGGTAACCGACCACGCCGGTGGTCAGCGCGATCGCGTGCTTGAGCTGCCCGTCCGGTGTCTCCAGCGACGCCGCGTCCTCGGGATTGGCGCCATTGCCCATCTCGAGGAAGACGAGCGGAACGGTGGTCAACGCGGGCCCGGCGATGTCCGTGCGGGTCTGCAGACCGTCCACCACCCCGCCGTAGTTTGCGGGCGGGAATCCCGCATCGCGATACGCGTCGCGCACCGACTTGGACGCGGCGAGTCCCGCTCCCGCCTGGACCTGATCGACGATCAGATTCGGGATGGGCAGCTCCGGGATGATCAGGTGGAATCCGCGATCCTGCGCGGGCGCGCTGTCGGCATGGATGCTCACGGCGACGTCGGCGCCGGACTGGCTCGCCGCGCGGGCCCGTTCGTCGACGCAGCCGCCCCAGTTCATATCGTCCTGGCGGCTCAGCACGACGTGCGCGCCGAGCGTCTCCAGCGATGTCTTGACGACCTGCGCGACGTTCCAGGTGATGGTGTGCTCGGGAACGCCGTTCATCGTGGTCATGCCGGTGGTCTGGCAGTCCTTGGTGCCGCCGCGACCATCGCTGACCTGTCTGGCCAAGTCCTGGGAGTGGTTGGACCCCTGGTGGCCGGGGTCCAGGAATACGGTCTTGCCTGTGAGCTTCTTCGACATGTCCAGCGGCGACGGCGCCGCCTGCGCGCTGGCCGGAAGCAATCCGGACAACGTCACCGTCACCGCGGTCGTGACCGCGGCGCAGATACCGGCTTTGACGATGCTTGGCTTCATAGTGCGGTCGGTGCCCCGGGACGGAGCACCCCTCCCTTCCCACTTGTAACACCAAACCCAATGGTCACTCTGGCAACGCATGTATCAGCAAAGCAAGGTGCGTGATCGAAGTGTTACAGCATGCGCGACGCCCGGCGGTCAGATCCTCCCCGGCGGTTTGCGCAGAGATAGCAGAGCGTAATGCACGTGGGTCGGCACTGTCTCGATCGGCACGCCGAAATCCGTAGCGACTTCCCGATACGTCGGGATTGCCCGGAATTTTCTGGGCGATAGCGATGTCCGTGTGGTCCGGTCCGGAAACGCGGATTCCGGCACACCACCTGGTCGGTTCTGGTAATGCTTGCCGCGGAGATGCGGAGGATCTCTCGAGTCGGCCGCGACGGCGGGAGCACGACGACCCGTGGACGCGGCGGGAGTACAAGTCAAGGAGAACCGGTATGCGTGCTAGCGCGCTCCTCCTCGCGGGAGCCATGGGTTCCGCGGTGACCCTGCTCGCGGCGGCGACGGCGACGGCCGAACCCGCGAACACCATCTCGCAGGATGGCGTCTATTCGGTCGGCGTCGATATCGTCCCCGGTCTCTGGGAGGCGCCCGGCACGAGCGACCCCGCCTACGCGTGTGATTGGCGCAGGTTGTGGAAGGTCGAGGGCGACAACACGAACATGCAGTACATCATCGCGAACAACTACACCCGGCTCGGCCCGGTCCGGGTGCGGATCAAGCCGACCGACGTCGGGTTCAAGACCGAGAACTGCGGGCCGTGGCGGTTGCTGTCGACAGCGCCGCCGACCGGCTCCTCCGGCGACTGAAACGACGGAGGCGCACTCGACGGACGACGTCCGACTGTGCCTTATAAGGTCAGCCGCATGTCGCGAAAAAGGATTCTGATCACCGGCGCGAGCGCGGGCCTCGGGGCCGCCATGGCGCGCGATTTCGCCGCCGAGGGCCGCGACCTCGCGCTGTGCGCCCGCAGGCTGGACGCGCTCACACAGTTGCGCGACGAGCTGGTGGCGAGTCATCCCGGAATCAACATCGCGGTGCGCGCGCTCGACGTGGACGACCACGCGGCGGTGCCGGCCGTCTTCGGCGAACTGCGCGACGAGCTCGGCGGCTTGGACCGGGTGATCGTCAACGCCGGGATCGGCAAGGGAGCGCTGATCGGCACCGGACGGGCCGACGCGAATCTCGCGACGGCCACCACGAACTTCGTCAGCGCGCTCGCGCAGGCGGAAGCGGCGCTGGAGATCTTCCGCGCGCAGCGGGCGGGGCACCTGGTACTCGTCGCGTCGATGAGCGCGGTGCGCGGGCTGCCCGGCAAGAAGGCGGCCTATTCGGCGAGCAAGGCGGGGCTCGCCGCGCTCGGCGAGGCACTGTCCACCGAATTGGCACGCTCGCCGATCCGGGTGACCACCCTGCTGCCGGGTTTCATCGCCACCGATATGGCGGCCAAGGCGGGCGACGCGCGGATGGTCGCGCCCCTGGACAAGGGCGTGGCGGCGATGGTGGCCGCCATCGAGCAGGAGCGACGCCGAGCCTGCGTCCCCGGGTGGCCGTGGCGGCTGATCGACCTCGCGCTCCCCCATCTCCCCGACGCCGTGGTGGCGCGGATGAGCTGAACCGGCCCCCGCCGGGGCGGCTCTGAATGAGCGTCACTTGACCAGCGTGAACTGCACGATATCGATGCGACCGGCGCGGAATTGCGCCGCGCACCCGGTCAGATACTTCATGTACCGCTGGTAGACCTCCTCGGATGCCAGGGCGACCGCCTCCTCCCGATGCGCCCGCAGCGCCTCGGCCCAGCAGTCGAGGGTGCGCGCGTAGTGCGGCCGCAATTCCTGCATCTTCTCCGTGCCCAACCCGGCGCGCCCGGCCAGCCGCGTGACCTCTGCGGGATGCGGCAGCTGCCCGCCGGGGAAGATCTCTCGTTTGATGAAGATCTGGAACAGCGCGTCGTCCCGGGTCACCGGGATGCCCATGCGCCGCATGTCTTTCAACGTCCACCCCACGATCGTGTGCAGCAGCATCCTGCCGTCCGGCGGCAGCATCCGGTGACACCGCTGGAAGAACGTCTCGTAGCGCGACCGCCGGAAGTGTTCGAACGCGCCGATGCTGACGATCCGGTCGACTTCGCCCTCGTATTCCTCCCAACCCTGCAGCCGGACCTGCACACCGGGGATGCGCTCGCGCTCGATCTTGTCCCTGACGTAGTCGTACTGGTTGCGACTGAGCGTCAGACCCACGACCGTGGCGCCGTAGGCCGTGGCGGCGCGCAGCATCGTCGACCCCCACCCGCAGCCGACGTCCAGCAGGGTCATCCCCGGCCGCAGGTCGAGCTTGCCCAGGGCCAGGTCGATCTTCGCGCGCTGCGCTTGCTCCAACGTCATGTCCGGTCGCTCGAACCAGGCGCAGCTGTAGGTCATCGTCGGGTCGAGGAAGAGTGCGTAGAACTCGTCGGAGAGGTCGTAGTGGGCCTGCACCTGCCGATAGAACGGTTGGAGGTTGGTCATCGCGTTTCTCCTGTTCATCGGGTTCATCAGCTGATACCCGCGCGCCGCCGCCGCGTTTCGCCGCACGCGGACCGATACGCAACCGATGTGCGGGTCACCGTTCGGCAACGGCGGCGGAAGAAGGTCGATTACCCGCGAGGTAATCGACTCCGTGACCCGCGGCAGGCAAGATCGCGGACATGATCGATGAGACGGGCACCAAGTTGTTCCACCAGACCATGCCGTTCACCGAACGCCTCGGCGTCGAGGTGCTCGCGCACGGGCCCGAGCTGGTGCGCAGCCGCCTGGCCTGGGACGAGTCGCTGTGCACGCTGGGCGGCGTGCTGCACGGCGGGGTGCTGATGTCGCTGGCCGACGCCACCGGCGCGGTCTGCGCGTTCCTCAACCTGCCGGAGGGCAAGCAGGGCACCACCACGGTGGAGTCGAAGACGAACTTCCTGCGCGCGGTCCGTTCCGGATACGCCGTCGCGTCGGCCACGCCGCTGCACGCCGGACGCTCGTTCGTCGTGGTCGAGACGGTGATCCGGGACGACGCGGACAAGCTGGTCGCGAAGGTCACCCAGACCCAAGCGGTGCTCTAGCCGACGCCGACGGCCGAGTGGACCCGCTCGCCCGCCGCCGCGCGGGCCACGGGCCACACCCGGGCGAGACCGAGCAGTTGCCGCAGCCCGGCGTCGAAATCGGGCGCCGGGACCGGCAACCGGGCCGGGGACGATCCGATCGGGGCCGCTCCCGCCTCGCGCGCGAGCGCCGCGTACGCCACTTGGTGCGCGTAGTCGGTCAGCGGACATCCCGAGCCTGCCGTCGCCGACGTCGGGGCGTAGCGGCCGAGTTGCAGCAGCGCGTCCTGGATCTCCACGGTCATGCGCATGAGCCGGGTCTCCGGGTCGGCCTGCTCACCGGCCGCGGGCCGCAGCACGATCTCGGGCACCGCGGTGGTGAGATCCCGCCACAGCGGGCGCAGCCTGCGACCGGCGCGTCCGGCCCGATCCAGTTCCGCCATCGCCAGCAACGTCTGGACCAGCGGAATCGCGACCAACGTCGCGTCGACCATCAGGCACAGGGTGACCGTCGTTTCGACCCTGACCATCTGCGCGCCCAAGCCTTGCCATCCGGTGACGACCCATACCGTCGACAGCACCAGATTCGCCCCGAAAAGGGTCGCCGCCCAGATCAGCGTGCCACACACCAGCTTTCCCGCCAATCCGATGCCACCGGCCCGCAGTTCCTGCGCGCACATGCGGGCCAGGAGCCAGACGTTCAGCAGCAGCGGGAGTCCGAACGCGGTCCACACCACCACGCCCTCGGTGTCCAGGGTCAGCTCGACCAGCCTGCCCTCCTGTCGCGCCGACGTGCCCGCCAGCAGGATCGCGGCGGTGGACGCGGCCGCCAGCAGACAGCAGACGCGGTGCCTGCGCCGGACCGCGGCCGGTTCCGCGCCCAACGCCCAGATGCGGACGATCCCTTGCACGCACATCGATGACATCACCGTGCAACCCAGCGCGAGCTGATGGGCGAGACTCGCGATGCCGGGCGTCATGCCGCAGCGATACAGCAGCAGACTCAGCAATCCCCACCCGAACAGCTTGTTCAGCAGCCGGTCGACGATCGTGTCGTGTACCAGCAACCACCGGCCCGCGAAGACGGCCGCGACGAAGCCGACGACCGGCCACGCGATGATTCCCGGAATCGATGCCGCCATCGGCCGACCTCCCACCCACGAAACTGTCCCTTGCGAACGATAACGTTGTCGCGTGTTCGTGACCACGCTGAACAAGAATCGGCGGCAACCGATAGCCGAGGCGTGCACCGAACCGATGTCTTATTTGTCCAATTATCGACATCGCGTGCCGAGCGCGGGGCGGACATCGTTTGTCACCGGCCCCAGAACTTCCGCCGCGCCGTCGGCGAACGTCACAACAGCGTGCCGAACAGCGAATTACATAAGGACACAAAACATTCGGCGGAATCGCTGTGGATGTTACGCTGTATCACATAGAGTTTCAGTGACGACACTCACCTCCGACACGCACCTCCCGGCGGGTGCGTCTGCTCTTCGTAGCCCGCGAACGCGGCTCTACCTCATGCTCTGCCCGCCCGTTCGTGCGGCAAGAACGGAGATATCTGTGCGCGATGAACCACGGTCAGCTTTCCGGCCCGAGCGAATCGATGGTGCATCGATCGAAATCGACTTCGTTCCCCCGGCGCCGAGACCGGTGGCCCGCGCGCTGATCAGGACCGGGGCGCCCTCGGTCGAGCGGCGATACCGCCTTCCGGAAGACAGCGCACCAGTGCATCTATGCGTCACGGCGTGATGGCGCCGGGGGAAACGGAAGCGATGAGCAAGCAGACTGCCGGAACAACCGAACTAGCCGTGCGCCCGGCCGCCGGGACGGACACGATGAACACCGCGCTGCGCGATCGCCTGATCGACGCGACCGTCGAGGTGGTGTCGACCGAAGGTTTGCACGCGCTCACCGTCCGCCGCGTTTCCCGTATGTGCGGGGTCTCCACGATGGCGGTGTACTCCAACTTCGGCGGGATGCCCGGCCTGATCCGGGCGGCGGGTTCCGCGGGCTTCGCGCAACTGGCCGAGCGCATGACCGCGGCCGGGGTGAGCGACGAGCCGATCACCGACCTGCTCGTGCTCGGCCTGGTGTTCCGCGACGAGGCCCAGCGGCGGCCGGAACTCTTCCAGCTGATGTTCGGCACCGGGACACGCATCGACCTGAAGATCAACCGCGGCAATGTGCTCGTGGCCGGGCACGATTCGGAGTTCGAGCACTACGCGGAAACCTTCGACCACGTGGTCGGGGCGGTGCAGCGCGCGCAGGACGCCGGGCTGATCAACACCCCGGACGTGCGGTCCGCCGCGGCGCAGCTGTGGATGGGACTGTTCGGCTTCGTCCAACTGGAGATGGCCGGTCACCTGGGCGACGACGGTCTGCTCGAAGTGCTGGTGCCCGCGATCGTGAATCTGCTCGTAGGCATGGGCGCCGAGCTGAAATCCGTCGGCGCTTCGGTCCTGCTCGCGGTGGAGCGGTTCGCCACGCTGTTCGGCGAGTGAACCACCGCCCGGATCAGAAGGGCAGCTTGGACCTGAATCGCTGGGCGCGCGCCATCGCGCGCTCGGCGGCGCTACCCCGCGGCGGCATCAGACCCAATTGCAGCAGCATCTCCGTGAGATCCCAGGTGGCCTGGCTGCGCCAGATCAGCCCGGAACGGAACTGCCACGCGTCGATGACAAGCAGATCGAGCTTCTTGCCGGTCGGGCCGAAACCGGGCGGGTCGATGGGGCCGAGATGGGTGCCGGTCATCCGCCACGGCACCAAGGCCAGCCGGCCGTCCGCGGCGAGTACCGGCGGAAAGGGGTTGGTGTAGGCGACATCCGGGAACGAGCGCACCGTGTCGGCGACGAACTTCTCCACACCCGTCCGGCCGTGCGCGGGCGCGTCCAGCGAGGGGTCGTGCCAGATCGTGTCCTCGGTGACGCATTTCGCGACCGCCGCGCCGTCACCGCTGTTCCACCCCGCGATGTATTGCTCGGTGAACGCCAGCAGCCACTCCAGGCTTTCGATGGGTTCGGCCTCCGCCTCGATGCGGAACTGCCCGGTGTTGTACGAATCCACGCCCATCGCCTTTCAGCCAGTGCTTTTCGACGAGCCATCGTAGCCACGAATGGACCGCGCACTCAACACCTTCCGGCGCTCCGGAGCCGGACGGTACGGAATAACATCGGAATAACGATGTAATTCACACCGGTTCCACCGCTCGATAACTCTGTAATAACGCCAGAATAATCCCGTCATACCCCCTCTGAACTGCGTTGATGATGGATTCGGCATTACTTGCCCAGCAATGGTTTTCGGTAATCGCCCGCATGATTCCGTATTGACCTTCGCGAATCACCCCTCCTACCATGGGTGGACACTGACCTCCTACCGCGGAACCACTTCACCGCCGGACGGCGCCAATGGCCGAACAGGTTTACCGGCGCCGCGATTCCGGCTGTCTCCACGCTGATTCGACGACGCCGACGTGAAACCGTCTGCGTTTCCGAATGCCCGAGCATCAGGGGATTTTTCATGCCCAATGTAGCAATTGTCGGTATCGGCTGCCGTTTTCCGGGCGGCATCGACGGACCGGACACTTTCTGGGATCTCGTCGTGCACAAGGGCGACGGGATCGTGGAAGTACCGGCGGACCGCTGGAACCTCGCGAAGTTCTACGACCCGGACCCGGACGCCCCGGGGCGGATGTACACCAGGCATGGTGGATTCCTGACCCAGTCGCTGTGGGACTTCGACGCCGAGTTCTTCGGCATCTCCCAGCGTGAGGCGTCGATCATGGATCCGCAGCAGCGGCTGCTGCTCGAGGTCGCCTGGGAAGCGCTCGACGACGCGGGGATGGCGGGCCGGGTCGGCGGCCGCGAGGTCGGCGTGTTCGTCGGCGGCTTCATGAACGACAACGCGCTGGTACGCAGCGGCTCGGTGGCCAGGGCCTCGATCAACAGCCACAGCCCGACCAGCTCGTCACACACGCTGCTGTCGGCCCGCATCGCGTTCCTGCTGGATCTGCTCGGGCCCACCATGACCATCGACACCGCCTGCTCCTCCTCCTTGGTCGCGCTGCACCAGGCGGTGCTGGCGCTGGAGTCGGGCGAGTGCGAGACGGCGATCGTCGGCGGCGCCAACGCGATGCTGCGCCCCGAGGCGTTCATCTCCATGTGCAAGGGCCGCTTCCTCTCCGTCGACGGCCGGTGCAAGTCCTTCGACGCGGCCGCCGACGGCTACGGGCGCGGTGAGGGCGCCGGCGCCGTGGTGCTGAAGACGCTGGACGCGGCGGTCCGCGACCGCGACCGGATCTACGCGGTGGTGCGCGGCAGCGGCGTGAACCAGGACGGCCGTACGCTGGCCATCCCGGTGCCCAACCCGGCCGCGCAGGAGGCGCTGGCCCGGCGCGTGCACCGGCTGGCGGGCATCGACGCGCACGACGTCCGCTATGTGGAGGCGCACGGCACCGGCACACCCGTCGGCGACCCGCTCGAATTGGCCGCCCTCGGCGCGGTGTACGGCGCGGTCGAGGGCCGCGACGAACCGCTGCCGGTCGGCTCGGTGAAGAACAACATCGGCCACACCGAGGCCGCCGCGGGCGTCGCGGGTCTCATCAAGGCCGCGCTGACGCTGCACCACGGCGTCATCGCACCGCAACTGCGGCTGGACAACCCGAACCCGGAGATCCGGTTCGACGAGCTGCGGGTGCGCATTCCGCTGGAGACCGAACCGCTGCCCAACGACGACGGCCGGGCCGCGGTGGCGGTCAACAGCTTCGGCTACGGCGGCACCAACGCCCATGCGGTCCTCACCCGCGCGCCGGAAGCGCCCGCGCAGGAGCGGACGCGCGGGCCGATCACGGTGCTGCCGCTGTCGGCCCGCAACGAGACCGCGTTGCGCACGATGGCCACCCAGGTGCGCGACCTGACCGAGACCATCCCCGCGGACGCGGTGACCGAGGCGGCGTGGACGCAGCGGGCGCACCATCCGATCCGCGCGGCGTTCGCCTACCGCGACACCGACGATCTGCGCGCGCAGCTGGCCGATTTCGCGGCGGGCGCGAGCAAGTCACCCGCCCGCGCGCTCACCGACGGCTCCACCCAGCCGGTGTTCGTGTTCAGCGGCATGGGCCCGCAGTGGTGGGGCATGGCCCGTGGCCTGCTCGAGGCCGACGGGCATTTCGCCGCCGCCGCGCGATCGATCGACGAAATCTTCCGGGACATCGCGGGCTGGTCGATCGTCGAGGAACTGCTGCGCCCCGAGGCGGAGTCGCAGATCACCAGAACCGCGTACGCGCAGCCGGCGAACTTCCTGGTCCAGGCCGCGCTCCTGGCCGAATTCGCCGAACTCGGCATTCACCCCGCCACGGTGGTCGGCCACAGCGTCGGCGAAGTGGCCGCGGCCTACGCCTCGGGCTCGCTGTCGCTGCACGACGCGCTGCTGGTGAGCTATCACCGCGCCCGGTTGCAGGCCACCACCGCGGGCACCGGCGGCATGCTCGCCGTCGGCCTTTCGGAAGACCAACTGCGCGAGCGTCTCGCGGGCGTTGCGGGCGTCTGCGTCGCGGCGATCAACAGCCACTCCGCGGCGACGCTGTCCGGCGACTCGGCCGAATTGGACCGTATTCGGGAGGAACTCACCGCCGAAGGCGTCTTCGCCAGGGCGCTGCGCGTCGAGGTGCCCTACCACAGTCACCTGATGGACCCCATCCTCGGCGAACTCACCACGGTGCTCGCCGGACTCGCGCCGCGACCCGCGCGGGTGCCGATCTGGTCCACCGTCACCGGCGGGGAACTGTCCGGCCCCGACTGGGACGCCGAGTACTGGTGCCGCAACGTGCGCGAGCCGGTGCGGTTCGGCGCGGCCGTGGACAGCCTGCTCGACGCAGGCCACCGGGTCTTCCTCGAGGTGGGACCGCACCCGGTGCTCAGCGGCAACATCAAGGAGGCGTTCGTGCGCCGCGGCCTGGACGGCGCGGCGATCAGCACCCTGTCCCGCAACACCGACGACCGCGACAACCTGCTGCGCGCGGTCGGCGAGCTGTACCAGACGGGCGGCTTGGACACGGCGCACGCGCCGGGCGCACCGGAAACGCCTGTGGCGCATCTGGATCTGCCTCGCTACCCGTGGCAGCGCCGCACGCTGTGGACCGAGGACCCGGCGATCGAGGCGGACCGCGTCGGCGCGGTCGACGGCTACGTCATGCTCGGCCAGCGCACCGCGGCGTCCGCGCCGGAGTGGGAAGTCGAGTTGTCGGTGGCCGCGCTGCCGTGGCTGCCCGATCACGTGGTGGACGGTTCCGTCGTGCTGCCGGGCGCGGCCTATCTGGACGCCGCGCTCAGCGCCGTCGCGGTGCGGACCGGTCGCGCCTGCTTCGGGCTGGAGTCGGTCCAGTTCGTCGCGCCGCTGGTGATCGGCAGGCACGACGTGCCGGTATTGCGTCTCACCGTCGAGGAGACCACCCACAGGTTCACCCTGCGTTCGCGCGCCGCCACCGCGACCACCTGGACCGTCAACGCGTACGGCAGGCTGATCGAGGCGGACGTCGACGCGCGCTCCGTCGACCTCACCCCGGCGGCCGACGCGGTGGAGGTGTCCGCGGCGACGCTCTACGACGGCCTGGCCGCGCACGGCCTCGCCTACGGACCGAGCTTCCGGCTGATCACCGCCGCCAGCGTGGGTTCCGACTCCGTGCTGGCCCGGCTGGATCTCACGCCGCTGGCCGGGAGCGCGCCGAGCCTGCCGCATCTGGCCCATCCCGCGGCGGTCGACGCCGCGCTGCAATGTTTCGCGGCGCTGTACGCGCAGACCGCGCACGGCGCGAGCGTCGTGGTGCCGTCCTCGGTCGCCGGGGTCCGCTGGACCGGCCCGCTGCCCGAGCAGGCCGTCGTGCTCGTCCGCCGCGTCGACGGCGACCCGCTGTGCGCGGACATCACCGTCGCTTCGCCGGAAGGCGCCGTGGCACTGCATCTTTCAGGTGTACGATTTGCCGCCCTCGGGGGCGATCCGGATCTGCACGAGCAGCTCGACGGGCTGTTCTACGAGCCGGTGTGGTCCATCGTCGACGACACCGCGACCGCCGACGAACCCGCGGGCGGGGAGGAGTTCCTGCTCGTGGTCAGCCTGGGCGGCGCCGTCTCCCAGCGCGCGAAGGAGATCGCCAGCGCGCGAGCGTCGGCGGAGATCCTGACCCTGGAACCGGAGGAGGCCGACGCCTCCGATCGTGTCCTCGCCGCCCTGCGCGCCGCGCAGGAACGGCCCGGCGTGACGCGCGGTCGCCTCGTCGTGGTGTCCGGCGCCGAACTGGACGCGGTGCCCAACGCCTACGGGCTCGCCCAGGTCGCCAAAGCGGTCGGCGAACTGGTGGTCGGCGAGGAGGACGACGACGCCCCGGCGACCGAGGTGCGCGCGGTGGTGGTCACCGAGCAGGCGTTCTGCCTGCCGGTCGACGCCTTCGCCCATCCCGCGCAGGCCGCGCTCACCGGCGCCCGGCGCACGCTGCGCAACGAGCAGCCCGCGGTGCAGTGGCGACTGGTCGACACCGAATCCACTACGCGCGCCGCGGACATCGTGGAGCAGGTGTTCGGCGACGGACGAGCCGACGAGGTCGCCTTGCGGGCGGGCGCGTGCTGGGCGCTGCATCTGCGCAAGTCCCTGCGCGACCATCTGGCGGTCTGGGACGAGGCCGCGCCGCTGACCGACCCGGAAGGCTCTTTCCGCCTGGAGGTTCCGCGCTCCCGATTGCTGTCGGACCTGGCGTGGCGCGCGGTCGATCGCGTGCCGCCGGGGCCGGGCGAGGTCGAGATCCGGATGGACGCGGTGGGCCTGAACTACAAGGACGCGCTCAAGGTGCTCGGTGTGCTCACCGAAAAGGAGCTGGCCGGCACGTATTTCGGCACCGACCTGGGTATGGACGGTTTCGGCGTGGTCGAGCGCGTCGGCCCGGGAGTGACCGAGGTCGCCGTCGGGGACGAGATGTCGGTGTGTGCCAGGGACCTGGTTCGCAGGTACGTCACCCTCCGGCCCGACGAGGGCGCCACGATGCCACTCGACTACCCGGACACCGAGCTCGACCCGTGCCACTCCAGCTCGGTACTGCCCTTCCTCACCGCCGAATTCGCCTTCGGCGAGCTCGCGCACCTGCGACCGGGTGAGACGGTGCTGATCCACGGCGCGGCGGGCGGCATGGGCATGGCCGCGGTCCAAGTGGCGGTGCGCCTCGGTGCGCGGGTGATCGCGACGGCGGGCTCGGAAGAGCGCCGAGCGGTGGCCGCGACGGCGGGGGCGCACGAGGTGGTCAACTCGCGTTCGATCAGCTTCGTCGACGACGTGCTCGGCCTGACCGCGGGACGTGGCGTCGACGTAATCTACAACTCCTCCCCCGGCGAGATCCTTCAGCAGAACCTGCGGGCGGCCGCCGAGTTCGGGCGGATCATCGAGATCGGCAAGGCCGACATCTACGGCGGCGGCGCGATCGACCTGCGCCCCTTCGACCGGAACCTGTCGTTCTTCGCCGTGGACATGGACCGCGCCCTGGCCGTGCGCCCCGAACTGGTCCGCCGCGCGGCGCGCCGGGCGATGGACGCGCTGAACGACGGCACCTACGAGTACCTGCCGTACACCGCGTTCCCGCTCACGTCGACCGCCGAGGCGTTCGAGACCGTGGTGCGGTCCAAGCAGATCGGCCGGGTCGTCCTCGATCTGCGGGAGCCGGAACCGACCGTGCTGGCCAAGCGGCCGAGTCTGCCGATCGACCCCGCGGCCAGCTACCTGGTCACCGGCGGCTTCGGCGCGTTCGGTCTGGCCACCGCGCGCTGGCTGGTGCGGATCGGCGCGCGGCGCGTGGTGCTGGCCGGACGCAGCGGCGCGACCGGTGACGCGGCCCGCGCCGCGGTCGCCGAGCTCACCGCCACGGGCGTGGAGGTCGTCGAGGAGCGTCTCGACATGGCCGACTACGACGCCGTCGCCGCGCTGGTCGAACGCATTCAGGTCAGCGGACATCCCCTGCGCGGGGTGTTCCACGCGGCCGGCGTGGTGAACAACCTCGAGGTCCCGCAGATCACCGCGGAGTCGCTGGCGGAGATCTTCGGGCCCAAGGTCGCCGGTGCGGTCAACCTGGACACCGCCGTCACCGCCGCCGACATCGACCTCGACATGTTCGTGCTGTTCTCCTCGGCGAGCAGCATCGTCGGCATCTCGCCCCAATTCGGTTACGCGGCCGCGAATTCCGTGCTGGACATGATCGCGTCCGCCCGCCGGGCCCGCGGCGTCGCCGCACTCGCGGTGAACTGGGGCTTCATGAGCGGTGGCGGCGGCATGGCCGATTACGAGGCGGTCAGCCGATATGCGGAGATGACCGGTTACCGCTCGGTGGACATGGACGTGGCCACCGATCTGCTGGGCGAGTGCCTGCGGCTGAACCTGCCGCAGATCGTGCTGTTCGACGTGGACTGGAGTCAGTGGGCGCTGGCGCATCGCCCGTCCACCCGCACACCGCGTTTCGCCGACCAGGTGGCGGCCGCGGGCGGCGGGGCGTCGGGCGCGGGCGCGCTGCGGGCGGAGATCCTCCAACTGGGGGTGGAGCAGCGCGGCGAGGTGGTGGCCTACCTGCTCGCCGAGCAGCTGGCCGCGGTGCTCGGCGTCGACGCCGAGACGATCGACCTGAACACCCCGCTGCCCGAACTCGGCATGGATTCGCTGATGGGCATGGAGTTCGGCGCCCGCGTGGTGCAAGTGCTCGGCACCCAGCTGTCGGTGCTCGCCGTGATCGGACTGACGTTGCGCGGGCTCGGCGCGCGAATTGCCGAGCAGATTGTCCAGGAAGAAGAGCGCGCGGCGAGGAGCGAGGACGAATGACCGGCAACAACAGGGAACTGGCCCGCGCACTGCTGGCCAGGCACGCCAACGGTGAGAACACCGCCCCGGCGACCGGCAACGGCGCGCGTGCCGCGGACGGCCCCGCCGTCCCTACCGCGGCGACCGGCAACGGCAACAGCGCGTCGCGCGGAGTCGCGCACACGTCGTTCCGTGACCACCCCGGCGTGCTCGAGGCCGCGCAGCGGTTCGGGCGGTTCGACGCCTGGGTCAACGAGGTCGGTCTCGTCAACCCGTACTACCTGCCGCACGAGGGCATCAGCGGCGCGGTGACCCGGATGGCAGATCGGGACGTGGTGAACTTCAGCAGCTTCGGCTACCTGGACCTGGCCGCCGACCCCCGGGTACGACAGGCCGCCAAGGACGCGATCGATCAGTACGGCACCTCCGCCGCCGCGGTCAGGATCGTGGCGGGCGAGCTGCCGATCTATCGCGAACTGGAAGCCGAGATCGCGCGCATCTACGACACCGAGGCGGCGCTGGTGACCGCGAGCGGCTACCTCACCAACGCCGCCGCGGTCGGATTCCTGCTCGGCAAGCGCGATCTCGCGGTCTGTGACGCGCTGATCCACCACAGCGTGGTCTCCGGCACGGAGTGGTCGCGCTGCAAGCGAGTTTCCTTCCGGCACAACGATCCGGAGTCGCTCGAGACGATCCTCAAGATGTCGCGGCGTAGCTTCGACCGGGCCATGGTGATCATCGAGGGCCTCTACAGCATGGACGGCGACGTGGTGCGGTTGCCCGAGATCATCGAGGTGGCCCGGCGCTACGACTGCTCGATCATGATCGACGAGGCGCATTCGTTCGGCACCCTCGGCGCCACCGGACACGGTGTGCGCGAGCTGTTCGACCTACCCGGCGACGCCGTGGACGTCTGGATGGGCACCCTGTCCAAAGCGCTCGGCAGCGTCGGCGGCTACCTCGCGGGCAACCGGGAACTGGTCGACGGATTCAAGTACGTCGCGGGCGGTTTGAGCATGTACACCGCCGCCCCGGCCCCGTCGGCGATCGGCGCCGCCTTGGCCGGGCTCGGGGTCCTGCGCGACGAGCCGGAACGCGTGGCGCGGCTGCGGCACAACAGCGAGTACTTCCACCGCCGCGCCAAGGACTACGGCTTCGACATCGGCACGTCGGAGGGTTCGCCGATCATCCCGGTGATGACCGGCGCCGACGAACCGGCCGTGCTGGCGGCATTGGCCATGCTGCAACGCGACTTCAGCGTGAACGCCATCACCCACCCGGTCGTCCCGGCGGGAGAGGCCAGGCTGCGGTTCTTCATCAACTGCAGGCACACCGAGCAGCAAATGGACCAGGCGCTGGCCACGCTGCGCGAGGTGCTCGACGGACTCGCGGACACCGCGGGACAGCAATTCACACTCGCCCATGAGGAGCAGCACTCGTGAAAATTCCCATCAATCGATCCCTCCTCCGAAAGGCGGTGGTGCCCGGGGTGGCGCTGCTGCTGATGGGCTCGCTGTTCATTCCCGCACGGTCGGCGCTGCTGCCCACCTACGACGAGGCGGGCGGCCCCATCGCGAGCAAGTTCGACTTCACCGCGATGCCGATCGCGCTGCCAAAGGGCCTGCCGACCGACCGCAAGATCCGCGAGCTGCGCGAGCCGTACAAGCACCTGTCGGCCTGGATCTCCTCGGTCGGCGCGGCCATCGCGATGAACGACTTCGACGGCAACCGGCTGGCCGACGACCTGTGCGTGGTCGACCCCCGCTCCGACACGGCTTTCATCACGCCGACGCCGGACAGCAATACCGCCCGCTACGAGCCCTTCGTGCTCGATCCGCGGCCGCTGCCCGCCGACTCCTCCACGGTTCCGTCCGGCTGCATCCCGGGCGACTTCAACGGTGACGGCCGCATGGACGCGCTGGTGTCGTACTACGGCCGCACGCCGATTCTGTACCTGCAGCGCGCCAACGCGACCCACCTGGACGCCAAGGCGTTCCGCCCGGTGGACATCGTGCCGTCCCCGAACACCCCGGACGGGCACTACGAGGGCCAGCGCTGGATCACCGCGGCGGTCTCGGTGTCCGACTTCGACGGTGACGGCAAGCCGGACATCTACCTGGGCCAGTACTTCAACGACATGGACGTGCTCTCCAAGGACGGCCAGCTCGCGCTGTGGATGACCGACTCGCTGTCCAACGCGCGCAACGGCGGCAAGGATCGCATCTTCACCCTCGCCTCCGCCAAATCGGGTGACGAGCCGACCGCCGAGTACCGCGAGGTGGCCAACCCGTTCCCGATCGGCATGGACACCGGATGGGCGCTGGCCGCCGCCGCGGCCGACCTGAACGGCGATCAGCTTCCCGAGCTGTACGTGGCCAACGACTTCGGGCGCGACCGCCTGTTCGTCAACAAGTCCACACCGGGCCAGATCCGCTTCGGCTACGCCGAGGGCGAACGCGGCATCACCGAGCCGAAGTCCTATGTGATGGGCCATGATTCGGACAAGGGCATGGCGGCCGACTTCGGCGACCTGAACGGCGACGGCATGCCCGACCTGTTCGTCAGCAACATCGCCGTGCGCTTCGCGCTCATGGAAGGCCACTTCGCGTTCTACAACACGGCCAAAGACACCGCCGACGCGGCACGTCAACTGGCCGAGGGCATCGCGCCGTTCAAGAACCGCGCCACGGACGTCGGGCTGGCCTGGGAGACCTGGGGCTGGGACGCCAAGATCGATGACTTCGACAACGACGGCCGCAACGAACTGATCCAGGCGACCGGCATGATCAAGGGTGAGACCAACCGGTGGCCGCAGATCCAGGAACTCGGCACCATGAACGACGACCTGACCAGGTACCCCTGGGCCTGGCCGATCATCAGCTCGGACGCCGATCTGGCGGGCAGCAATCCGGTCGGCTTCTTCAGCCGCGGTGACGACGGCAAGTTCGCCAACCTCACCCACGCGCTCGGCATGGACACCCCGGTGCCGTCGCGCGGCATCGCGGTCGGCGATACCTCCGGCAACGGCGCGCTCAGCTTCGCCGTCGCCCGCCAGTGGGGCGACCCGACCTTCTACCACAACAACAAGGCGAAGGGCGGCCAGTTCCTCGGCCTGAAGCTGTTCAAGCAGGCTTGGGAGGGCAACGCGGCCACGACCACCGTCGCCGGTCTGCCCCCGCAGGGCGTTCCGGCGGTGGACGCCCAGGTCGAGGTCCGCACCCCGGACGGCCGGTTGCTCACCAGCCACCTCGACGGCGGCAGCGGGCACACCGGCAAGCGGGCCACCGAGGTGCACATCGGCCTCGGCGAGGTCGATCCGGCCGCCCCGTTGAACGTCACGCTCCGCTGGCGGGAGACCAACGGCACCCCGCACGATCAATCCCTCCAGCTCGCGCCGGGCTGGCACACCGTGAACCTCGCCTCGGACGCGCAGGAGGTCAAGCAGCGATGAGCGACAACGACAACAAGGATCCGGGCGAGGCGAAAGCCGCCTCGAACGGTCATCACGAAACATCGGCGGCCAACGGCAACGGCGCGGCCAACGGCAACGGCGCCGCTCCCGAAAGCAACGGCACGGCCGCACCGACGACCACCGCCGAACGCATCTCGTCGATGCAGCGCTCGGGCACCGAATTCGCCAAGGAATGGATGGAAAAGCCCGCAGCGACGAAGGATCCGCGCTACCTGGCGCTGCGCAACTTCGCCATCTCGATCACGATCTTCAACCTGATCGGGTTCCCGCTGCTCGGTTTCGAGCAGCCGTTCCTGTGGCCGTTC
Source organism: Nocardia sp. NPDC059691 (assembly GCF_042733915.1). NCBI lineage: Bacteria > Bacillati > Actinomycetota > Actinomycetes > Mycobacteriales > Nocardiaceae > Nocardia > Nocardia sp. NPDC059691. The sequence continues at coordinate 222,578 of NZ_JBHWFB010000009.1, read as the reverse complement.
ATCGCACTGGCCACCGCCTACACCACCGAGATCGGGCTGGAGGTCCTGGCGGCCTGGGCGTACAAGCGTGCGCCCGCCTTCCGCGGCCGCGGGCCGCGTGGGTTGTTCGAGTTCCTGTTGCCCGCGCACATCACCGGCTTGGCGTTCAACTTCCTGACCTTCGCGCACGACAAGCTGTGGCCAGTGATCTTCGGCGTCGTGGTCGCGGTCGGCACGAAGTGGGTGCTGCGCGCCAAGATCAACGGCAAGATGCGCCACTTCATGAACCCGTCGAACTTCGGTGTCGTGGTGTGCTTCCTGGTGTTCCCGATGATCGCGGTCGCACCGCCGTACCACTTCACCGAATACATCACCGGACCGGCGGACGCGCTCATCGTGCTCGGCCTGCTCACGACCGGCACCATGCTCAACGCCAAGCTGACGCTGAAGATGCCGCTGATCATGGCGTGGGTGGGCGCGTTCGCGCTGCAGGCCATCGTGCGCGGGCTCATCGAACCGAACATCTCGATCCTGGCCGGCCTGAGCATGATGACCGGTCTGGCGTTCGTCCTGTTCACCAACTACATGGTCACCGACCCTGGCACCACCCCGTCGGGCAAGAAGCAGCAGATCATGTTCGGCGCCTCGGTCGGCATCATGTACGGCGTGGTCACCGCGCTGCACATCTCCTACGGGTTGTTCATCGCGCTGGTCATCGTCTGCGGCGCGCGCGGCGTCTACTGGTGGGTGCGCGGCATCGCCGAATGGTGGCGGCAAGGGGGCGCCGCGCCGGAAGCGGCGGAGCAGCCCGTGGTGGCCGACGACCTGGAGGCCGACATCGCGGGTGAACCCGAAGCGGAGAAGGAGGCCGCCCGCTCATGACCGACCGCGCCGAGCTGCGCCGCGTGCTCGGCGCGTTCACCACCGGTGTCACCGTGGTCACCACCGGGTGGCCACGGCCGCACGGCATGACCGCCAACGCGTTCACGTCCGTCTCGCTGGATCCCCCGCTGATCCTGGTGTGCGTCGCCCATACGGCGCGTCTGCACCGGGCGATCCACGAGGCGGGCGCGTTCGCCGTTTCGGTGCTTTCGGCGGGCCAGGAGCCGGTGGCCCGGTATTTCGCCGACTCGGCGCGCCCCGACGGCAGCGCGCAATTCGACCAGGTCGAGTGGTTCCCCGGACCGCACACCGCGGCGCCGATGCTGGCGCACGCGGCCGCGGGCTTGGAGTGCAAGCTCGACGCCGTATTCGACAGCGGCGACCACAGCATCGTCGTCGGCGAGGTCGTACACGCCGAACGCGACGCCGAACTGGCCGCCACGGGAGCGCTGACCTTCTTCGACGGCGGCTTCCGTCGCTTGATCCTGTGACGATCCCCCACTCCTCCGACGATTGGAGAACCCCATGCCCTCGCCGTTGGGTCCGCTGCGCGCGGCCCTGTTCGTCCCCAGTCCGGCCAGTGTCCGCCAAGTGCTCAGCGGATTCGAGCAGCCCGACCAGCACACCGCGCTCGAACTCGAGCAGGTGACGATGCATTTGGTCGGCGGCATCGACTCCGCGGTCCGCAGCTCCGACAACGACGAGCTGATCGCCACCCTCTTGCGGGTGCCGCCGAAGTACCGCGGGTTCGCCTACGAGGGCGCGGCGGTCGGCCTCACCGCTGTCGACTCGCTCTCGCCCGGCCGGCGCGCCGCCGACCTGATCGACGGCCCGGCCAGCGAATACGCGCTGACCATGTACGTCGGCGTCGGCCTCGCCATGGCGAAGATCCCGAAGTTCCGGTGGAAGAAGCTGTTCCCGCAGCACCCGCTGTTCCGCTGGCTCGCCATCGACGGCTACGGCTTCTACAAGGCGTTCTTCCAGATGCAGCGCTACGTGCGGGACAAGCACGTCGAGACCCGCTACCCCGGCTGGCTCGGCGACCGCGACAACCTGAAGCGCATCGCGGACCAGGGCATGGGCCGCGCGCTGTGGTTCATCGGCGGCGGCAGCCCGGCCGGTGTCGTGCGGCTGATCGGCGAGTTCGAGCCGAAACGGCACGCCGATCTGTGGAGCGGCGTCGGCATCGCCGTCACCTTCGCGGGCGGCGTGGAATCGGCTGCGATGGAGGAACTCTGGGACGCGGCCGGTGAGTTCCGGCCGCAGTTGTCGCTGGGCTCGGCCATGGTCGCCCGCATCCGGCAGCAGACCAACAGCGTCAACGAGCACAGCGAGGCGGCGGCGCAGGTCTTCTGCGGAACCACCGTGGCGAAGACCGACGCGCTGATCGAGAGTTCGCTCGATGATCTGCCCGACGACGGCAGCTCCGCCACCTATCTGCTGTGGCGAGACCGGATCGCCGACATCGTCACCGCCAGTCGAGCCTGAGTCGCCGCGATGGCACGGGTCAAGGACTGGGTCGGCAAGCACGTCATCGTCACCGGAGGATCGGAAGGGATCGGCGCCGCGGTGGCGGAGGCCTTCGCGGGGCGTGGGGCGCAGGTCTCGCTCATCGCGCGGCGGAAGCTTCCGCTGCGCGACACCGCGAAACGACTGGGCGCGGACTGGGCCGCCGCGGACGTCACGAGCGCGGACCAACTCGCCTCGGCCATCACGGAACTGGAGCAGCGCAACGGACCGTGCGAGGTCATCGCCTGCTGCGCCGGTCTCGCGCTGCCCGGGCGGTTCCTCGAAGTGCGGCCCGACGAGTTCGAGGTGCAGATGTCGGCGAACTATCTCGGTGCGGTGCACGCGGTGCGGCGGGTGCTGCCCGGCATGGTGGAGCGGTCCAGGGGAAAGATCCTTTTGGTCAGCTCCACCTCGGCGTTTCTCGGCATCACCGGGTATACCGCCTACGGACCGACCAAGGCGAGCATCCGGCAGCTGGCGTTGTGCCTACGCTACGAAGTGGAGCCGAAAGGCGTGGACGTCACGGTGATCTATCCGGCCGACACCGACACACCGGGGCTGGCCATGGAGAACACCCGTAAGCCGGTCGAAACCAAGGCGATCACCGGGTCGATCGAGCCGATGCCTGCCGAGCGCGTCGCCGAGGCCGCCGTGCGCGGCCTGGAACGCGGCCGCCACCACATCGCGCTCGACCCGCTCACGCGATTCTTCCTGGCCTGGGCGAACCTGCCCGAGGACATGGCGCGGCCGTTCATGCGCCGCACCATAGCCAAGGCACTGCGCGGCAGCTGAACGCCGACCCGGCAAAGGCCCGCTCACCCATCGACTTGCGATGCGTGAGCGGGCCTTTCGCCGTTCTCAGCCGATGATTATGACCACGCAGGCCGCGATGAACAGGACCTGAACCAGCGCCCGCAGCGGCAGCGGCATGGTCTTGATGCCCAGTTCGGCGCGGGCGGCGCGGACGTTCGCTGGGAACAGCGCCACCAGCAGCGCGATCAGACAGGCCGCGGCCAGGTCGGCGGTCGCGGGAATGAGGACGCCGACCGCACCGGCCAGTTCCAGCACGCCGGTCAACGTCACCAGCGCCGGGGCGTTCGGCAGCCGGGGCGGAACCATGGCGACCAGAGCGTCGCGGCGCGGCTGGAGGAAGTGCGCGCTCGACGTGAGCGCGAGCATCGCGGCCAGCCCGAGCGCGGTCGCGTGCGCCCACGAATCGAGCCAGCCGTTGCCGGTGAGCCAGCCGATGAGCCGGGCGAGTGCGGTGACGGCGACGAGGACGACCAGCGGTGCCATCGGGATCTCCTGTGGATCGAAGAGCAAATCTTGACAGTGGAAAGATACGGCCGCGGTCATGAACTTGTCAATGTCTAGATGATGGGTCACCATCGAGGTATGGCGAAGGACGGTTATCACCACGGAGATCTCCGCGCGGCACTGCTCACCGCCGCCGCCGAGCGGATCGCCGCCGACGGCGTCGACGCGCTCTCCCTGCGCAACCTGGCCCGGCACGCGGGCGTCTCGCACGCCGCGCCCGCCCACCACTTCGGTGATCGAGCAGGACTGCTCACCGCGTTGGCCACCGAGGGATTCGAACTGCTGGCCGAACAGCTCGCGCAGGCCGGTTCGGACTTTCGTGAGGTCGCGGTGGCCTACATTCGCTTCGCGCGCGAGCATCCGGGACACTTCGACGTGATGTTCCGGCACAGCCTTCTCCACGCGGAGAACGAGACTCTGCGCGCCGCGCGAGAACGATCCGGGTCGGCGCTGCGCTCCGGCGTTTCGAGCATCCAGCTGAGCCACAGTCAGGACCGTCAGTTGTCGACCCGACTCGCCGCGTGGTCGCTGGTGCACGGCTTCGCTTCGCTGTGGCGCGAAGGCGCACTGCATAATTCAGCACTGGCCACCGACTCCGATCCGGAGATCCTGGCCCGCAAGATGCTGTCCACCATCCATTTCGACTGACCGCAAACCGGCTTGCGCCGAGCCGCCATCGTGCTATCCAGAGACCCGGAAGGAGCAGGCGGCCACACCCCCGCTGCCATCGACACATGGACATCCACGCCTACCCCACCGACGCGACCACACCGGTGGACCCGACCGAGGCACACCGGATCGCCGAGCGGCATCTCACCAACGGCGATTACGCCGATCGCGGCATCACCTATCAGCTAGCGGAGTTCGACACCTGCTTCGTCGCCGTCGCCACCTTCCCCCGCTCGCCGCACGCCGACCCGGACAGTCCGCCGGTGATCGTCGGCGGCTCCGTCTGCGTCATCGACAAGCCCACCGGCGCGGTCTCCTATTGGCCGACCTACCCGGCCGACCTGGTCGCCGACCAGTACGCGACCGCGCTGCGCGACGGGACACTCGTCATCGAGGACGACTGGCCGGAGGACGACGAGGCACCCTCCTCGGCGTGACCGAGTCCCACATCCACGACGCTCGACCACGACGCGATCCCATACAACGACGAGCCCGAACCTGTCGGACCCCGCTGTTAGCCTGAGCACCAGGATCGGCGCTCTTTCGCTCACGAAATCCATTGGGGGATCGCATGTTCGAAGATCAAACGCTCGAAGACGCCGGACCGGCTCCGACGCCCCGTCCGCAGAGCTCCGCGGAAGCGATCGATCCGTTTCGCGAGTGGCAGGAGACCGCTCCGGACGGAGTTCCCGAAGCCGACCTGCGCCGTGCCGTCGCAGTGGCGACCTTGTTCGGCGCGGATGATTCCGCCGAGGCGGAACAACTGATGACAGTCATCTTCGGGAATGGACTCGATACCGCCGCCGACCGGGTGGCGGTCGTCCAGTGGCTGCGGTCCCAGTTCCCGAGCGAGCGGTATCTCGATCCCTCGCCCGGCCCGCTCGGCGACGCGCTCGTCGGTCAGGCGCTGCGCGCGGAAACAGACGCCGGGGTACGGCTGCTGGCCGACGGGGTGCACAGCGCTTCTCTCCGCCAGCGCGAGCGATGCTTCGAAATCCTCTCCCGGCTCCGCACGACAGACGAATACATCGCCTCCACGTGCGCGAAGTATGTCGCCGCTCATCATCGCCGGTTGGCCGAATACATCGCGGATTCCTCGGAGGGCGACCCGGAAGTCCGGCTTCCCGGCTCGATCACCCATCTCCTCCTCAGCTCGATACCGAATAGCCCGGCCGACGGGTCGAACTCCGGGGGCACACGACAGTTGACGCTGTCCTTGATCGAGATCGGCGATCGCCTCCGCGCCGCAGGCGACCCGCGGGCAGCCGGGCGACTGTACCGCCGCGCGTTCCTCCTCGGTCTCGATGACGACCTCGACGGCCCCCTCGCCGAGGAGCGCGATTCCGACGGTGAACTCACCCCGCTCGCGAGCGGGGCGGCCGAAGCCGGGCGCCTGTACCGACGCTCCGTCGCCATCGGGGAACGTGTCGCCACCGCGCAACCGGCCGACTCCGGTTACCGCCGCGATCTGTCGGTGTCGTACGGCAAACTGGCCGATCTGGAACGGAAAGCGGGCGCGGTCGACGCGGCGACCAGACTGCACTACTGCGCGCTCGCCATCGTCGAAGAACTCGCGGAGGCCGAACCCGCGAACCGCGTGTATCGCCGCGATCTCGCTGTCGTCAACGAGAAGATCGGCGACATCGCTCACGCCGCGGGCGATGCCGACAAAGCCGCGCGCCACTACGGGATCACGCTCCTCCTCACCGAAGAACTCGCCGCGGCCGACCCGGAGAATACGCTCTACCGACGCGATCTCTCGGTGTCCTACAACAAGCTGGGCGATCTGGCGTCGGCCACCGGCGACCTCGATGAGGCCGCTCGGCGCTACCAGCTCGCGATCAGCATGGCGCAAGAACTGGTCGATGCCGATCCGGACAACCTCCAGTACCAGCGGGATCTTTCGATCGGCTACGACAAGCTCGCCGAAATGGCCCGGACTCGAGGAGATCTGGACGAAGCGATCCGCCTGTACCGGCGCTCGATGGAGATCGCCGAAGCGCTCGTCGCCGCCGAACCCTCGAACCTCGGATACCGACGCGACCTCTCGATCACCGCAGACCGGCTCGGCGGGGCGATCCGCGCGAACGGCGATCCGCACGAGGCCATCCGGCACTACCATCGCGCCCTCGCTCTCACACAGGAACTCCTCGCCGCCGACCCCACCAATCCGCAGTACCGCCGCGACCTCGTCGTCACGTGCAATGTGCTCGGCGACATCGCCAGAGAATGGCGCGACTTCGGCGAAGCCGCCCGGTTCTACCGACGTGCGCTGGAGGGCACGGAGGAACTGGCCGCGAGCGCACCTGGCAATCTCCGATATCGTCGCGACCTCTTGGTCGTCCACGATGCGCTGGGCTCGTTGGCGATGGATCAGGGCGACTACGACGGCGCGGCGACCCACTGCAGGCCTGCCCTGATTCATGCGGAGGAACTGTCGGCCGCCGACCCGGTGAACCTTCGGTCTCGGCGTGACCTGCTGCTGGCCTACAACGCGCTCGGCAGAGTCGTAGCCGCCCAGGGAGATCACGGGGAGGCGACGCGACTGTACGAGCACGCCATCGCGGTCGCCGCGAGCCTGGTCGAATCCGCGCCGGAAAACAGCACCTACCGCAGAGATCTCTCGTTCTGCTACCACCGGTTCGGCGACCACGCCCGTGCACGGAACGATCTCGCCGTAGCCGATCGCGCATACCGGAACGCCATGAACATCGATCTCGCTCTGGTGGACTCTCAGCCGTCCAACCCGTCTTACCGCCGCGACCTATCGGTCACTTACGACCGCCTCGGCACTCTCTCACGAGCGAGCGGCGACCACCATGCCGCGCGAGACTGGTACAACCGCTCGGCCGAGATCGCCGAGGAACTGTCGGCGGCCGACCCGGGCAACCTCGGCTATCGCCGCGATCTGCTGTCCTGCTGCGACAAACTGGGCAGCCTCGCTCGCGACACCGGCGATATCGCCGGCGCGGCCCAGCATTTCCGCCGCGGACTCGCTGTCGCCGACCATCTGGTGCGCTCGGCGCCATCCGATCTCGGCTACCAGCGCGATCTGGCCCTGATGTACGAACGTCTCGCCGACCTGGCGGGCGGTGTCCGCTGAGATCGACGATGTTCCGGCATCGATCGACGCACAGGCTCGTGGCGGCTCGGCATTCAGGTGGCCGATACGACCGCGCACACTCCCACCGGATGTTTCGACGCCGTGATTCAGAACGCGGGCTGGGCGGGGAGGTCAGGATTCGGGTCCGGACTCGACTCACCCGCGTCGGGGACTTCGGTGCCGCGCAGCGAGGTTCCGGCGGTTTCGCGCAGGTAGTTCCAGGCGACCAGGCCGATCAGGGAAGCGCCGACCATGTAGACGGCGGGGAACAGCGACCAGCCGGTTGCCTCGATGACGGCCTCGTTGATCAGCGGGGCGGTGCCGCCGAAGATCGCGGTGGAGACGTTGTAGGCCAGCGCGAAGCCCGCGTACCGGACATGGGTGGGGAAGATCGCGGGGAAGGTGGAGCTGATGGTGGACAACTGCGGCAGGTACAACAGTCCGAGCACGATGAAGCCGAAGATCGCCCATACCGTGCCCTGGCCCATCAGCCAGTACATCGGCACCGCGAGCACGCTGAGACCGGTCAGCGCGAACAACCACATCGGGCGGCGGCCGACGTTGTCGGACAGCCGGCCGAAGAACGGCAGCACCAGCATCATCACCAACTGACCGAGCAGCATCATCGCGGTGGTGGCCGATTCGCCCAAGCCGATCGTTTTCTGCAGATAGGTGGGCTGATAGGTCAGCAGCGTGTAATTGACCACGTTGAGCGCGACCACCAGTCCGGCCAGCGTCAGCGTCTCGCGCCGGTAGGTGGTCACCACCTCACGCAGACCGCCTGGCGGGCGCTTGTGCTCGGCGACCTCGGTGAACACCGGACTCTCGTCGAGCCTGGCCCGCAGGTACCAGCCGGTCAGGCCGAGCGGGATGGCGATCAGGAACGGGATGCGCCAGCCCCAGTCGTGCAAGGTGTCCGAACCGAGCGCGAGCTGGCAGGCCAGCACCGTCGCGGAGCCGCCGACGAAGCCCGCGAGCGTGCCGAACTCGAGGAAACTGCCGAGGAATCCGCGTTTGCGGTCGGACGCGCACTCGGCGAGATACGTTGCCGCGCCGCCGTATTCGCCGCCGGTCGAGAAGCCCTGCACCACGCGGAGCAGGATCAGCAGGATGGGCGCCAGCACGCCGACGGACGCGTGGGTGGGCAACACGCCGATGGCGCCGGTGGCGGCGGCCATGAGCAGGATCGTGGTGGCCAGCACGGCTTTACGGCCGATGCGGTCACCGAGCGGGCCCCACACCATGCCGCCGAGCGGCCGGAGCACGAACGAGATGGCGAAGCCGAGCATGGTGCCGAGCGTGCCCAGTTCCCCGGGGAAGAAGGCATCGGTCAGATACGTCGCGGTGGCCGCGTAGACGCCGTAGTCGAACCATTCGGTCGCGTTGCCCATGGCGGAGGCCGCGACGGAACGTCGCAGCGGGAAACTCTCGGAAGTTCGATCGGTCACGTGCACGTCCTCTCCAGTCCGTCACGGACCTCGGTTCGTTCCACCTCCGGCCGCGAGAACCGAAGGTGTGGCACGAAACAGACCGATACCCAGGATTCGCCCCGGGCAAACAGTCACGTAACAGGAAGAGGGCGAACACATCTGCGCTGACCTGCGACTCCACTGACAATTGTGATGCCGGTCACATATGCGCTCAGGCCGCACCGGTCGCCGCCTCCACGACGGTCGCGATACGACGGCGCTCGCGCTCACTTCGGCCCGAGCATGGCGGCGATACCCGCGGCGACTTCCTTCGCCAACGCCCCGTCGACCGGAGCGTGCCGCCCGAGCAGGCGGTACCACATCACTCCGAAAGCGAAATCGACCACGAGGTCCAACGACACCGCCCCGGTGAACCGACCACTGTCCACACCTCGCCGCAGCAGCGTGCGCAACACCTCACGACGCGGGCCGATCACGGCGTCCTGCAACAGCTGCGACAGCGCCGGATCGCGCTGCGCGTCGGCCATCAGTCCGACCAGAGCCTGACCCGTCAGCTCGCGCGTGAGTTCGTAGGTCGCGGTGAGCAAGCCTTCGACCTCGGCGAGCACGTCGGCGGACTCGGCGCGCACACGCAATGCCGGGTTCTCCTCGACGAGCCCGGCCAACGCCTCCATGAGCACCGCGGCCTTGTCCGGCCACCAGCGATACACCGTCTGCCTGCCCGCGCCCGCGGCGTCGGCGATGGCCTTGATGGTCAGGTCCTGGTAGCCGTCCCGTTCACACAGTTCCAGCGCGGCGCGCAGGATCGCGCGCCTGGTTTCCTCGCTGCGCGGGCGGCCACGGGTTCCGGTCATGCCGATACTTTACAAGACACCGTGCCTCGTTTATATTTCGAGACACAGAGCTTCGAAAATCAGGAGGATGTTGTGGGCAACCGGGTCGTCATCGTGGGCGGTACATCGGGCATCGGCCTGGCCGCGGCGCGCAGGCTCGCCGACCACGGGCACGAGGTGATCGTCGCGGGTCGCGACAAGGGCAGGCTCGAGGCCGCATTGGCCGATCTCGGCGAGAACGTCACCGGCCGTACCGTGGACGCGCGTGACGAGGCGGAACTGACCCGATTCTTCGCGGAGATCGGGCCGATCGACCATGTGGTGGTGACCGTGACCGGACCGTCGGGCACGACGCCGTTCCGCGAGCTCGAACTCGAGCATCTGCGCCGCCACGTCGAGGGCAAACTGCTCCCGCACGCCGCCGCGATGCAAGCCGCGCTGCCGCACCTGAACGAGGGCGGTTCGATCACCCTGGTGTCGGCGGCCTCGGCGGGCGGCTCGATGCCCGCCACCGCGGCGCTGGCGGCGGTCAATGCCGGTGTGGAGGCGATGGTTCCGGTGCTGGCGGTCGAGCTCGCGCCATTGCGCGTGAACGCGGTGTCCCCCGGCGTGATCGACACCGAATGGTGGAGCTTCCTGCCCGACGGCGCGCGCACCGAGGTCTTCGACCAGATCGCCGCGACCACGCCGGTGGGGCGGGTCGGCACCGCCGACGACGTGGCCCACGCGATCGAATTCCTGGTGGACAACGCGTTCACGACCGGAATCGTGGTGCGCGTCGACGGTGGCGCACGATTGGGCGCGCCGAAGTAGGTCCTACAGCGGCGTCACGTAGGCCCCCGCGATGCCGCCGTCCACCAGGAACTGGGACGCGGTGATGAACGAGGAATCGTCGCTGGCGAGGAAGGCCACGGCAGCGGCGATCTCCTCCGGTTCGGCGAACCGGCCGAGCGGCACGTGCACCAGGCGGCGGGCGGCGCGCTCCGGGTCCTTGGCGAACAGTTCCTGGAGTAGCGGGGTGTTCACCGGCCCGGGGCACAGGGCGTTCACCCGAATGCCGTCGCGGGCGAACTGCACGCCGAGTTCGCGGCTCATCGCCAGTACGCCGCCCTTGGAGGCGGTGTAGGAGATCTGCGAGGTCGCCGCACCCATGACCGCGACGAACGAGGCGGTGTTGATCACCGATCCTTTGCCGCGCTCGAGCATGTGCTCGATGGCGTACTTGCTGCACAGGTACACGGAGGTCAGGTTGACCTCCTGAACCCGCCGCCACGCGTCGATGCCGGTGGTCAGGATCGAATCGTCCTCCGGCGGGGAGATGCCCGCGTTGTTGAACGCGATGTCCAACCCGCCGTAGGTGTCGACCGCGGTCTGGAACAGGGCCTTGACCTGGTCTTCGTCGGTGACGTCCACGTGCACGTACCGGCCGCCGACCTCCTTGGCGGCCGCCTCGCCGGTCCCGGCGTCGATGTCCGCGACCACCACCTTCGCCCCCTCCGCCGCGAAGCGACGGACCGTGGCCAGACCGATACCGCTCCCGCCGCCGGTGACGACGGCGACTCGATCCTGTAAGCGCTGCAACGTATCTCCTGTCGGATGTGCGGGTATCACTACGTGGCGAGGAAGACGTTCTTGGTCTCGGTGAAGGCGAGCGCGGCGTCCGGGCCGAGTTCGCGCCCGAGCCCGGACTGCTTGAAGCCGCCGAACGGCGTCCAGTACCGCACGGACGAATGCGAGTTCACCGACAGGTTGCCCGCCTCCACACCGCGGGCCACGCGCAGCGCGCGGCTGACGTCGCGGGTCCAGATCGAGCCGGAGAGGCCGTAATTCGTGTCGTTGGCGATGCGCAGCGCGTCGGCCTCGTCCTCGAACGGGACCACCGCGACCACCGGCCCGAACACCTCGTCGGTGAGCACCCGGTCGGTGGGCGCGCCGGGCAGCACCACGGTCGGCGGATACCAGAATCCGGGACCGTCGGGCGCGCTTCCGGTGAACGCGACCTTGGTCGAGGGCTGCACGAACTCGGCCACTCGCTCCCGGTGCGCGGCCGAGATCAGCGGGCCCATCTCGGTGGATTCGTCGGACGGGTCGCCGACGCGCACCCCCTGCACGGCGGGTTCCAGCAACTCCAGGAACCGGTCGAACACACTGCGCTGCACAAGGATCCGGGAGCGGGCGCAGCAGTCCTGCCCGGCGTTGTCGAAGACGCCGTAGGGCGCTGTCGCCGCCGCCTGTTCCAGGTCGGCGTCGGCGAACACGACGTTCGCGCTCTTGCCGCCGAGTTCCAGCGTCACCCGCTTCACCTGCCGAGCGCAGCCCGCCATGATCCGCGTGCCCACCTCCGTGGAACCGGTGAACACCACCTTGCGGACGGCCGGGTGGGTGACGAAGCGCTCTCCCACCACCGACCCCTTGCCGGGCAGCACCTGGAACACACCCTCGGGCAGGCCCGCCTCGAGCGCCAGTTCACCGAGTCGCAGCGCGGTCAGCGGCGTCAGCTCGGCGGGTTTGAGCACCACGGTGTTGCCCGCGGCGAGCGCGGGCGCGAAACCCCAGGCCGCGATCGGCATCGGGAAATTCCACGGCACGATCACGCCGACCACGCCGAGCGGTTCGTGGAAGGTGATGTCGACTCCACCCGCGACCGGAATCTGACTGCCCAGCAACCGTTCCGGCATTCCGGCCGCGTAGTGCAGCACGTCGCGGACGTTGCCCGCCTCCCAACGCGCGTTGCCGATGGTGTGCCCCGCGTTGGCGACCTCGAGCCGGGCGAGCTGCTCCACATCCGCGTCGACCGCCTCGGCGAACCGGCGCAGCAATCTGGCCCGATCGCCGGGCGCCACCTCGCGCCACCCGGCCGACGCGCGCTGCGCGGCGGCGACGGCGGCATCGGTCTCGGCTTCGCCGACGAGTTCGACGGTGGTGACCACCTGTTCGGTCGCCGGGTTGAGCACCTGCGCTGTCGTCACGAGTCCCGCTCCCTTCGATAGGTGTCCGCCGCCTCGGCCAGCGCCCGCACCAGCCTGCGATCGGTGGCGTCGGCCTCCGGATGCCACTGCACGCCGACCAGGAACGACCCGTCGGTGGACTCCACGGCCTCGATCGTGCCGTCCGCGGCGTACGCGGTGGCGGTCAGGCCCTCGGCGAGCCGATCGACGGCCTGGTGATGGTGGCAGTTCACCTTCACCTCCGGACCGGCCAGCCGCGCGACCCGGCTGCCCGCGATGGTCAGCACCCGGGTCGCGGTGAACCCGCCCTCGACGCCGGAGTGTTCCTCGTGCCCGACCACATCGGGCAGATGCGGGATCAGCGTGCCGCCGAGCGCCACGTTCGCCAGCTGTAGCCCGCGGCACACCGCGAGAATCGGCATGCCCGCGGCTCTGGCCAGCTCGAACAGGCCGAACTCCGACTCGTCCCGGTCCGGCCTGGTGTAGCCGGGGATTCCGGCGGCAGGGCCGCCGTAGCGCGCTGGATCGACGTCCGCGCCGCCGGTCAGCACCAACCCGTCGAGCCGTCGCACCAGCTCGGGACGCGCGACGCCGGCGGGCGGCAGCAGCACCGGGATGCCGCCCGCGGCGGCCACCATCTCGACGTAGGCGTGCGGCAGCACCGCGCACGGCAGATCCCACGCGTTGAAGCGGGCCTGCTCCACATAGGTGGGCAGGCCGATCACGGGACGGGCTCCCGCGACCTCAGAGTCGTTCGAAACCACGGATACGCTCCCAGTCGGTGACCGCGGCGTCGTAGGCGTCCAGTTCGACCCGCGCCGCGTTGCGATAGTGCTCCACTACATCATCACCGAAGGCCGCGCGGGCCACCGCGCTGTCCCCGAACAGCTGGGCCGCTTCGCGCAGCGTACGCGGCACACGGGGGCGCTCGGAGTGATAGGCGTTGCCGTGGAATTCCGGCTCGAGCGGCAGCCCGCGGTCGATGCCGTGCAGTCCCGCCGCGATCAGCGCGGCCACGGCCAGGTACGGGTTCACGTCACCGCCGGGCACCCGGTTCTCGAAGCGCAGCCCATGATCCTCGCCGACCACGCGGATGGCGCAGGTCCGGTTGTCCCGGCCCCACGCGATCGCGGTCGGCGCGAAGCTGCCCGCGACGAATCGCTTGTAGGAGTTGATGTTCGGCGCGAGCAGGTAGGTGAACTCGCGCAAGCAGTCCAGCTGGCCCGCGATGAAGTGCCGCATCAACGGCGACATGCCGTCCGCGCCGTCCCCCGCGAAGACCGGCTCGCCGGCCTCGCCGCGCAGGCTCAAATGAATATGGCAGGAATTGCCTTCCCGCTCATTGTATTTCGCCATGAAGGTGAGGCTGCGCCCTTCCTGCGCCGCGATCTCCTTCGCACCGGTCTTGTAGATACTGTGGTTGTCGCAGGTGACCAGAGCTTCGTCGTACCGGAACGCGATCTCGTGCTGGCCGGGGTTGCACTCGCCTTTGGCCGACTCGACATACATCCCCGCGCCGTCCATCTCCTTGCGGATACGGCGCAACAACGGCTCGATCCGCCCGGTGCCGAGCATCGAGTAGTCGACGTTGTACTGATTGGCCGGCGTCAGCCCGCGGTACCCCGCGTTCCAGGCCGCCTCGTAGCTGTCGTCGAACACCAGGAACTCGAGTTCGGTCCCGACGAACGCGCGCAGGCCGCGCTCGCTCAACCGGTCCAACTGTTTGCGCAGCACCTGGCGCGGTGAAGCCGCGACCGCCCGCCCTTCCGGCACCACGTGCTCGACGTCGCAGAGCACCAGCGCGGTGCCCGGCCACCACGGGGCCGTCCGCAGCGTGCGCAGATCCGGCCGTAGCACGACGTCTCCGTACCCGGTCTCCCACGACGAGAGGGCGTATCCGTCGACGGTCGTCATGTCCACGTCCACCGCGAGCAGGTAGCCGCAGGCCTCGGTGGCGTGCTCGAGCACCTCGTCCAGGAAATAGCGTGCCGCGCAGCGCTTCCCTTGCAGTCGCCCCTGCATGTCGGTCATGGCGACCAGCACAGTGTCGATCTCACCCGTATCGACCTGGTCCCGCAATTGCGCCACACTCAGCATCCCGCTACGCATCCATGACCCCTCTCGGCACCAACCGTGCTCACGCTAGAGCAAAACGGACACCTTTGTGACGTGACACCGGAATCTCGTTCCCGGCGCGCAACGGTGTGCGATCAGGCCAGCTCAGCAACGTCTCGGTGGTGGCCGAGCAAGATCAGGACAACGGATTGCGCAACGCCGCGGAAAAGACCGACAGGCGGCGCGGGCGGGGACGCGACAGCGCGGGCGGGCGCGGTGCGCGGATCGGCCGTCCGAGCCACATGCGCACGAGCAAGGCCGCGAATCGCAAGTGGCCGCGCAGCGCCGGACCGGCGAAGGCGAGCGACCAACGCGTCTGGGTGCCGGCCGCGGGCAGCTCACGACCGGCGAAGCGACCGGCGAGCCAGTCGACCATGACCGGCAGCGCCAGGAATTGCAACAGCAGATGGGTGCTGAGCCGATCGCGCAAGTAGCGCACGTGGACGCCCGCCGCGACGTAGCGCGCGACGTGGCCGTCCACGTCGGCGGTCGCGATCACCTCGTCGTGCACGCCCTGCAGCACGAGCATGGGCATCGCGGGCGCTCGGCCGCCGGGGTGGATGTCGTCGAGGATCCGCCGCAGCCCGTCCTGCTCGAGCATGGCGGCCAGTCCCGCGTCACTGTGTTTGTCGATGTCGCGCCGGGCGAAGCGATACAGCAGCGGGAACGTCGCGGTGGTCTCGGTCTCGGCCAGCCAGCCGAGATATCGCGCGTCCAGATGCGCGCGCAGCATGCGGTCCAGATCCGGGTAGCCGCGGCGCAGCCCGGCGGTGAAGACGGCCGCGAATCCCGCGAAGAGGGTGCCGTTGAGCCGGACGAACGCGGCGGCCGGATCCCCCACCGGCGACCCGGCGACCGCGCCGACGATATTCAGCTCGGGCGCGTATTCGGCGGCCATTTCCGCGGCCCAGGCCGTGGCCAATCCCCCGCCCGAATAACCCCACAGCGCCACGGGTGTGGTCGGGTCCAGTCCCAGCGGAACGAATGCGTGCGCGGCGCGCACCGCGTCCAGCGCGCGATATCCCGGCTCCCTGGCCACGCCGAACCGGCCCGCGGTTCCACCGTGATCCGGCACCGACACCGCCCAGCCCCGCGCCAGGGCGCTGGCGATCAGCGGCAGCTCGAGCTGGGGAATCGACCCCGCCGCCCGTGCGCCGCGCCGGAGCGAATAGGACGGAAGACATTTCGAGGCCACCGCGTCGATCGCGCACTGGAACGACACCAGCGGGCGCGGCTCGGCCGGATCCGCGCCCCACGGCAACAGCACGGTGGTCACCGCGACCTCGGGCACCCCGTTCAAGTCACACGTCCGATAGAGCAGTTGCCAGGCCGAGATGCGCTGGGACACAAGACCGAAGAAGCCGATCCGCACCGCCCGCGCACGAACGATCGCGCCGGGACGCAACCGCCCCACCGCGGGCGGTGGGACGTAGAACGGATCGTCTTCGGGCAGTATCGGCC
Organism: Nocardia sp. NPDC059691; assembly: GCF_042733915.1. Taxonomy (NCBI): domain Bacteria; kingdom Bacillati; phylum Actinomycetota; class Actinomycetes; order Mycobacteriales; family Nocardiaceae; genus Nocardia; species Nocardia sp. NPDC059691. The sequence continues at coordinate 206,332 of NZ_JBHWFB010000009.1, read as the reverse complement.
GCTGTGCGAACGGGGCCGGATCGGGCGGCACTGTACCGCCATCCCATTCGAGTTGCACACTCATCCGGTTCTTCCTTTCCGACGGCACGGCCGTGATCGCGGGCATCCCGCGCCGGATCGCCCGTATTCACCCAACCAAGGTCGCGCCCGGAAAAGAATTGTCCCGGGTACCAATTAGACGCGCGCGGATTCTCGCGCCCATGCAGTGACAGCGGCTCACCAGCTGCCGTTGCCGCCGACCATCCACGGATTGAAAGTGCATTCCAGCGACGGCTGGGCGACCGGGTCGAGCGCGTGCAGGACGATCGACGCCGCCCGCGGCGAATACATCATCGTCAGGTGGTCGGACATGTCTTGCTCGCACCCGTCTTGCAGCGTGACGTTGTCCACCGTCGCGTCCGGTCCCGCTTGCAGGAACGTCCATTGATAAGGGTTGGTCACCTCGTCGTGCCGCGAGCCGACCGCCGTGTAGGCGACTCCGGGCACCGTGTCGCCCTGGGCGTTCAGACTGGCGTAGAACGGCGAGCCCACCGCTTGCTGGATATTCGCGAGTCCGACCAGCGGCTCGTAGAACCCGAGAATGTCGACGCCCAGATTGTTGATGATCCGGCCCAGCGTGGCGATACCCATCAGCGACGTGCCGTGGTGTGTCGCTCCCAGGCTCACCAATTTGCCCACTTTGCCCTGGCCGCCCTCGAACTTCAGATAATGGTCGGCGACCGTCCCGCCTTGCGAGTGACCGACGATGTCGACGGCCTGCGCACCGGTCGCGGCCAGGACCCGGTCGACGAAATCGCGCAACTGCACGGCCGAATCCTCCATCCGGCCCACGCCGAAGCGCCCCGGCAGGATCGGGCCGAGACCGCCGCCCTCCAGGATGCCGGAACGCCCGAAATTGAAGGCGAACACGCAGAAACCGGCGCGGGCCAGGCGCGGGGACAAGTAGGAGAAGGTGTCGTAGGCGTTGAGCCAGGTGCCGTGCAGCAGCACCACCGGTCGCGGATGTTCGGCGGTGGGGGTGCAGTTCCAGCGGTTGCCGCCGGGCGGGGCGGCGTCCGGGTGGGTCAGGCCGTAGGCGAAGGCCGCCAGATACGCCGACATCTCCGGGCCTTCACCGAACGCGTCGGAAGCGACGCTGGTCGGCCATCCCGACGAGCTGCCGCTGTCCACGATCGCGCGCGGTTGCCTGCCGTCCGGGGCGGGCGCCAGGCCCGCGCTGATGTAATCGGCCAGGGCCTGCTGGGTCGGTTCGATCTCCTCCCGCGCGTGCGCCGGTCCGTTGCCGAGTGCCGTGGCCATCGTCACGCCCGCGATCACCGCGGCCCCGAGAATCGCCCGTCGAGCGTTGTGCATCATTGCCAACATCGAGTTCACTTCCATTCACGCCGAACCACAGGCGGCCCGGCGGTGAATCGAACACCGCTACAGAATGTTTCCTACGCCACATTCGTATTCGAATGTGATCGGGGACATAGATGCGAGCCGCTTTCCGAATGTATGACTCGCGCCGGAGCGGTGTCACTGCACGCCGAGGAGAAGATTCCGTCCGGAATGTTGGCCCCGAAGCCAAAATTCGCGCGACTGGGCCCGCGACCTTGCCGCGGTTTCCTGTGGTCGGAAACAATCGGCCCATGTCCGTCGCGTTGTCCCCGGTGGCCGGAGACGCTCCGCTCGTCGCCCGGTTGCTCACCCGCTGGCCGCAGATCGCCGAGCGCATGCTCGCCGCAGGCCTCGGCACCACCTCGCCCGCCGCCGATCTGCCCGAGGGGCATTTCACCGCCGAGGTGCTTCCGGCGATCTACGCGTGCGGCCGCGCCGTGCTCCAGGCGATCGGTGAACAGCGCAGCTTCACCAAGGCCGAAGTCGCGACGTTCGTCGCCCCGGTGGCCGAGCGGCACGCCGAGGACCGGTTCCCCCTGCCCGTGCTGATCGAGGCCATTCACGGTTCCGCGCAGTCGGTGCTCCACGAGGCGGCCGCGCTGGCCTCCCGCGAGGAGCTCGACGACCTCGTCCTGGTCGGCAGCCGACTGCTCGACCTGCTCATGCAGATCAACATCACGGTCGTGGAGACCTACACCGAGGTCGAGCAGTCCATCTACAACGCCGAACGGGAGGCGCGCCGGGCGCTGTGCTCGGCGCTGCTGAACGGGTTCCCCGCGGCGGAGCTGGCGGCGCGGGCCGACACCGCCCTCGCGGAGCACTACACCGTGCTCGCCATCCACATCCGGCCGGACGATCAGCCGAGCAAGGTCGCCACACTCGTCGGACGCCGCCGCATCCGCCTGCTGCACCGCACTCTGGACGCCCTCGCGGGCACCACGGCGCTGGCCACTTTCGACGGCTGGAGCGGAATCGCGTTGCTGCCCAGCGGTTCCGACGCCGAACTCGACGACGCGCGCCACACCGGGCTCGCCACCGAGCTGGCCGAGAACTTCGGGGTTCCGGTATTCCTGGCCGAGTATCCGTCCGTGCCGAAGGACGCCATTCCGCACACCGCGAAGGAAGCCACCGACCTCGCCGAACTCGCGCGCCTGCTCGGCCGCCCGGCGGGCGTCTACCAACTCGACGATCTGCTGTTGGAGTACCAGCTCACCAGGCCGGGCACCGCCCGCACCCGGCTGGCCGAGCGGATCGCCCCGATCCTGGACAGCCCGCACCTGATGGAAGCCCTCGACGCGCACCTGCGCCACGGCTCGGACCGCAAGGCCGCGGCCGCCGAGATCCACGTGCATCCCAACACGTTCAGCTATCGCCTGCGCCGCATCGCCGAACTCACGGGCGTCGATCCCACCGACCCGCACGACTCCCGGCTGCTGGCGGCCGCGCTGACGATTCAGCGCCTATATCCGCGCAGGCCGCCTGGTGAGGCCAAGGCCTAGGCACGGGGAACTCCCTGCGGTCGATCGCGGCCCGACCGTTGGGCACGCCATGGCCCACAACGGTGAATCTGTGTTAACTTAACTGCGAATGCCAGTTAACTTAACTGATCGGAGATGGCCATGAGGTCCGCCGTCGTCGTCGATGTCGTCCGTACACCGTCCGGTAAGGGCAAAGCAGGCGGCGGCCTGTCGGACGTACATCCGGCCACCCTGCTCGCGGGTGTGCTCGCCGAACTCGTCGCCCGCAACGACCTCGATCCCGCCGTGGTGGACGACGTGGTCGGCGGATGCGTCACGCAGAGCGGGGAGCAGGCGTTCAACATCAGCAGGACCGCCGCGCTGGCCGCCGGATTCCCGGACTCGGTGCCCGCTACCACGGTGGACCGGCAGTGCGGGTCCAGCCAGCAGGCCGCGCACTTCGCGGCGCAGGGTGTCATCGCGGGCGCCTACGACGTCGCGATCGCGTGCGGTGTCGAATCCATGAGCCGGGCGCCGATGTTCTCCAACGGCCAGGGCAAGGACGCCAACCGCGGTCCGCTCGCCCACCGCTACCCGGACGGCCTCATCCAGCAGGGCATCGCGGCCGAGGTGATCGCCGCCCGGTGGAAGTTCGACCGCGCCGCGCTCGACGAGTTCGCGGCTCGTTCGCATCGGCTCGCCGCCGACACCGCGGCGCGGGGCGGCTTCGACAACGAACTGGTCGCGGCGGGCGCCCTGACGGCCGACGAGACGATCCGGCCCGCCACCACCGGCGAGAGTCTGGCGAAGTTGCGGCCCGCCTTCGTCGACGACCAGTACACCGCGCGCTTCCCCGAGATCGAGTGGTCGATCACGCCGGGCAACTCCTCACCGCTGACCGACGGCGCCTCCGCCGCACTGATCATGAGCGAGGAGGCCGCCACGAAACTGGGCCTTCGTCCGCGCGCCCGGTTCCACTCGTTCGCCGTGGTGGGCGACGACCCCCTGCTCATGCTCACGGCCGTGATCCCGGCCACCCGCAAGGTGCTGGATCGCGCCGGGCTGAGCATCGATGACATCGACGCCTACGAGGTGAACGAGGCGTTCGCACCCGTGCCCCTGGTCTGGCAGCACGAGTTGAACGCCGATCCGGCCAAGCTGAACCCCCGCGGCGGCGCGATCGCCCTCGGCCACCCACTGGGCGCCTCCGGCACCCGCATCCTGGCGACGCTGGTCAACCACCTGGAGCAAACCGGCGGCCGCTACGGCCTGCAGACGATGTGCGAGGCGGGCGGCCTGGCCAACGCGACGATCATCGAACGCCTCGGATGAGCGTCCGCACCGCACTGATCACCGGAGGGTCACGCGGCATCGGCGCCGAGGTGGCGCGCCGCCTGGCGGGCGAGGGTTATCACCTGACCCTCGCCGCGCGCACGCTCGACACGCTCGAGCAGACCGCGGCCCGCGTGCGCGCGGAAACGGGAGCCGAGGTGCAGCCGGTGGTCACGCAGATGAACGACCTCGACCAGGTGCGCGCCCTGGTCAAGGCGCATGAGGAACGGTTCGGCGGCATGAACGCGCTGGTGCTGAGCGCGGGCACCGGCACGGCGGGCGCCGTGGCGGACCTGCCCGCGAAGGCGTACGAACGCATGCTGGACGTGAATTTCCGCGCGCCGCTGACGCTCGTCCAGGCCGCGTTGCCGCTGCTGCGCAAGAGCGCGGCCGACGATCGGGAGCGCGGCGCGAAGATCGTCGCGCTGGCTTCGATCACCGGCGTCGCCGGGGAAGCGGGTCTCGCCGCCTACGGGGCCACCAAAGCGGCGCTCATCTCGCTGTGCGAGACGGTGTCGCTGGAGGAATCCGCGAACGGCGTCAGTGCGACGGCGGTGTCCCCTGGCTATGTCGACACCGACATGACCGCGTGGAAGCGTGCTGTCCTGGACCGATCGGCCATGCTCACCACCGGTGACATCGCCGAGATGGTCCTGGCGGTCACGCGGCTGTCGCGTAACGCGGTGGTGCCGAACATCGTCCTGTCGCGCGCCGGTGATCAACTGTGGCGGGCCTGAGCACCGTTACCTGACAGCGACTGGCGCGTGGATCCGACCCCTGGAGAGCGGGCGAATCGGCGTTCGGTGAATCCTGATTCGGACCGGATGATCGGATATCGAATTACCGATGCGATTGTCCGAATAAACCGACATTTCGCGAAATTTATTACTGCCGGTAAATAGCTCGGCGCCTACCGCGAATTCGCGGTAGGCGCCGGCGACGCATCAGAGGTAAGAGCCGCACACGGGCCAGGCGCCCGGCCCCTGGGTCGCGAGGACGTTCTCCGCGACGCGGATCTGCTCGTCACGGCTGGCGTTGGACGGGCTGCCGCTGCCGCCGTTGGCCTCCCAGGTGCTCTGGGTGAACTGCAGGCCGCCCGAGAAGCCGTTACCGGTGTTGGTGGACCAGTTGCCACTGCTCTCGCACTGCGCGACGGCGTCCCAGTTGTGGGCCGAAGCGGTCGCGGTGGACAGGCCGAACGGCACGGCGACGAAGGCGCCGACAGCCGCGGTGAAGCCGAGAACACGAGTGGTGAATTTACGGTTTTGCGACATGAGATTTCCCGCCTGCGCCCACCGGCTCGGCGAATTCGCCGCGCCCCTGTCCCCAGGGAAGTTCGTGGACACTCGAATCGCGGGACAGGGTTTCCGGCGTTCTGCGATTCGAGCTCGATCTCGGTGTTGCCCCGAGCCGTGACCGACGTTAGCGGAGATGTCGCGACAGATCACGCTCGAATAACGTCGGCATAGGTTTGACCCTTGGTCGAGACTTCGCCCCGTTCACCCAGGTCGATCGCGAAAAATCGACCGATATAGATCCGCTGTTATGGCTTCGTTATGTGGCCGAGATCACTGCGATATGGTGAAGCGGATCGCATTTTCGCAGGTCCACGACTTGCGGTAGTAGGCATACCGCGCCCTCGTGCGCCGCCACTCAGGGCATCAGCTACCGAGTCGTTACCAAATCGAAGAACCGGAGATATCCGCGTGACGCCGCGGCCGAACCGGCGCCCCGCGACCGGTCCGTGATCTCGGCGCGGGCACGGCGACCTCGCCGGACACCGTCGTCGGCCCCCACGCCGGCTCGCCACAGCGCGCGGCCGACCGGCGCCGGATGCGTGCCGAACGCCCCGCTCCGGCGCCGAGGCAGGCTACTTGCCGTGCGCCCGCAATTGGTAGAGGCCTTCGGTCTCCGCCACCACAACGCCGTCGGCGTCGGTGACCACGGCTCGCAGCGTGAAGTCGGATTTGCCGTTCGCCGCCGCCTCCGCGCCGACGCGCGTGATCTCCTCCTCCGACAACGTCGCCTCCGCGCGCACATCCGTCTTGGCCGGCTTGCGGAAGAAGACGTGCAGATCCTTCACCAGCGGATAGAACGCCGAGTTGTCGAACGTGGCGACCGCGATCGCGCCGCCGAGGATCTCGGCCACGGTGAACAGCACTCCGGCGTACATCACGCCGAAGTGGTTGCCGTTGCCCTCGACGGGCACCGAGGTCGCCGCGAAACCGCGCCGCACCTCCACCGCCTGCACACCCATTTTGTGCGCGATCGGGATGGTGAATTCCAGTGCCCCGTTGACGATGTCCTTGAACGGAGGAGTCTCGACGTCGCTCATCGCAACCGTCCCTTCACGCTGGAGGTGGCCGGCACCTCGTTGTCTCTGCCACGGCCACCTCGGTGGACGTCACCGAAGCGTAGGCGCTGACCGGCGCGGCCCGACAGGGTGTTGGCAGTTTGCCAACACAGTCGGCCGCTCGGCTCACAGACTGCGGGCGATGATCTCTTTCATGATCTCGTTGGTGCCGCCGTAGATCTTCTGGACACGGCTGTCGGTCCACATCCGCGAGATCGGGTATTCGCTCATATAGCCGTAGCCGCCGTGCAGTTGGAGGCACTCGTCGGCCACCGACATCGCGCGATCGGTGGTCCACCACTTGGCCATGGCGACGGTCGGGATGTCCAATTCCCCACGCAGATGCCGCACGATGCAGTCGTCCAGGAACACCCGGGCCACCCGGGTCTCGGTGGCCGCCTCCGCGAGGGTGAACTTGGTGTTCTGGAAGGCGAACAGCGGCTTGCCGAAGGCGTGCCGCTCCTTGGTATAGCGCAGCGTGACCTCGAGCGCGGCCTCCATCCCTGCCACCGATCCGACGGCGATGATCAGCCGCTCCTGCGGAAGCTGCTGCATCAACTGGATGAAGCCCTGCCCTTCCTGCGTGCCCAGCAGGTTCGACACCGGGACCCGGACGTCCTCGAAGAACAGCTCGGAGGTGTCCTGCCCCTTCTGCCCTACCTTGTCCAGCACTCGACCACGGCGGAAGCCCGGCCGGTCGGCCTCGACCAGGATCAGCGAGATGCCACTGGCGCCCTCGCTGGTGTCGGTCTTGGCGACCACGATGATGAGATCGGCCTGGCTGCCGTTGGTGATGAAGGTCTTGGAGCCGTTCACCACGTACTCGTCGCCCTCGCGGATCGCCTTGGTCTTGACGCTCTGCAGGTCCGATCCCGTGCCGGGCTCGGTCATGGCGATCGCGCCGACGACCTCGCCGGTGGCCATCTCGGGCAGCCACTTCCGCTTCTGTTCTTCGGTGCCGTAGTGCAGCAGGTAATGCGCGACGATGCCGCTGTGCAGGGTGGCGCCCCAAGAGGTGTCGAACGCCTTGGCCTGCTCCTCGATCAGCACGGCCTCGTGCGCGAAGGTGCCGCCGCCACCGCCGTACTCCTCCGGGATCGATGCGCACAGCAGGCCGAGCGCGCCCGCCTTGTTCCAGAAGTCGCGGTCGACGTGGTGCTGCTCGATGAACTTGTCGATGTTCGGCGTCAACTCCTTCGCGAAGAACGAGCGGGCGAGCTCGCGCAGGGCGTCCAGGTCGTCGTCGAGCCAGGCGGACCGGTAGGTCGTCATCGGGTGTCCTTGCGAAAGTCTGATACCGACAGTTACGGGTACAGTGTGTACCACGGACCTGCCGGGTACAAGGTGTACCACCCGATTCGCCTGCCGATACGCTGAGCCGCGTGGCACGACGACCTTGGGTGGACACCGCCGACGCGCGGCGTTCCACCAGTGATCGGCCCGGCCGCGACGAACGCCGCCGGGCCCTCGTGACAGCCGCGATCGCGGCGATCGAGGAAGACGGCCCGCACGCGTTGACCGGCCGGATCGCCGACCGCGCCGGACTGGCCCGCACGCACGTCTACCGGCATTTCGCCAGCAAAGAGGAGCTTGACCTCGCGGTCGCCCGGCACGCGCACCACGATCTGACCGAACGGATTCGCGCGCGCCTGGCGGTGGACGGCACGCCGCTGGACATCATCCGCGCACCCTTGACCCAGCACGTGCGATGGGCCGCCGAGCATCCCAATCTCTATCGCTTCCTGGTCGGACGCGACTACCGGCGCGGCCGCAACGAACCGCGCGTCGGCGGCAGTGCGTTCGCCGCCGAGATCTCCGCCGCCGCGACCCGCTACCTGCCGGAATTCGGGGCCGACCCGCTGGCCGCGGACCGGGTGGTGGTCGCCCTGCTCGGCTTGGTGGATGCCTCGGTGCGGTGGTGGCTGGAACACCACGACACCACCGAGGCCGCCCTGGTGGACCGCCTGACCACCGAGTGCTGGCTGCTCATCGACAACCGGCTGCGCGATCTGGGCATTACGCTCGATCCGCGAAAATCACTGCCTGGCAACTGAATCGAGCCCCACAGTGGTCAGCGCGAGGCAGGGACCACTTCGCGCGTGATCGCGTGCACGAAATCGGACAGGTCACCCGGGTTGCGCGAAGTGAGCAAGGTCCACCCGCCCTCGACGGAGCGGACCGCCGCTTCGTCGACCCACTCGCCGCCCGCGTTGACGATGTCGGTCCGCAGCGAGAAGTAGGAGGTCAGCGTCTTGCCGCGGACCAGTTCGGCGTTCACGAGCAGCCAAGGGCCATGGCAGATCGCGGCGATCGGCTTGCCCGCGCCTGCGAACTCCTTGGCCAGTTCGATCGCCCGGTCGGTGACCCGCAGCTTGTCCGCGTTCACCGTGCCGCCGGGGACGACCAGCACGTCGAAATCGTCGACGGAGACCTCGTGCACCGACGCATCCGGTTGCACGACGGTGTCTTTCTCCGTGTCGTGCAGGTAGGTTTGCACCTCCTCGCGCTTCGGTGCGGCATGGGTGACGCGCGCCCCGCGCTTGCGGAGTTCGTCGCGCGGCACCAGCAGTTCGTCCCGCTCCACTCCCGTATTCGAGGTGATGATCAGCACGCGCGTCCCATCCAGTTGATCGGTCATGAGCCGCTCTCCTTTCGCCTCGGGATGGTCCTGTTTCCGGCATGCCGCGCCAGGGGCGGCCTAAACCTCGCCGGAGGCGCGATCCGCGGCGCCGTCCGGCGACAGCAGCGTGCTGGACAGATGCTCCTGCGCCAGCCTGCGCAGCGCGGCGAGCAGCGTGTCGCCCAGAATCGTTCCGACAATGGCGGTTTCGGTCATCCGCTCGAGGACCGGTTCGTTGCGGACCAGGGCGATGTCGGTGGCGGCGATGGCCTCGCTGGCGCCCGCGTAGTCGTCCATCGCGGCGACCACGTCGCCATGGCCGAGCAGACGCAGCGCGGCGCAGACATCGATGAGGGTGTCGCGGGCCGGGCTGTCGTCATCGATCCGCCAGCCGCGCCGGCCCAGCAGTGCCGCGACATCCTCGGCGGCGGCTTCCCGCTGCTCGTCACCGACCTGCGACCTCCGGCCGCCCAGCGCGTACTGGACGTGGCCCAGCGCGTCCCGCGCGGACAGGCTGCCGCTGTCGAGCGCCGCGAGCAGTTCCTTCGCCGCTTCGATGGACACGCCGCCGATATCCACCAGCGCCCGGATCAGCCGCAGTCTGCTGACGTGGGCATCGCTGTATTCGGCCTGATTGCGATGGGTCCGCACGCCGGAGGGCAGAAGCCCCTCGCGCACGTAGTACTTGATCGTCGCGGGAGGAACGCCGCTGGCGCGGCTGAGTTCGGCGATCCGCATCGGACTCCTCGGCTCGGTCGACGTATTGACAGTCGATAGTACAGCTATCCATAATATTTGCTGATAGTACAACTATCGATACTTCGAGTTCCCGAAAGGTCTCCCCGTGACCGCCTTCTCCCAGCAATTCCCCGCACTCTCCTGGCATCGGCCACTGATGCTTCTCGCCGTCGCCATGGCGCTCCTGGTCGCCTGGTCGATCGGGGGCATGATCATCGACGACCGCACCTCGACCGGGTTGCCGATCTGGGCCAAGTCCGCCAAGTTCGCGTTTTCGGTGCTGATCTATGCCCTGACCTGGGCGTGGCTGCTTGCCCAGCTCACCAGATGGCAGCGCGTCGCCTGGTGGGCGGGGACGGTGGCGGCGCTGGGCCTCGCGGTGGAGCTCATCGTCATCACCACGCAGATCGTGCGCGGCACCACCAGCCACTTCAATTTCACGACGCCGCTCAACGCGGCACTGTGGGAGATCATGGGGTCGTCCATCGTGGTGGTCTGGATCGCCACCTTGGTCGCCTCGGCGGCATTGTTCGCCGATCCGACGGCTGACCCCGCCCGCAACGCGGCGATCCGTTACGGCGCCGCGCTCTCGCTCGCGGGCGCCGCGCTGGGGATGCTGATGGTGCCGCCGACTGCCGAACAGCGGGCGGCGGGCAGCGCGATCAGGGGCGCCCACACCGTCGGGCTCGCCGACGGCGGACCCGGCTTGCCCATCCTCGGCTGGAGCACGGCCGGAGGCGATCTGCGTGTCCCGCATTTCCTCGGAATGCATGCGTTGCAGGTGTTTCCGCTGGTTCTACTCGCCGTGGAGTACGGGTCGCGCCGGATTCCGGCCATGCGCTCGGCGGCCACCAGGCGAACGCTCGTCGTGATCGCCGCGGCGGCCTACGCCGCACTGCTCGCGGTGCTGACCTGGCAGGCGCTGCGTGGACAATCGGTGGTCCATCCCGACGTCGCCACCCTGCTGGCTCTCGCCGCCATCGCCCTCGGAGCCGCCCTGTCGGCCGCTGTCGCGCTGCGGACGAAAAAGTTTGTCGTGCAACGCGTCCCGATAGGAGCGGGACTATGACGGAGCTGCTGTTCGACATCACTTTTTGGTTCGCGACCCCCTTCTGGGCACTGATGATCCTGGCCCCGGGATGGCGACGGACCAGCGCGATCGTCGCCTCACCGCTCATCTGCCTGCCTCCACTGCTCGTCTACGCGGCGCTGGTCTTGCCCGAGTTCGGCTCGTTCGCAGCGGCGCTCGTCGATCCGGAACTCGCCGGGCTGCGAGAAATACTGGGCCAGGGGTCGGGGGCCGCGGCGGCATGGGCGCACTTCGTGGCCTTCGACCTGTTCCTCGGGCGCTGGATCTACCTGGACAGTCGCGCGCGCGGCCACACGCCGCTGCTGATCAGCCCCCTGCTCGTCCTCACCATCCTGTTCGCGCCGATCGGCGTGCTGCTCTACCTGCTCATCCGATTCACCACGACACCGGCGCCCGGCCGGACCGTCCCCATGGAGGCATGATGGAAACCCTCATCGTTCTGCTCACCACCCTTTTGTCGCTGCGCGTTGCGGGTGCCCTCGGCGCGCGCCGGTTCGCCGCATGGCCCACCTGCGCCGCCTATGCGCTGGGCGTGATGCTGATCATGACCGGCACAACACATTTCCTGCCGGAAGCGTTCGCGGACACCCCCGTTCCGACCCACGCCGATCTGCTCCCGATGGTGCCGCCGTTCGTCCCGTTCCCCGGCGCGATGGTCTACCTCACCGGCGTACTGGAACTACTCGGCGCGGCGGGCCTCTTCCTCGTCCGCACTCGCCGCGCCGCCGGTCTCGGGCTGACCGCCCTGTTCGTCGTGATGCTGCCCGCCAACATCTACGCGGCGCTCTCCGGCATCCCGTTCAACGACGCACCCGCACCGCCACTGTGGGAGCGCGTTCCGGAGCAGGCACTGTACATCGGCGTCGCCTTGTGGGCCGCCGGGATGCTGCGCTTCCCGCGACGAGCCGCCGGTGACCGAAGCGCCCATACCGCTGTGATTTCGAAACAGTGAGCGGCATGACGACCATCGACAGGCCGGTCAGGGAACGCCCCCGATCGAAGTGCGCTTGCCGGCTCCAGCCCTTACCGTGATCCTCGCGGCCCGAGCGCTCCGCCTTCGAACGCGATCGTGCGGAGATGAATCGGCCCTGACCGCCATGACATGGGCTCCAGCTCCGGTACACGCCTTCCCGAAATCGCCACGAGTGAGCGGGTGTTCGACCGCCCGAAAGCAGTGCCGGAACGAAACATGCTGCTCGAGCGTGGCTTTCGCGCAGGCATTCCTTCCAAATGGATCGATTTCGCCGAATGATCCACGCGCGGCCGGGTACAACGGAATCGTGAGTGCTTCTAGGTATTTGGGCGCGCTCGTCAGCGCGCTGGCGACAGTTGTCGCGGTGTCCTCCTTCTCCGCTCGTCCCGCCGAAGCCGAGTCCGCGCGGGCGCGCGTGGTGGGGGAGGCCCCGCTCGGCGGATCAGTGTCCCAGATCGATGTCTACTCGCCGTCGATGGACAAAGTGGTCACAAACCGGGTGATCCGGGCGGCGGGCGGCGCACCCGCGCCGACGTTGTACCTGCTCACCGGTATCGGCGGCGGCGTCGACGGAATCTCCTGGTGGGACGATACGGACGTCCGGGAGTTCTTCGCGGACAAGCACATCAACGTGGTGATGCCGATCGGCGGCGCCTACAGCATGTACACCGACTGGCGCGCCGATGATCCGGCGGTCGGGCGCAACCGATGGCAGACCTATCTCACGCGTGAGCTTCCGGCGACGCTCGACGCCGAACTCGGCACGACCGGGCGCAACGCGATCGCGGGGGTGTCGATGAGCGCCGGATCCGCGGTCGACCTCGCGATCCAGGCGCCCGACGTGTACGACGCGGTGGCGGCCTACAGCGGATGCCCGTGGGCCGCGGACGCCGTCGGCGCGGCCATGGTGAGCGCCCAGGTCATCCGTGGCGGGGGCAATCCGGCGAACATGTGGGGCGCTCCGGGCGACGTGATCTGGCGGGCGCACGACGCTTTCGCCAACGCGCCCGCTCTGGCCGGGAAGACCATCTACTTGTCCGCCGCCTCCGGCACTCCCGGTGCCATCGATCGAGGCGGCCTGCCCTTTCCGCCCATCGAGGCGATCGCCAGCTCCTGTACGGCGGCCTTCGCCGATCGTCTCGACGAGCTCGGGCTGCCCGCTGTCCACGTGAATCGCGCGGAAGGCTCGCACACCTGGGGGTTGTTCGAGACCGACCTCCACGAGTCGTGGCCGCACCTGGCGCACGCCCTCGCCGCGTGAGGATTCGGCCGCCGGAGGTCGCCTTCGTGACCGCGGCGGGCGCCTCCGTGCCGGGTGAACGCCTCTTCGTCACGCGCGCGCCGGAATTCACGCTTTCGAGCGGGTGAGTCCAAGGCCTGTCACGATCGCCAGACCGGCAGTGGCGAGCAGCGCGGCGACGGCGAAGGTCGCGTGTGTTCCCCGGGCCACCTGCTCCGGCGCGGCGCCGATGACGTCGCCGGTTCCCGCCGCGAGAGCGAAGACCGCGCCCATGACCGACGCACCGGTGACGAGACCCAGATTGCGAGAAAGGTTCAGCATGCCCGAGACGAGGCCCCGCTGTCGCGGGTCGACGTCTCGCATGACCGCGGTGTTGTTGGCCGCTTGGAACAGGGCGTAGCCCAGGGTGGTGACCACCAGTGGCAGCACGTAGCCGATGACCCCGGCGCTCGCGGGCAGCAGCGCGAGCGCGGCGGTGCCGCCGATGACACCGCCCAGCCCGACGCTCACCATGGTCCTCGCTCCGAAGCGATCCGTAGCGCGTCCCGCGGGCACGCCGGTGAGGGCCGACACCGCGGGACCGGCCGACATCACCAGACCGACCGCGGCCGGATCGAGGTGCAGAGCGCGGGCGAGGTGGAAGGGACCCACGACGAGCGTGGTCATCATGACGGTCGAGACCAGCGCACTGGTCGTCAGGCCCGCGGTCAGGAGCGGATCGCGGAGCATCCCGAGCCTGAGCAGCGGCGCGGAAACGCGGGTTTCGGTCCGGACGAACAACGCGAGGCACGTTCCGGCGACGAGCAGCAATCCGATACCGAGCGGGCCGACCGCGTTTCCTTCGATCGTCATGGCCAGGGCGTAGGCGCCGAGCGCGAGCGCCAGCAGCGCTGTACCCGGGATGTCGAAACGCGAACGCGCGCTTCCGATTTCCGGTGCGGCGCCGGTCGGCAGGCGCCTGGCCAGGACCAGGGTGAGCAACCCGAGCGGCGCGACGGCGACGAAGATCGCACGCCAGCCGCAGGCCGCGATGAGCACTCCACCGAGCGAGGGACCCAGCGCGGTCCCGACCGCCGACATCGTCCCGAGCAGTCCCATGACGCTGCCGGTGCGGTCCTTCGGCACGGTCTCGCCGACGAAGGCCATCGTCAGCGCCATCATGCACGCGGCGCCCGCTCCTTGCAGCGCGCGGGCAGCGGCCAGGAAGACGAGATCCGGAGCCAGACCGCACAGCATGGTCGCGACCGTGAACACCCCGATACCGCCGAGCAGCAGGCGGCGCCGGCCTGCGACGTCGCCGAGACGGCCCGCGCCGACGACCAGTGTCGTGGTGGCCAGCAGGTAGGCGATCACGACCCACTGCACCTGGTGGAAGGAGGCGTCGAACGCCACCGCCATGGTCGGTAGGGCGACATTCGCGATGCTGATGCTCAGCGAGGGCAACAGCATGGACAACGACAGCGCGAGCAGCGTCCGAGGCAAGGTGGGACGACGGGCGTACGACGTCCGTAGACGGGGTTCTGCTGATTTCAAGACGACCTCTTCGATAGGGATGACGCTCTGGACGCTAGGCCCCGCTTTCACCTGGCGGAAGACGCAAAGATGGAAACTCATCCGTGCACTGAACGCCATATCCCAGGAGCACTGTGAGATCGTGTGACCATGGCGCGGCCCGATCTGAATCTGCTGCTCACCTTGGACGTTCTGCTCGAGGAGGGCAGCGTGACGCGAGCAGGCGAGCGGCTCGCGCTCAGTCCTTCGGCGATGAGCCGTCAGCTCGCGCGATTGCGCCGGGCCACCGGCGATCCGCTGCTGGTACGGGCGGGCCGGGGGCTGGTGCCCACGCCACGCGCCGTGGAGCTACGCGACCGCGTGCGCGGCCTGGTCCGGGAGGCCGAAGAGGTGTTGCGTCCCGCCGATCACCTCGACCCGGCCGAGCTTTCGAGAACGTTCACCGTGCGCAGCAGCGACGGGTTCGTGGAGCGGTTCGGACCCGAACTGGTGGCCGAGATCGGCCACGCGGCGCCGGAGGTGCGACTGCGGTTCGTGCGGAAGACGAAGAAGGACACCGATCCCTTGCGAGACGGCACCATCGACCTGGAGACGGGAGTCATCGAGCGCGCGCTGCCGCCCGACATCGTGAGCCGACTGCTGTTCACCGACCGCTTCATCGGGGTGGTACGTGTCGAACATCCGCTCCGTGCGGGGAAGATCACCGCGGCCCGATACGCCGCCGCACGGCACGTGCACGTCTCCCGGCGCGGCATGGGCGAAGGACTGGTGGACCAGGCGCTACACCCGACCGGCCACCGGCGCGACGTCGTCACCGTCGTGGACGGCTTCGGCGCGGCCTTGGCGCTGGCGAGGGCCTCGGACCTGGTCGCGACGGTCCCGCAGCAGCACACCGTGATCCTGCGGCAGGGCATGCACTCGTTCGATCTGCCGTTCCGCGCTCCGGAGGTGACCGTGTCGTTGTTGTGGCACGTCCGGCTCGATGCGGACCCAGCTCATCGATGGCTGCGCGGCCGCGTGCTCGATGTGTGCGCGATCGACCGGACCGTGAAAGACGAGTGAGCGCCGCGTCCTCGCGGTCAGGTACGCGGGGTGCTCACAGGCCTTCGTCGACGGGATAGCGGGCGGCGAGTCCGGACCGGTCGCCGAGCCCGAAATTCATGACGAGGTCGTCGGCGACCTGCACCAGCACGTCGCGTCCCTCGACCGCCGCCGCCCACTCCATCGGCAGTCCGGAGACACCGTGGACGGCGCCGACCAGGTTTCCCGCCACCGCGCCCGTGGAATCGGAATCGCCGGAGTGGTTCACCGCCAGCAGCAGCGCGCCGCGGGCATCTCCGGTCCTGGCCGCGTACAAGGCGCAGTACACCGCTATGGCCAGGCATTCCTCGGCGACCCACCCCTCCCCCACGTGCTCGACCTGTTCGGCGGAGACCGGGTGCTCGGACAATTCCGCGGCACGGGTCAGCGCCGCCACCGTCTCCGCACTCGAAGGGACGGCGGCGAGCTGGGTGATCGTCTCCCGCAACGCGATCGGCAGTTCGGTTCCGCTCACGACCCGATCGACCAGTGCCGCGAACGCCCCCGCGGCGAGATATCCCGTGGGGTGCCCGTGGGTCAGCTGCGCGGCCCGGGCGGCGGTGGTGAACGCGAGATCGGGCCCCATTCCGGACAATCCGAAGGGCGCCGACCGCATGACCGTGCCGCACCCCTTCGAATGCGGATTCACCGGCCCGCTCGCACCGAACGCGACCGGTGCGAGATATCCCCGGGACTGTTGTCCCAGACCGGACATGCACGCGTTCCCGGGCGCCCGCACCGCGTACAGGAA
The DNA here is from genome assembly GCF_042733915.1 of Nocardia sp. NPDC059691. Taxonomy (NCBI): domain Bacteria; kingdom Bacillati; phylum Actinomycetota; class Actinomycetes; order Mycobacteriales; family Nocardiaceae; genus Nocardia; species Nocardia sp. NPDC059691. The sequence continues at coordinate 189,806 of NZ_JBHWFB010000009.1, read as the reverse complement.
GGGCAGACTCGCCAACCACCCGTCGGCGTGTGGCGCGGGCGCCTCCTGCCGCTGAGTCTGCAACCAGCGCAGATAGGCTCGGCGCAAGGCCGGCACCGGATCGGCGCCGGGCCCCGAGCGCAACAGTCCCTCCGCGGTGAACAGCGTCATCTGAGTGTCGTCGGTGATCTGTTGCGGCGCGTCCCGGGCGTGCTGGGGCAAAAAGCCCGTCACGCCTTCGTCGCCGTACCGCTGCCGAATCTGTTCCAGCCGGAGGAATTCGATGGGCCAGCCGAGCGCATCACCCACCGCCCCGCCCAGCAGAGAACCCCTGACCCGATCGAAGACCGCCGTGTAGTCCGCCACGAGACACCATCATTGCGCATGGCTGATCAGTGATCCGCTCCGCCGATCATCCATGGATTGAACGCGCAATCCAGCGGCGAGTTCGCCTCCGGGTCGAGCGCACGCAGTGCGATCGAGGCCGCACGCGGGGAGTACATGATCGTCAGATGATCGGACAGATCCTGGGCGCAGCCGTCCTGCAGGGTGATGTTGTGCACGGTCGCGTCCGGCCCCGGAGTCAGGAAGGTCCATTCGTACGGGTTGGAGATCTCGTCGTGACTGGTGCCGACCGAGGTGTACTCGACACCGGGGACGGTGTCACCGTGTTCGTTCAGCTTCGCGTAGAACGCCGAGCCCACCGCCTGCTGAATATTGGCCTGACCGACGATCGGTTCATAGAACCCCAAAATGTTGACGCCTAGATTGGTGATCAGCCGCCCCAAAGTAGCCATTCCCAACAACGAGGTGCCGTGATGGGTGGCGCCGAACGTGACAAGCTTGCCGACTTTTTCGGCGCCGCCTTCGAATTTCAGGTATTGGCTCGACACCGGCCCGCCCTGAGAATGCGCGACGAGATCCACCCGATCCGCACCGGTCGCGGCGCGCACCTGCTCGACGAAATCGCGCAACTGTCGCGCGGAATCCTCCATCGGACCGACGCCGTACCGGCCCGGCAGGATCGGACCGATACCACCGCCTTCCAGCACGCCGGAGCGGCCGTAATTGAAGGCGTAGACGCAATAACCGGCCCGCGCCAGCCGCGGTGACAGGTACGCGAAGGAGTCATAGGCGTTGAGCCAGGTTCCGTGGACGAGGACGACCGGCCGCGGGTGCGCGGCCGAAGGCGTGCAGTCCGGCCGATTCGCTCCCGGCGGAGATGCGTCGGGATGACCGACTCCGTGCAGGAAGGCGGCCAGGTAGGCAGGCATCTCCGGCCCTTCGCCGACCGCGGCGGAGGCGAAACTGCGCGAGGCGGAACCGGAACTGCTGCCGGAGTCGACGATCGCCTTGGGCTGCCTGCCGTCCGGCGTGGGCGAGAGGCCCGCGTTCAGTTCGTCGACGAGTTGCTGCTCCACGGTAGGCGTTTCGAGTTCGGCGTGTACCGCACCCGCTCCCACGCTCATGGAAAGTGCCACGACAACCACACCGAGCAGACCGCGACGAATCCTGTGCCTCATTGCAAAGCCTTCCATAGATGTGTTCGCATTCTCTTGATACGAACACTTTCATCCTGAAGCAGCTGTGGAGCACTGTCACTGCGCTCGACACATAAGTTGCCGGACATAATTGGGCTCCGGATACAAAAAGTTCCGCCGCGCGGCCGGAATCGGCCCACCTGAGGTCAGCGGGCGGCGAACTGTTCTTTCAACTTTCGTTTCATGACTTTGTGACTGGGCCCGAGCGGCAGTTCCGCGACGAATTCCACTCGACGCGGGGATTTGTGCTTGGCCAGGTGCTCACGTCCGAAGGCGAGCACGTCCTCGGCGGCGATCGGTCCGGAAGGCACTACGACCGCGCAGATCTCCTCGCCGAAGACCTCGTCCGGGATGCCGATGACCGCGACGGCGGCGACATCCGGATGCCGCAGCAGCGCCGCCTCCACCTCGCTGGGATACACGTTGTACCCGCCGCGGATGATCATCTCCTTGATCCGGTCGACGATCCGCAGATAACCGTCGGTGTCCTTCACGCCGAGATCGCCGGTGCGAAACCAGCCGTCGACCACCACCGCGGCCGTGGCATCCGGATTGCCCGTGTACCCGTTGAACAAATTGTGACCGCGAATCACCACTTCGCCGAGTTGCCCGGCGGGCAGCAACGCGATCCGCTCGGCCAGGGCGGGATCGGCGATCTCCACCTCGACACCCCAGACCGGATGCCCGACGGTACCCACCCGAGAACCGAATATCGGCTGGTTGACCGCCGCGGTCGGCGAGGTCTCCGACAAGCCATAGCCTTCCAGGATTCGCGCGCCGAACGTCTCCTCGAACGCCTCCAGCACCGGCTGCGGCAGCGACGCGCCACCGGAGATGCACAGCCGCAGCCGCGGCAGGCTCGTCCGCTCGCGAGCGGCGGATATCAGCCGGACGTACATCGTCGGCACACCGTGGAAAGTGTTGACGCCGTGCTCGACCATGAGCCGGATGGCCTCGGCCGGCTCGAAGCGCGGCATCAGCACCAGCGCCGCGCCCGCGCGCCAGGTCGAGTTCATCGAGACCGTCTGGCTGAACACGTGCGACAACGGCAACGCGCCCAGTGCCACATCGTCGGCGCGTACGTCGTTCGCGTCGAAGGCGTTGACCGTCGCGTTCATCACCAGGTTCAGGTGACTCAACTCGGCGCCTTTCGGCCTGCCGGAGGTGCCGCTGGTGTAGAACACGACCGCGGGGTCCGCGGGCAGTCGCGAGACGAACGAGGCGATCGGTTCCGCGACAAGGGAATCCGGCGCACGGCAGGGAAGGCCGACGGCGGCGGCCGCCGGATGGCCCGCTTCGGCGAAAACCGGATGGCACAGCAGAAGCCGCGCCGCGCTGTCGCGCAGCATGTATTCGGCCTCGGCGGACGTGGACAACGGGTGCACCGGCACCACCACCGCTCCCGCGGCGAGGATCCCGTAGTAGGCGACCGGGAAGTCGACGACATTCGGGCACATGAGCGCCACCCGGTCACCAGGCCGCACACCGAGTCCGATCAAGGCCGCGGCTTGGGCACGCGCCCGATGCCACAACTCGGCGAAAGTGATCCGCTGCGCCCCGTCGATCAGGGCGACCCGGTCAGGGCGCCGTCTGGCCTGCTCGGCCGGAATGCTGGCTACCGACAGTGTCGCGTTCATGCCGACCGCCTGGTGAATCTCGACATCGCTCTCCAAAACTAGCAGCGCAAGTTTTCCGCCTCACCGTAGGGCACCGAAACTAGCGGCGCAAGTATCCGGTTCCGCGCCTGCGAGAATGCGAGGACGGAAAGGAGAGCCCATGGCACGACCACGCCGACCGCTGCTGACCCGCGATCGCATCATCGACACCGCCCTCGCCCTGGTCGACGCCGAGGGTCTGGCCGCTGTCTCCACGCGGCGCCTGGCCACCGAGCTGGGTGTGCAGGGCCCCTCGCTGTACAACCACGTCCGCACCAAGGACGACCTGATCGACGCCGTCGTGGACGCCGTGCTCGGCGAAGTCGACATCGCGATGTTCGAGGGATTGTCGGCCGAGGATCGGGACTGGCGCTCGGCACTGCGCGATTGGGCCCGTTCCTACCGCACCGCCATGGCGGCACACCCGCACATCGTTCCCGCCTTGGCGAGCGGTCCCGGTCATCGACCCAACGCGCTGCGCATGGCCGACGCGGTCTTCGGCGGCCTCGTCGCGGCGGGCTGGCCGCGCCGCGAGGCCACCACGGTCGGCACGACCATGCGCTACTTCCTCACCGGAGCGTCGCTGGGATCGTTCGCCGCGGGCTTCCCCTCCGACGTCGCGGTATACGCCGACGCCTATCCGCACCTGAACGAGGCGCACCTGCTGGCCGAGCGGCAGCAGAGAATCGATCGGGACGCCTTCGAAGTCGGTCTGGAATCCCTGTTGGACGGGCTGGAGATCCGTTACCGGCTGCTCGCGGATGCCGGGTAACTCCGACCCGCGCACCGAAGCACACCCGTCGCCCGTACGCCTCGGCGCGAACAGGTACGCGGGCCTGACAGACCAGCCCGCCGACCGCGGCGACCATGCCTCCCGGCGCGGTGTCCAGGTGGTAGCTCGGGTATCGGCCCACCGTGCACGTCACCGAGATGGTCAGCGATCCGGCTTTCGTGTTTCCGGCCCGGCCCGGGTACTACGGCAGCGGCAGCGCCTGCGACTCAGGGAAGACGACCGGCAAGGCGGTCAGCGCTCGATGGAACGGACCGGGACGCCAGGTCAGCTCGTCGACCGGCACCGCGAGACGTAGCTCCGGCAGCGCGTCCAGCAGCTGATCGATCGCGTCCTGGGCGATCAGGTAAGCCAGCGAGTTCGCCGGACACGCGTGCGGCCCGCCGCCGAACGCGAGATGGGCGCGGTTGCCCGCGTAGCGTTCGGCGCGGATCGCCGGATCGGTGTTGCAGGCGGCCATGCTGATCACGACCGGCTGATGGGCGGGCAACCAGACGTCGTCGATCAGGATCGGCTGCTTCGGGAAGCTGAAGCAGAAATTCGCCATCGGCGGGTCGTTGAACAGCACCTCGTCGAGCGCGTCCCGGGTCGACAGACTGCCACCGAGCACGCTGCCGCCGAACCGCTCGTCGGTGAGAATCAGCAGCAAGGTGTTGACGATCAGATTCTGCTGCGGCTCGATGCCCGCGCCGTAGAGCGTGCCCAGCTGGTGGACCATCTCGGTGTCGTTCAGCCCGGATGGGTGCCTGAGCATGCGCGTGGTGATGTCGTCGCCTGGATCGGCCCGCTTCAGTACCGTCAACTCGGCCAGCGAATCGGTCAGCATCTTGTTCCCGCGTTCCGCGTCGATGCCCTCGAAGATCGCGGCCATACCGGTCGCGGCGCGCTGCGCGATCTCGGCCGGGCAACCCAGCATGGCGTTCAGCACCGCGAAAGCGAGCGGAAAAGCGTACTGGCGCACGATATCCGCTGACCCGTCCGCGCAGAACGAATTGATCAACGGTGTCGCCAGCTGCGCCACGGTGTCGTGCAAGCCGTACAGGTCGACCTTGGCCAGACCCGCCACGTTGGCCTGCCGATAGCGGGCATGCTCGGCTCCGGCGTTGCGCAACGCGTTCGGCCGCCACTGCATCATCGGCAGCACCGGGCAGTCGGCGGCGATGTCCTGCTGCCACGTGCGGGGGTCGGCCGGAAAGTGCTCCGGATCGTTCAAGATCCGCACGGCGGTGTGATACCCGAGCACCAAGGTGGCAGGCACACCCGGGGCCAATTCCACCGGCGCCAGCGATCCGTAACGCTCCCGCATCTCGCGATAGGCGCTGTGCGGGTCCGCGGCGAATTCCGCGGCGAACAAAGGAATCCGCGGGCCGTCGGTGTCGATCGGCGAACCGTGCGGTGCGCGGCTGTGTGCGGAGGGCGGGGACGTCGTCATCGAGGAGGCTCCAGGCGATCGGGCAGCAAGATTCGTGAGCCTAAGCAGCTCGCACGCCGTCCGCACCGGAAACGACTCGAGATGACCCCTCACTGCAAGTTGCTATAGAATTGCCCCGATATTCGACGCGTTGACCTGATCGAAGGCGAATCGCACCCGCTGTGTCGAGTGCGCCGGTCGAGCGCAGTAGCACGGCGGCCGTGCGCGAAACTGCAACCCGAGGACGGCACGCCATGACAGACGTCGACTTTTGCGTAATCGGCGGGGGATTCGCGGGATTGACGGCCGCACTGCGGCTGAAACAGATGGGTCGATCGGTGGCGCTGCTGGAAGCCAGGGACCGGCTCGGCGGCCGCACCTTCACCCAGGTACGCGACGACGGGTCGTGGATCGATCGCGGCGGCGCCTGGATCGGGCCGGGACAGGACCGCATCCAAGCGCTGATGACCGAGTTCGGCGTGCCGAGCTACAAGCAGTACACCGACGGCGAGGCCATGATGGTCGTCGACGGCAAGCAGCACCGCTACACGGGCACGATCCCGTGGACGATGAGCCCGTGGGCGTCGATGAACCTCGGCGCGGTGTTCCTCGAGCTGGGACATATGTGCAAGTCGGTTCCGCTGGAAGCGCCGTGGGCGGCGAAGAAAGCCGACAAATGGGATCAGGTCAGCCTGGCGCACTGGCTGGAAGCCAATGTCCTTTCCAAGCCCGCCCACGATCTGCTCGAGACCGCCATCGCGGGCTGCTACACCTCGGCGGCTTCGGAGGTCTCGTTGCTTTTCGTCCTGTACCAGATGGCCTCGGGTGGCGGGCCGAGCTTCGTCCTCGGCGTCAAAGACGCGGCGCAGGACGCGCGGCCGGTCGGCGGCATGGGCGCGATCTACCGTCCGATGGCGGCCGAGCTCGGCGATGCGATCCACCTCTCGCAGCCGGTCCGCTGCATCCATCAGGACGACTCGGGGGTGACCGTCCGCGCGACCGACCTCCGGCTGCGCGCGCGCCGGGCGATCGTCACCGTTCCCCTCGCGATCGCCGGCCAGATCTCGTACCGGCCGATGCTGCCCGCCGATCGCGCTTTCCTGCATCAGCGCATGCCGAGCGGTTCGATCATCAAGGTCTCCGTGGTGTACGACGAGCCGTTCTGGCGCGGTGACGGGCTGTCGGGACAGTCCGCCGCGCCGGGTTCGCCCGCGACGATCACCATCGATGCGTGCACGGACACCGGGCGGCCCGGAGTCCTGTGCGTCATCATCGAGGGACCGATCGCACGGCAGCTGGCCCGACTCGACGACACGGAGCGCCGCAGCGCGATCCTCGACGCACTCGTCGAGCGATTCGGCCGGCAGGCCGGCTCACCCGTCGACTACATCGAGCAGGACTGGAGCGCCGAGCGCTATTCCGGCGGCGGGATGCTCAGCCACGCGCCCACCGGTGTGCTCACCCAATTCGGCCACGCTCTGCGCGAGCCGTGTGGCCGCGTCCACTGGGCGGGCACCGAGAGTTCGGCGGTCATGTGCGGCTGGATCGACGGGGCCATTCGCTCGGGCGAACGCGCGGCCAGCGAAGTGCTGGAGCACGAGACCGCCGTGGTGGGCTGACCTATGCGCACCGAGGGAGACGTATGGGACATCGTCAGTAGTGTGGGACTCACCGCGTTGGGCGTCGCGACGTTCCGGGCGCTGGAGACATCCGCTCCCGATCCGTTGATCCGGGACGATTACGCGCCCCTGTTCGTCGCGGCCTCGGGCCATCAGCATTTCAACGACCTCCTGGCGGACCCTTCCCAACTGGACGACATCCCGCTGGTGCCCGGGTTCATGGGCTTCCGCACGAAGTTCTTCGACGACTTCTTCTCGTCGGCCGCGGCGCGGGGCGTTCGGCAAGCCGTTATCGTCGCCGCCGGATTGGACGCGCGGGCATACCGCCTCGACTGGCCCGCGGGTACCACGGTGTTCGAGATCGACCAGCCCAAAGTTCTGGAATTCAAGGAGAAAGTCCTCACCGAGAACGGCGCGCGGCCGAAGGCGGATCGTCGCCCGGTGGCCGTCGACCTGCGCGAGGACTGGCCTGCCGCGCTGCGCAGCGCGGGTTTCGAGCCCGGCGAACCGACCGCATGGTCGGCCGAGGGCCTGCTGCCCTATCTACCCGGGGCCGCGCAGGACAAGCTCTTCGAGCACATCGACGCCTGGTCCGCCCCTGGCAGCGAGCTGGCCGTGGAGAGCTTCGTGGCGGGAACCGACGTCAAACGCTTCGCGAACATCGAGAAGAAGTATTTCGACCGCTGCAACCCGTTCGGCGACATCGATCCGGCCGAGTTGTTCTACGACGACGAGCGAGCCGATCCCGCCCGGTGGCTGGCCGGACACGGCTGGTCGGTGCGCAGCGACAGTCCGAGTCAACTCGCCGCGTCCTACGGGCGATCGGTCCCGGATCTGCCCGAGGAGCTCGACGAGCTGTGGCGGCAACCGAGGCTTCTGACCGCCGTGCGGTAGGCGCTACATCTTGGCGCTGCGGGCCATGACGAAGCTGTAGAGCCCGTAGGTGATGATGCCCAGCCCGGCGACCAGGAGCAGGGCCACGCCGAAAGGTTGCGCGCCGAGCGTCTTCATCGCTCCGTCCAGTCCGGCGGACTTGTTCGGATCGGATTCGGTCGCGGCGAGGATCACCAGCACGCCGACCGCGGCGACGGCCAGCCCCTTCGCGATGTAGCCCACCGTGCCGAGCCGCCGCACGAAAGCGCTCGGGTGTCCGCTCAGATCATCGAGAAAGTTCTGCGTGGCGCCTTTGTGCACGTGGTAGCCGCCGACCGCGATGATGACCAGCCCGCCCACGACAAGAGCGATCGTCCCCGCCGTGTTCTGCATCAGGCGTGCCGTGAGCCCCACACTCTGGCTGCTGCTCGGTTGCCCGCTGCCTCTGGCAAAACGGAACGCGGTCACGGCGAACGCGAGATAGACAGCGCACAGCGAGAGCGCTTTGACCCGATCGAAGACTTGGGACTTCCAGCTGTCGGCGCCCGGCTTCGACGCGCTGCCGAAAACCGCCTCCGCCAGCCGCCACAGCGCCATCACCACGAACGCGACCACACCAACCCACAGAGTGAACACCCCGCCCGGCTTATCGGCCAGTTCGGCCATCGCCCCGGACTGATCGGCGTTCCCCCCGCCACCGAACGCCAGCCGGATGGCGATGTAGCCGATCAGCAGATGCACGAGGCCGGACATGACGTAGCCCGCGCGGGCGAATCGCGCGAACACGCTGTTCCGGGCGACGCGACCGGCGGTGCCGGAAAGACCGGTGTGAGTCGTGTGAGTCATGCTGCTCCTCCGTCCCAGGTAGTACGACGGAGACCGCCGCAGGACACCGACCGGATACCCAAGTCCGTGGAGAAAGCACCTGTCCATCGCGGCGGCAGGATGCCCCGCGGTGCGCGCTTCGCGCGACAGCCACCCGAGTGCAAGGGGCGGGGTGTGCCGCAACACGTCGGTGATCGATCCGTCCGACGGCTGTGCCGACGTCCTAGCGGCGGTGGCGCACTGGCAGCCAACGGGCATGATCGCGGAAGCCAGGATTCACAACTCGTGGGTCTTCCCCTGTTTCGAGGATGTTCTCGACCGACTCGGCATTAGCCGCGAGCATCGCGCGGTAGGACTCCTCGGTAGCGCCGGCCGCGTGCGGCGTGACGAGAAGCTTGTCGTTGCCCAACGCGATCAGCCCGAAGGGATCGTTCTGGTCGGAGGGCGCGGGCACGACGTAGTAGCCGTCCATGGCAGCGGCCGCGAGGCGACCGTCGAGCAACGCGGTTCGCAACGGCGCCGGATCTACGAGCTCCGCTTCGGAAGTGTTGATCAGAATCGCGCCGGGCTTGACGGCAGCGAGTTGTGCTTCGCCGATCATCCGGGCTGTCTGCGGGCCGTATGGAGCATGGAGACTGATGACATCGGACTCGGCGAGCAGCTCGGGTAGCTCGACCCGGCGAGCGGCGATGTCTCCTTCCAGTTCCCGTTTGGCTGTTCGACTCACGTAGACCACTCGCATCCCGAACCCGCCGACCGCCATCCGGGCAACGATGGTGCCGATGGTCCCCATTCCCACAATGCCCAGCGTCTTCCCATAAAGGTCGCGTGCCCGGGTCTCGGGCCATCGACCGGCCTTCGTTTCCATCGTCAGGTCTGTGATCCCGCGCCAGGCATCGAGCATGAGACCGATCGCGAATTCCGCGACCGCGCGTGCGTTGGCTCCGGGCGCGTTGGTCACCGCGATTCCCGCCGCGGTCGCTGCCGCGGTATCGATGTACGCGTGATACCCGACACCCATGAACGCTATGACTTTGAGGTCGTCGGCAGTGGACAACGCGGCAGCGGTCGCACGCTCTACACCACCGAGAATGTATGCGTCCTTGCCCAGCAGAGCGCGCGCCAATTCGACTTCGGACAGGTCGTGACGGCAGACTTCTACCTCGATATTCCGCTGACGGAGCCATTCGATCTCGGCTGCCTTCAATTCAGCCCCGGTGAGCAAGGCGCGATAACGGCTCGATCGACCGCGCACGGTCATGCGTCCTTCGCGGCGAGCCGGACTGCGGTGTCTCGCAGCAACTGCGCACCCTCCGACATCAGTTGCGGATCGCGAGCCAAGGCGACGCGGACGAACTTTCTCCCGCGCTCCGGCTGATTCCAGAAGAAGTTCGTTCCGGGTAGCACGTGCACTCCCTCCCAGATCGCCTCATGGACGAAATTCTCACACTCGAGTCCCTCGGGGAGCCGGAGCCAGTCCACCGAGACGGGCGATCGCGATTCGGTGACGAATTCCAATCCCCCGTCCGCGAGAATCGAGCGGAGGATAGCCCGATTTTCCAGCACGGAAGGAAGGATGCTGTGTTCGATGCCATGCTTCGAACTGTCCTCGATGAATTCTGTCAGCACCCGGAGATGGAAAGGAGAGACACTCTGCAACAGATCGTCGTGCAGTCGGTACATGTCTGCGTACATATCCGGACTACATACCGTCAATCCGACTTTCATCTCGCTGGTGGACCAGGTCTTGCCCGTGTCTTCGAGCACAATATAGGAGACTCCCGATTCCTCCAGGACCTCGTACTGCGACCAACCGTTCGGCAGAGGTGAGAAGAATCGAAAAGACGAGTCCAGAACCAGGGTGCAACGACGGTCGACGCAACACTGAACCAACGTTCTGAACCCCGGTTCGGACAGCGTCCATCCGGTGGGGTTGTTCGGCGAAACCAGCCAGACCACCGCAGGATCGAGCCGAGCCATCGCCGCAGGCAGGTCTTCGACGGTGCAATCCTGTTCCAGCAGCGGCACGAGCTCGACATTCTCGCGGCGCAAGATCGAGGAGATATTGTCGAACACCGGCTCGATCAAGGCGACTCGCTTTCCCGCGCGAGCGCAGTGGCTTACCACCATTGTTATCGCGGATGAGGCGGAATACGACAGCATATATCTGGATGCATCCTGATGCATCGGCTCGCCGGCCAGGCGCAGAAAAGCGGTGAGGAATGCCTCTTCCAGCTCGGACTGCGATTGATTTCGCGCCTCGTGGAACAGCTCTGGAAATCGTCCGACAATTTCGACCTGGGAGGGCGTCAGCGGTTGACGGCAATGCGCATCGGATAGGTTTACGGCGCGATCGAGACTACGTCTCTCGTAGGTGGTGCTGGTTGTGCGCCCGAGCGGATTCGGATGATTCGAACTGTGCGTACGGATAAGTGTCACGGTTGGTCGACCTCCCAAATACTAGTTGCATGCTGATGCGATAGCCGGGCAGCCACAGCAGTTGACGAAACCGCGGAGTTCAAGCGGGTGGCCGGCTCCACGGTGAGCCTTTTCGCTGAGGAGATGAAGGAGTTTCGGTCCAAGGCGTCGGGAATTGTTGTATTCCGGTTCGACCGGGGTCGGCAGCCTCGGAATCCATTGACGATACGGCTGAGGATTCGGTTCCGTTGCGATGTCCGGCAGCCGGCTGTTTCACCTTCTTCTCGAAGGCGTAAATTCCACCGAGTCGGACGTCGAGTGAACCATCGGCATTTCGAGCAAGGGTGATCTGCGCGATATCCAGTATCCGCCTGGTCGCGGTGACGAGGAATGCTCGATTCACTTGGCCGGGCGCCCCGGGAATGGGGCCGGCGCGAGCCGCGATTCGGCCCAGCCCGATTCCGGCGCCGATACCGATCGTGGCTGCGGCCAGGATGCCTCCTGACGAACCGGCGAAGTCGACGGACTGACTCGCCCCGATACTTCCCATGGCTACGCCGACCCACATCAGACTGAAATGAAAGCCGAGGGCCTCTCCGAGTGCGTCCTCAGAAGCAGCAGCACTCATCCGATCGGTACAGGCCGGGAAAACAGCACCGGCCAGCACGCCGACCGCGAAAACGGCTAGGGCCAGCGAAACCGGCCCGATCGCGAGGGCGCAGAGCGACACTCCGATTCCGAGTCCGACCAGCAGAACGTAGGGCGAGATGGTTCTGGAGATCGCGCCGTACCCGTACCCACCGGCCACCGCACCGGCTGCGCCGATGGCCAGCACCAGTCCGATCGCATGCTTGGCATGGAAGTCGTGCATGGCCGTGATGACACTCAGTTCCTCCGCACACAGGACGGCGGCGGCTGCGGCGTATCCGACACATGCTGTCACGAAGCCGGTCTGCAACCAGGATCGCCGTGGGACCCGCCGTGACACTTCGCTTGTCTCGGTTCGCAGCGGTGGGTTCTGTCTCAGCAACAGGACACCGCAACCCACGGCCACCAACCGGACCACGAGCAGCACCATCGCCGTGTCCCAGATATTCATCACCGCGACGCCCAGCGGCGGCCCGACCAACAGCGACACATCCGCGGTCACCTCGTACGCGGCGAGCGCGGGCCTCCGCTCGCGTTCGGTCGTGGCGACCGTAATGGCCTGTTTCGCGACATTGATGACCGGTATTTCGAACCATCCCGCCAACGCCGCGAGCAACAGCAACACCGGAAACGGAGCGAATGGCGCGATGAGCCAGCAGATCCCGTTTACCAGGATCGATGGAGCCATGGTTGCGCGCAAGCCGGATCGATCGAGACGCGGGCCGCGCCGCAGCTCGGTTCCGGCCATGCACAGGTAGACCACAGTGCTCAACAAGCCCGCAGCACCGTAGGAAAGGTGCAACGTGTGCCGCACATGCATTACCAACAGCAGGGATTGGGAGTTGAGAACAGTCCGGAACAGCAGACTGATCAGCACCATATTGCATACTGTCCGATTTGTCAGAAGCTCTCGGTAGGCTTTCACTCCCACTCACTTTCGGGTGGAATATCTACTCCTGGCTATCGGACGAGCAGTCATCGATACGCAAAGCTAGCCGACGGATGTCGTCTCGAGCAGGGCGCACAACTCCGGGACGGCGACAGAGATGGCGCTTGCGAATTCGAGCATGTGTTGTTCGATGCCCTTGTAACCGCTCAGGTGTACACCGAAGCTGCCGGCCTGCAGGATATAGCCGATCCCGATGCAATCGGCGGTCGGCGGCCCGAAACCGAAGAACCGAACATTGACCGACGACACAGCACTGGTACTGAGATAGTCGTCACGCAGAATCCGCCAGCCGGGGGATTCATAGATCGCGAGCGGCTTTTCGCCGTGCTGACGCTGAATTCGCTGTAGCTCCACGAGATGCCGTTCGGGAGCACGCCCCGCCTGGCATTCTCTGGTGTTGGCGACGTGTGCCCCCGCCGCGGCACGTAGCGCTTCGGCGCGAGCGGTGTGCGTAGCGGTCGAGTCGTTCATCAATGCCACGAAACGAACGACTTCGGGGGTGACCGCCCGGAGCGCCTCGGTGCGGCCGTGGCGGTAATGCCGCACGGCTACTGATTCGTAGGTGCTGCCGAGGAATCCCCTGGACCGTTGATGAGCCAGTTGGTAAGCCACTTGCACCAACGCATCCGGCGATATTCCGAGACGTTTGGCCGTGTCCGAGCCGAAGTCGTCGAATGTCACCACCTCCGTGGCGATCTCGCCCGCCTGTTTGCCGAAGTCGGCGGCGGCTTGCCGGATCTCGTGCCGCAGGTCCTCATCGAAACGGAATTCGATCGGTGATATCTCGGGCGCTCGGCCGGGCCGGTCCGCCGAGATGGCTGTCGCATTCGCCAGAATCGCGTCGCAGAAGCCGGCAACCGTGGTTCCGTCCAGGCCGGACTCCTCGATGTTGACGCCCGCGCGACCATCGGCGAACACGATGAATGTCAACGCCTTGTCGTACCAGCGGTTCTCGCCGTCACCATACAGGAGCGCGTTACAGGCCGAGCGTTCGTCTCGGGGTGCGAAGTCCTCGAGCGCGACGCAGAACAGTGCCGTCTCGATCGTCTCGAGCGCGGCGGCGTTGTCCGGATCTTCGAGGAGAGCCTGGCGGGCCCTCGCCCATGCCGCGCGCGGTTGTGTTGTCAGCGCTCCCGGCGACGGCTCCGCGGCCGGATCGGCTCCCCTGATCGCATCCAGCCCGGCGATCAGGTCCTCGATGCGATGTGGGGTACCGTCCGCTGCGAGGACATCCATTCGGAACGCTTGACGACGGAAATGGACGACGATGTGCCGGACCGTTGACGAGCCTGGTTCTCCGGCGCTGTGAGCGGAGCGCACTGCGTCGAATTCGATTCCGGGGATTCTGGTGGTGGAGAACAGACACCTGTTCTGGTGCATGGACACCGGACGGCCGCGAAGAATCACGGGCGAAATCATCTCGGCGTCGAGTTCCAGTTTGTACGCGGTGGCGCGCGCGATCAGTTCGGCGGCGCGTTCGAGTTGACCGTGCTCCGAGTCCGTGAGCAAGAAGAAGGAATTCGCACTGAGCGCGATACTGTCGCGGTAGCCGAGATGGCGAGATGTCCAAAAGGCGTCGAGCCAACTGTGGACGCCCGGCGTCCGATCGAATCGCTCGATCTCGGCCTGCCACGTCCGGGCCGGACTGTCCAACGCAAGGAATTGATCCACGGCCGCTGTCGTGACCATCAGTTCCTCGTCGGTCAACAACGGCGAACACCGCTCGAGAAACCGTTCGCACGTTTCCTCCAGCGTCGGGATGGGGAGTCGCGGCAATTCGTCGTCGTAATCGAATGTGCTGCCGGACATCTCGCCGACGGGTTTCTCGCTCACCGTCAGAGTGTCTCATCGCCACCGCAACGACTGGCTCCAGTGGTGGGAATGCCGGGCGCGGCCATTCTGGCGCAGTACCGAACCATAAACTATGATTCGAGATTCGAAGTCACCGGCATGGGACGCCAGGATGTAGCGGAGGTGCTCCACTCGGCCGGAGACGGTGCGAAACCGGCCCGCACCGCGCCGGAGACCCGCTCCCGATTCAAGTCATACTATGGCTGACTGCAGTCAGCCTTGGGTGTTCTTGCGCTGGTTGGCATTGAAGCGCGCCTTCTTCTGACGATTCCCGCACGTGTTCATGTCACACCATTTGCGGGTGCGGCTTTGGCTGGTGTCGAAGAAGGCCGCTCGGCAGGTCGGCGAGGCGCACAAGGCCAGTCTTCCGTCCCGTTCGCCCGCGATGATGCTGATCGCATCGGCGGCGATCACGCCTAGGGCATCTTCTACGCAGGAAGCGGAGCTGAGTCGCCATCGACGACTGCCCTCGGATGTCAGAACGGCCGCCGCCCGAC
Source organism: Nocardia sp. NPDC059691 (assembly GCF_042733915.1). Lineage (NCBI taxonomy): Bacteria > Bacillati > Actinomycetota > Actinomycetes > Mycobacteriales > Nocardiaceae > Nocardia > Nocardia sp. NPDC059691. Next base: position 174,750 of record NZ_JBHWFB010000009.1, on the reverse strand, counting down.
CCCGAATGCTGCTGTCGTTGATGACTTGGACAGCAGGTGCGGGAAGAGCGTCTCCGAGCGCGGCCGCTGTCGCGACGGCGTGAATCGATTCCCGCAGTTCCCAGGCGAGTTCCAGCTGGGCGGTAGTGCAGGAGTCCACGGCCAGGCCGTACACGACCAGCCAGTCGACGAGTCGCTGCGGCGTGGGAATGCGTTCCACACGGTCGCCATGGCGCTCGGACAGCGTCCCCGTGAAGCTGGTCGCTAGCACGTTACCGAGGCGAAAGTCAGGGAGCCCAGCAGGCATGGAACCACCTTAGCTGGTTGCCGGCTGACGCGAAGCCATGCTAGAACCGTCTTAGCCGGTTCTCGATAGGCCGAAGCCGGTTCCGCGATGAACAGGAGGTCTCATGCCCGCACTTGGCCACCTCGATCCGGTCTTCACGCCCGATCCCGTCGACGTGCAAGCATTCGAAGCCCACGCGACCGACGCCGTCCTCGACGATCTACGTGCGCGACTGGCCACAGCGCGGCTACCGGAGGCCGAGACGGTCTATCGCGCCGCCCCCGGCCCTCGGAGATGGGAACAGGGCGTTCCGCTCGCCGACCTCGTCGACGTCGTGAACTACTGGCGCACCGGGTACGACTGGCGGTCGTTCGAAGCGCGCCTCAACCGGATCGGCCAGTTCCGCACGACCATCGACGATCTGGGAATCCACTTCCTGCACCGCCGATCCGAGCGCGCAGATGCCACTCCCCTGATCTTGACGCACGGCTGGCCGGGCAGCATTGCCGAATTCATCGATGTAGTAGATGAGCTGGCAGATCCGAAAGACGCGGACACGCCTGCGTTCCACGTCGTGGCCCCGTCGCTACCAGGCTTTGGTTATAGCGACAAGCCGGCCACCACGGGGTGGGGAACCGAAAAGATCGCGGCCGCGTGGGTGCAACTCATGGACAGGCTCGGCTACAGCAACTTCGTAGCCCACGGCGGCGACTGGGGAGGTGTGATCACCACGGTCCTCGGCGGCAGGTTCCCGGCGCACGTTCTCGGCATCCACACAACGACCGCGCAGGCACCGCCCGGGTTGACAACGGAAGGACTGACGGCGACCGAGCGCGAATGGGCGGAGGAAACCCGCGATTTCTGGCGCCACCACGCGGCGTACGCGAAGCAGCAGGCGACCCGACCGCAGACCATCGGCTACTCGCTCGTCGACTCACCGGTCGGGCTTCTCGCCTGGATCCTCGACAAGTTCGCCGAGTGGACAGATACCGAAGACAGTCCGTTCGAGACGATTTCCAGAGACCGCGTTCTCGACGACGTCACCCTGTATTGGCTGACGCGGACCGGCGCATCGTCGGCCCGCATCTACTACGAGAGCCACGACTCGCTCGACCCCGAACTTCGGGTCGACGTCCCGTCGGCGATCACCGTGTATCCCCGCGACATCGAGAAGTGCCCGCGCCCCTGGGCACAGGAGCGGTACCGACAGATCGTCCGATGGAACTCGCCCGAAGCCGGGGGACATTTCCCCTCACTCGAGGTTCCCGAGTATTTCGTCAAGGACCTACAAGAAGGCCTCGCAGCAGTGCTGGACGCCAATCGGTGAACGCGACTGGGATGCCGAGCGCGCGCGATCCGCCAGCCGAGCGCGCCCGGGCCGGCGGAGATCTCGTAGCGTTGGTCGAGCCATCCAGCCGGTAGCGGAATCATCCGTATTGAGCGGGGTCCCAGGTACGGGTCGGCTTGTTGGTGATGATGAACAGCAATGCCTTGATCATGATGTCACCTCCTTCCTGGGGCTCGGTCGGGCGTGGACGGGGCTTGTGGGGGTACGCAGCAGGGTGAACGGCCTGGGGGTCGCGGCATTGGTCACGATCGGGCGGGTATCACCGCCGCTGATGACGCGCATAGCGGTGTTCTCGATGAGGGCGGTGGCTGCGTCGGTGACCAGATCGCGGGCGACCGCGGCGCCTGCGCAGGTGAAGGGGCCGGAACTGAAGGGCACAAATGGGCCGTGCTCGCTCCGTCGAATCCAGCGGTCGGGTTGGAATGCCCCTGGTCTGGTCCAGTGTTTGTCGTCGTGATGGAGCAGATAGGGGCTGACGGACAGCAGGTCGCCGGTCTGGAAGGCGATACCCCCGAACTCGGCGGGATAGGGGACGGGACGGCTGACCATCCAGGAGACCGGCCGGTGCCGCAGGGCCTCACGTACCACCCAGTCGACGGGCCAAGGCCATGGTGCGCCGGGAGAGTGGAGACTGCCCAGCAGCACCGACCACGCGAGCGAGTAGCCCAGTGGTCCCACAATGGACCGGAACATCAGCACATACAGCTGCGCCACCGTTGTATCGGCGACGCCGTCGGGACAGGCACCGATCACGGCATCGAGCAGATCCCGTGGTTCGGCTTCCGCACTGCGGCCGGTGGCGCTGCGCCGGTCCCGGATCTGCTCGTTCAGCGCGGTGGACAACTTGACGCGCAACAGCTGCGCCCGCGCCCGCTGCGCCATTCGGGCCGGGCGAAGCGCGCCCACGCGTGCGTTTCGCTCCAGTGAATGCCGCAACTCGGGAGAACCATCGGGGTGCAGCAACAGGTCCGCGGTGCACCGATACACCAGCTCGACCCCCGCTGCGGGCCAGCGGGTGACGGAGGGCATTTCGGTCACCGCCGCCGCCAGGGACTCGCGATACTTGGGCGTATGCGTCCGCAGAATCGCGCGCACCGCACGGCCGAAATCGACCTGAGCAGACCGCGAAGGCAGCATAGAACCGAAGAAACCGGACTTCTCCGCATTGAACGCGCGGTCACTCAGCACCGTCAGTGCCAGATCCGTATCGCCGACACACCACCCGCCCCACGGCAGCCCGAACACCTCTACCGGGCTGGTCCGGCGCAGATTCTCGAGGAAACCCAACGGATCACGCCGGAACCGGCGCATCTCTGTAAAACCCATCGGACGGTCCTCTCATAGAGAGGGTGAGCGATTCATCAGATTTTTTCGAGCGGATTTATCCACTGGCGGTGCGTACAAACGCAGATCAAGCATAGTCTCGAGTAATTTTGCAAGCGAGGCCGTGGGGGTCGACCATGAGGTGAGTACCCGGCACCACCGGCCTATCGAACACTGTGCCAGCAGTGATATCGGTTCACGATCACCCACGACGGTCGGGCAACCGGCCATCGAGGTCTAACCGATGTGAACTCCATCCGCCTCGGCGAGGGCTCCCGCTGCCACGCGCGCGTACATGAGCATGTCGCGGCGTCGATCGCCGACCTTCTGCCACGATCTGAGGAGCCCTTCGCATTCGAAACCGGCTCTCTCCGCAGTGCGGATCGAAGCGCAGTTCCAAGGTTCCACATAGAGCTGTAGTCGTGGGATATGCAGCTCTTCCAGCGCCCAGGTAGCCATTGCCGCCAGAGCATGCGCTGCGACGCCATGGCCGCGGGCAGAGCGAACCACCCAGTAGCTGAGCGATGCGCGGCCTTCGTCGATGTCCTTCAACCACAGGCCGATGCTTCCCAGTGATGTGTTGTCCCGTCGCCGGACGATCACCATCGGGTATCCGGTTCGATCGGTCGCTGGTTGCCGCTGGCGTTCGACAAACCTCGCCGCGGCCTCGCGCGAGAAGGTCGCAGGCACCGTGTTTATAGGAATCAGGTCGTCGGCAGAAGCTTCCCTCACAAGCTCGAGGTCTGCCGCGGACAACGACCACGGGCGGAGTTCCAATTCTGCGGTGGCTCTCAGATGCGGTATTTGCAGAGCATCGTCCATGGTCGACCTCCCCACAATATGCACAGGATATCGGCCCGGTGTCACCCTTACCACTTCCATTTCCGAGTACCGCATGCACACGCCCACCCCGCAATGCGATGGCCTCGGGCAGGCATCGGCCGGTTCACCGCGCGATAGGTAGTACCGAACTCCCTCGGGCTTGGGTTACAGCGTCAACCTTCCCGGACACGGCACTAGTATTCTCGCTGATTTCTCGCGGCGGGCCTGGAATTACGCGGTTCGCGTTCGCCTGATCCCGGCGAGTGCGGGTGCGAGCCGGGCGGCGGTGTTGCGCAAAGCGATGCCGGTCCGGGTGCCGGGTAGCAGCATGGCGCGGGCGGCGCGGAATCCCTGTTGCTTGGAATCGACCAGGGGTCGGTGGCCGGTTTCGTAGCGGCGCAGTGCGTCGGCTATGTCGGTCGGTGATTGGCTCAATTCCTCGGCGAGCCGGTAGGCGCCGGCGATGGCCAGGGTCGAGCCGTCGCCGAACAACGACACCGCGGCGGCCGCGTCCCCGACCAGTCCGATGCGCCCGGTGGACCAGTGCGGCGCCCGGACCCGGCTCACGGAGTCGAAGTACAGATCTTCGGCGGTGTGTACCTGGTCCAGCAGTTCCGGCAGTCGCCATGAGGCGTCGGGGAATGCTTCGGCGACGAGGTTCTTGTGCTGAGCCAGGTCGCGGTGGTCGTAGCCGGGCACCGCGTCACCGCGGAACATGAACGTAGCGATCGCATGTCCCTTGGTCGGATGTATCGAGACCGCCCGGCCGGGTGTGTTGTAGATGATGACTTCGGTATCGTCACCGAACGGTACGCCGATCGGCAACGTCGCCACATACATTCCGGCATGGCGCACGAACTGCTGTTCCGGCCCGAAGGCCAGCCGCCGCACGGCCGAGTGCAGACCGTCGGCGCCGATCACCGCATCGAACCGTGCGGGTGGAGCGCCAGCGAAACCGACATCGACGCCCGCCGCATCCTGGGACAAGTCGGTGATCGTGTCGCCCCAGAGGAATTCGACGCGGTCGCGGGCGGCGTCGAGCAGGATCGAGGCGAGGTCGGCGCGCGGCACCTCGACCTCCCGCTCGCCTGCGCCGCCCTGGAACATGCGCAGCGGAACACCGGCCACCCGCCGGCCTGCCGCATCGACGAACGTCATCCGGTCCACCGCGGAGGCGACCTCCCGCAGCCGTGGCATCACGCCCATCTTCTCGACCACCTCGACCGCCGGCCCCTTCACGTCGACGGGATTGCCACTGGAGCGCTCCGTTGCGGCCCGCTCGACAACCGTCACGTCGAATCCCTTGTGGGCCAGCCAGTATGCAGCCGTCGCGCCGCCGACGCCCGCGCCGGAGATCAGCACTTTCTTGTCCATGTCGCACACCCTTCGAATAACTGGACGATTTTCGTCCATTCCGAAGAGCAGGAGAAACTGATCAAGCTCAACACCCTGCTGGCCGATCTGGTCTTCTTCCACAACGCCCTGGACATCATGGACGTCGTCCGCGACCTGGTCGCCGAGGGCTGGACCGTCACCGCCGACCAGCTCGCCGCCCTGTCGCCGTATGTACGTGCCCGCATCAGTCGCTTCGGCGCCTACGCCACCGACGAACTCACCCACCAACCCGACCCATTCGACCCGGCGCTCACCGAGGTCGACTTCACCACCCTCGGCCTCGCTGCCTGACACAGCCCGGTCGAAGTTCGAGAGGGACTATGGATCTAACGGTACCTCTCTGCTCATCGAGGCTTGACACAGAGAGGAGCTGTTAGCGAGATAGACCCAAGGGGCCAGTTGGAACTCCCCACTGGCGGCCAGTTACCGGAGGAGCATCTGTCCGTAAGCGGTTTTCTGTCAGCCGACCATTCGCGGCTGGGTTGAACACCGCTCGGGCAGTTGCCTTCCAGGCTGCGGATATAGTCATTCTAATTGAGCAGTAGCCGATGACCGCGCACACCCCGAAGGTCTTCTGCTCGGTCATGGGGACAGGGCCGCCGCGGTCCACCAACGAACCACCTACTGGATTCTCCGTGGTGGGTTCCGTGGTCGGCACGGATGGCACCGGGGTGGCCCGTTCCTATCGTTATAGACATGGAAATCACCACGAAGACCAGCACCGACATCACCATCGAACTCGAAGTGGCCGACCCCCGAGCCGCCGCCGCGATCTACGAGTCCGCCTTCGGGCTCGGTGACCGGATCGGGTTCCGCGCCTCGCAGACACCCAGCACCGGATTCCGCGGATTCCTGCTGTCGCTGGTCGTCTCCCAGCCCTCCGCGGTCGACAGCCTCGTCATCACCGCCCTCACAGCCGGGTTCACCATCGTCAAACCGGCCAAGAAGAGCCTGTGGGGATACGGCGCGGTCCTGCAAGCACCCGAAGGCACGATCTGGAAGGTCGACACCTCCAACAAGAAGGACGTCGGGCCGTTCACTCGCGAGATCGACAACCTGGTATTGCTGCTCGGCGTGGCAGATGTCAAGGCCAGCAAGCAGTTCTACGTCGATCGCGGGTTCACGGTCGCGAAGAGCTTCGGCGGCAAGTACGCCGAGTTCGCCAACCCGGGTTCGCCGGTGACCCTGGCGATGTATCCGCGCAAGGCCGCCGCCAAGGACGCCGGGATGTCGCCGGAAGGCAGCGGATCGCACCGCATCGTGATGGACAGCGGCATTGGTTCGTTCACCGACCCGGACGGGTTCATGTGGGAAGCCACGGCCTGAGCCCACAAGTCGACCAGCGGCAGAACAGCAGGAGAAGGCTCATGAAGTTTCGGACCCACGTCGAACCGCCCGAGCCCATGCGTGGCCTGGAAGTTCCGCCCGAGGTGGTGGCCGCGCTCGGCGAGGGCGCGCGGCCACCGGTGAGGATCACGATCAACGGGCATTCCTGGAAGAGCCGGGTCGCCCTCATGCGCGGCCGCTACCTGCTCGGCCTCAGCAACGCCAACCGGCAGGCCGCGGGTGTCGAGATCGGCGAGGAAATCGAGGTCGAGGTCGAACTCGACACCCAGCCTCGTGTCGTCGTCGAACCGCCGGACTTCGCCGAAGCTCTGGACGCCGACCCCGTCGCCCGCGCCGCGTACGACGACCTTGCCTACAGCCGCAAGCGCGAGCACGTGCACGCCATCGAGAGCGCGAAGAAGCCCGACACGCGTCAACGGCGCATCGAGAAGGCCATCGCCACCTTGCAGGGCTGAAATTCGCTAGCGATACTCCGCCGACTGGCTACACGGGTCAGAGGAACGCCACCAGTGCCAGTAACTGAATCCGCTTCCGACCCGACGGCACCCAACACCCGCACCGATCCGAACACACTGAAATACCGCGACGCGCATCTCCGCCTGCTCACGCGCCCCTCGGATGCCAGGCTCGGGAACCAAGGCAGGGTCGCCGATCCACGGGCGCGCTGTTTGCTAATTCATTGCTAACGCAGTTATCCGGCCGGGAGCCGCTTGACCATACTAACTGGCCGTCCTTGGGGAATTCGTGGGCTCTGGCGCACTTTCGATGATCTTGGGCTCACCGATAGTGTCGGGGACAATGGATTGGGCTATAGATCCTGTCCGTGGTAGTCGATGGCGCCGCAGATGCTCTGCTTCGGTCGCTGTTCCCGCGTTGGTCGCAGGTCCGCGTCAGCGGTGTGACCGCGTCGCGGATGACGGTTCGATTCGAGGTGGCCGCAGCCTCGCCGATAGCGGTCTGCCCGCTGTGATGTGGCCTCGATGCGGGTTCATAGTCGCTATCGGCGGCGGCTGACCGACCATGCCGTGGGCGGTCGCGCCGTGGAGATCCGAGCCTTCTCACCTGACGTGCACGTCGCGCTCGCCGGATCGGTCGAGCTAGCGATGGAACTCGGCGTGGCTTCGGACGAGATCCTGGATTCCGATGAAAAGGTCGACGCCTACTTCCTCGACTAGCGAGCGGAAGGCCACAGCCGACGCGGCAACCTATCCCTCAACTTGCGTCTGCGCCCAGTCCCGGCCGGGGTGGCGCGTTGGCTTCCGATAGATGAGGGACAGTGGCCAGGCCGTGGCGCAAGACCCGCTTCTGTCGTTCGAGATTCTGGGAGCCACAGCGGCCGAACGCTCGCGCTCGGCCGGGCCAGCCGTAGCGACTCACGCACGGAACTGGAAGGCTCTCAGACACAAGACGATTGCGTTCCCTTCGCGTCGACGGATAGGTCTCAGGGGTGCAGTAGCATTCGCCGAAACTGTCGGATATGGCGCACCTGAAGGACAAGCAATGCCACAACATGATCAGGGGGCACCGACTCGATGGGAACTGGAGCGTGAGTGAGGATCAGCCCGCCATGGCGGGCCTCGGAGAAGTGCTGTCGTGCATCGGGCCGACCTGCGGGGACACCGTCAACTGGAGTGCGGCGGAGAAGATCTACGAAACTGCTTTTCCGGCCGACTATCGGTCCTTCGTTGCAGCCTTCGGCAGCGGCACGATCGAGGAGATGGTCGTCGTCTTCACCCCTGTCGTCTCCTCGGAGGAGGTGCGGATGGTGAAGGTATCGAGGCTCTCGGAGGCAGCGCTCGCGGACAAGGGGGTCAACGAGTGGGCTCCCGCCGACAGGGGCCGATATCGGCTGGAGGACCTGCTCATCTGGGGCGGAACAGCTGCGGCCGACACTCTGTGCTGGATCACCACGGACCAGGACCCGGATCGATGGCCGGTCGCGGTGTACTCCCGCATGAACCACGAGTGGTCGGTGTATCCGTGCGGAATGGCCGAGTTCCTGCTGAAACTCGTGCGCAATGAGTGGCATCCAGGACCGATCAGCGACACCTCGCTCGAGGGCGTAGTGGACCCGCGTTTCCTGCACGACAAGGACGAGGCAGCCGCATACGAGGCGGGGCTCGATCCCTGGGAGTACTGATCCGCACGACCTGCTCAATCCCGCTCGCAGAACTTCGTGTGGTAGCGATGAATGGCGACAGGGCGGTCCGCAGGTGGCACCCATCAAACACAACCAAAACGGGGGTTTAAGGGGGCCAGGACCAGAAAAACGGGTCAGGCCCGGTCTCAGACCGGGCCTGACCTGCTATTTCTGTGGAGCTAAGGGGACTCGAACCCCTGACCCCCACACTGCCAGTGTGGTGCGCTACCAGCTGCGCCATAGCCCCTGGTTGTTGCGCTCCGGGTGTCCCCGCCGCGCTTGAATGAAGTTACACCAACGGTGTGTCGGCAACCAAATCGCCTCGATTCGGGGGTGACAGGAGGCGGCGGTTGAGGTTAGTATCGAACATGTGTTCGAAGTGATTTCGATCGTGAGGGGTGTGGGGAGGTAGGCGGTTGGACGCTCGGGTTGGGCAGAGCAGATGGGGTTGCTGGTTTGTTCGTTCCCGAGTGTCCAGCGGTCGTCCGGTGCGAGTCGGATGTGCGTGAGGGTGTGGGCGGTTGCAGTGCCGGACAGGGATGTGCCGATCGGTCGGCACGTTCGCGGGTCGGGACGAATGCCGCAACAGCCAGCGGTACAGCCGGTCTCGTAAATGGACATGAAGACATCTCGAGGCGCGGTCCAGGACAGGGGGCCGGATCGCGCTGTCGAGTGCGCGGGCCGGGTGGCGGCAGGTGGAGCCGTTGCCCGGCCCCAGGCCAACTGAAAGCTCGGCGATGGCGATCTCGGGGGCTGGGGATGTCGGGTCGCGCCGTCGAGTGGGCCGGGGCGTCGATTTGGTGGAGTCGGCGTTCCGGCCCTTCCGTTCGCCGCGAGACCGCATCGCCTTGCCGAGTCCGTGGCGGATCGGCGCGGAACAGCGCCGGCGTCTGCTGCTCAACGGGTGAGCGAGACCACCCAGTTCTCGTCGTTGGTGTCGACCTTGGTCGTACCGTCGAAGACCGCGGGTGTGGCCGCGGAGCCGCCCAGTGCCGCGCCGAGCGCCGCCGTCTGTGCCATGGCGCTGCTGCGGGCGGACTCGACCTTGGCGCCGGTGGCGATGCATTGCCGCACGGACTCGGCGGCCCCGGCGTCGCCCGCTATAGCGGCGAGTTCCTCGTTGCTCAGGTCGGCGCCGCCTTCGCTGGGGCGCTTGGTAGTGAACAGTTCGGTGTGGAACTTGGAGTAGACCGGGCCCGAACCCGCCTCGGCCACACACTGGTTCGCCGCGACGGCGCGGGTGGAGTAGTCCTTGCTCCGCGAGCGGGCGTCGAGGAAGTTCACCAGGCGATAACGGACCGCCAGCGCGCCCTCATCGATCTGCTGCGCGATCTCTTGACCGTAGATGCGCTCCAAGCTGCCGCAGCCGGGGCACAGCGGGTCCTCGAAAATGTCGATGGTCTTCTTCGCGTCCGGGCGGCCGAGCAGGATCGAACCGTTCTGCTCGAGCACCGAGTGCACCGCCTCGTTCCGCACCGAACCGTAGCCGTCGTTGCGGACGGCCGCGTCGTCCCGCCCCCAGCGAATCGCCGCGATGACGATCACCACGATCAACACGAGAGCGACCGCACCGAGCGCATAGGTGGTCGCACTGGACATCGGCCGGGGTGTGTACTTCGAACGCGATTCGCTCACATTGACACTTTGCCGCAACGAACCGTCATCCCCGCCGCCGGGCCACCGATCAGACCTCCGCTGACCACCCGTGCGCGCCGGACCTGGCCGGCGGCAAACGGCACCGCCACGCGTTCGGTTCTGTCCTCGCATGGGCTTCGGACTTCGATCGCTCGACAGCGGATGGAATGCGACCGCCGTCGCCGACCTTGTACCGGCTCGGCAGCGATGGTTCCGGCGGCCGGGCTTCGGTGCTCAGCGGCGCGGCACTCGTCGCGACCCTGCGAGCTTCGTCTACGTCCCGACCGTGGCGGGTTCGCCGATGACATCGGCCGCTGCGTGGGTGAGAGCTGGGCGACCTGAGCGCGACTGCGCTGGTGACCGCATGTCACCGACCGGACGCTCGCCTCCCAGCGCCTGGCGACGCGACGCGGTCCCGCCTCGACAGGCGCTGTGCCGCAGGTGGCGGCTTCAGCGCCTGCGGCGGGTTCGCCGCACCGGCCGCGGACGTTTGCCACGGGACATCGGTCGCCCCGGGGTGCTCGGGTACGGGGCTCCGTCCGAGTCGACGACCGCCGTACCCGGCGCGGTCCGCGACGGTCCGGTATCGGCCGCCGTACCACGACGGTCACCGCTCACAACCGACGGAGGGCTCCCCGTTCCATCGGTTTCAGCAGCCGTCCCGACGCCATTCGCCGTCGATCGGCGACGACCAGCCACCGCACGGACGTCTTCGACGCCCGCTGTGCGATCACCCGGAAGCTCGGCAGACTCGGCCACCGCCGGCACCGGGCTGTCGGCGACCGGCGCGCCGGACACCTCGTTCAGCGCACGCTCGATACGAGCAGCGCGCCGCTCGGTGTCGTCCGCTCCGCCGGAACGTTCGGACGGGATCTCCGAGGGAACCGAACTTCCCCGCCGCAACGGCTCGGGCACCACAGCCCAGACGAGCGCGGCGACAGCGAGCAAAGCGCCGGTCACACCGAGCGCGAGTTCGTAGGACACCTGCTGCGCCAGGGCGCCCACGGCGACCGGGCCGATGACGGTGCCGAGGTCGGCGGCCATCTGGAAACCGGCGAGCACCGGGCCGCCGCGCGCCTTGGGCCCGATGATGTCGGCGACGGCCGCCTGCTGGGTCGGCGTGAACATGCCGGACCCGAGGCCGGCCAGGAACGAGGTGGCGAGCAGCCACGGGAGGTCGGTCGCCAGGCCGAGCCCCGCCGTTCCCGCCGCACACACCAGCGAGCCGACGATCACGAACGGTTTGCGCCCCCACCGGTCGGACAGCCGCCCCGAGGCGAACAGCACCGTGACGTTCCCCGCGGCGAACACCGTCAACGCGACACCGGCCATACCCGGCGCCTGGTGCAGGACCTCGACGACGAGCAGCGGCACCAACGCCATCCGGACACCGAACACGGCGGCCCCGTTGGCGAAATTCGACAGCAACACCGCCCGGTACTCCGGCCGCGCCAACCCCTCCCGGAAGGACATCATGCGAACACCGCCGACGGGCTCCGGCGCGGCCAGTTCCGAATGCCGCAAGCTCAGGTACACCACCACGCTCACGGCGAGCAACGCGATGGCGTAGATGACGAACGGCCAGCGCAGCCCGAGTCCGGACAACCCGCCACCGACCAGCGGCCCGCTCACCGAGCCGACCAGGAAGCTGGTGGACCACAACCCGGAGACCCGGCCGCGCTGCTCGGGCGGCGAGATGCGGATGACGAGCGCCAGCGACGACACGGTGAACATGGTCGATCCGATGCCGCCGAGCGACCGCAACAGCATGAGCTGCCAATAGCTCTGCGCCAACGCGCTGGCGCCGGTGGACACAGCGACGATCAGCAGCCCGCCGAGATAGACCGAGCGCTCCCCCAGCCGCTGCACCAGCCGTCCGCTGAGCGGCGCGAACAGCAACCGCATCAGCGCGAACGCGGACACGATCGCCGAGGCGGCCGCCACGCCGACGCCGAAGCCGCGCGCGAACTGCGGCAGCACCGGGGCGACCAGACCGAACCCGATGGCGATGACGAACGCGCCCCCGACCAGCACCCAGATCTCGGTGGGCAGGGGCTTGGATCTAACGGTCACCGGACAGCGCCTGCCCCACCAATTCCTCCGCGGCCGTCTGCACCTCGGCGAGGTGCTCCGGACCGTGGAACGATTCCGCGTAGATCTTGTACTTGTCCTCGGTGCCGGACGGGCGAGCGGCGAACCACGCGTTCTCGGTGGTCACCTTGAGACCGCCCAGCGGCGCTCCGTTGCCCCGCGCCCTGGTGAGCACGGCGGTGACCGGCTCCCCGGCGACCTCCTTCGTGGTGATCATGTCCGGAGTCAACTTCGCGAGCAGCTCTTTCTGTTCCGCGGTGGCCGGTGCGTCGATCCGCGCGTAGGCGGGGCTGCCGTAGCGGCGTTCGAGTTCGACGTAGCGCGCCGACGGGCTCTGCCCGGTGACCGCGGCGATCTCGCCCGCGAGCAGGGCGAGCAGGATGCCGTCCTTGTCGGTGGTCCAGACCGTGCCGTCCATCCGCAGGAACGACGCTCCCGCGCTCTCCTCGCCGCCGAAGGCCAGGCTGCCGCTGAACAATCCGGGAACGAAGAACTTGAACCCCACGGGCACCTCGTGCACGTCGCGCCCGAGCACGGAGACCACCCGGTCGATCATCGACGACGTCACCGCGGTCTTGCCGATCTTGGTCAGCGCGTCCCACCCCATCCGGTTGGCGACCAGATATTCGATGGCCACCGCGAGGAAGTGGTTCGGATTCATCAAACCGCCGTCGGGCGTGACGATGCCGTGGCGGTCGGCGTCGGCGTCGTTGCCGGTGGAGATGTCGTAGTCGTCCTTGATCGCGATCAGCGAGGCCATCGCGTAACGGGAGGACGGGTCCATCCGGATCTTGCCGTCGCTGTCGAGCGTCATGAACCGCCAGGTGGGGTCCACGAAGGGATTGACCACTTCGAGCTCGAGGTCGTAGCGCTGGCCGATCTCCTCCCAATAGTCGACGCTGGCGCCGCCCATCGGGTCGGCGCCGAGGCGGATGCCCGCGCCGCGGATCGCGTCCAGGTTCAGCACGTTGGGCAGGTCGTCGATGTAGTGGTCGAGGTAGTCGTAGCGTTCCACGCCGGTGGCCAGCGCGCGCTCCAGCGTGGTGCGCTTGACCCCGGTGAGCCCGTCGCGCAGCAGTTCGTTCGCGCGTGCGGCGATGGCGTCGGTGGCCGTGTTGTCGGCCGGGCCGCCGTGCGGCGGGTTGTATTTGAAGCCGCCGTCGCGGGGCGGGTTGTGCGACGGGGTGACCACGATGCCGTCGGCCTGATGCTTGGCGCCGCCCCGATTGTGGCGCAGCACAGCGTGACTCAGCGCCGGCGTGGGGGTGTAGCGGTCGCGCGCGTCGATCACCGCGGTGACGTCGTTGGCGGCGAGCACCTCCAGCGCTGTGGTCCAGGCGGGCTCGGACAGCGCGTGCGTGTCCCTGGCCAGGTAGACCGGCCCGGTGATGCCGCGGGTGGCGCGATACTCCACGATCGACTGGGTGATAGCGAGGATGTGCGCCTCGTTGAAGGCGCCGTCCAGGCTGGAGCCGCGATGTCCCGATGTGCCGAACGTCACCCGCTGGGCCGGATCGTCCGTATCCGGAACACGGCTGTAGTACGCCGTCACCAGGTGTGCGATGTCTTCCAGATCGGTGGGACGTGCGGCACGCCCGGCTCGATCGTGGGCCATGCTCGGGTCTCCCTTCCGTATCGGCTGCGCCCGGCTCGTCATCAGGATCATGTCCACGACCGCCCGGTCACCGCCGACCCCACGGCCACGTCGTTCATGTCGGCCGCCGGCCGGAACGACTCGCAGCCCTCCATGCTGAACGTGGTCGGCACGGTGCGGAAGCCCGCTTCCGCGGCGGCGAGCGGTCGGTCACCCGCCGGCGCGCCGCTCAGATCGCCGAGCCGCGCCGAACCGACAATGGTAACGGCCGAGGTGCCCGGCGGCATCGGCGAGGCGAAATCCGCTGGTGCCGCGAGGGCTACGGGAGAACCGGCCGGGGCATCGGGCTTGCCGCGGGGTCTGGTCATCGCTCACCTTCCTGCCACTGGTCCACCGGTGCCAATGTGACGTTGACCGAGGTGAACAGTTCGGCGTTCCGCTCGACGAAGGCGCGCAGGCGTTCGAAATCGTCGACCAGCACCAGCATCAGCGGAAGGTGGTCGGCGATATCCAGGATCCGGGTGGTGTGCACATGCGAGGACGCGCCGTATCCCTCGATGCCGCGCCACACGCTGGCGCCCGCCAGGCCGCTGTCCCTGGCCCGGCGCACGATCTCGTGATACAGGGGCGTGTGCCGCCATTTGTCGTCCTCGTCGAGCAGCACGGTGAGCCGTGCCGCGGGCCGCCACCGTCCCGCCGCGGCGGCATCCGCTTGCGAACCACTCATGCCTGCCCCCTTCCGTCGTGCCGTTCCCGTCGATCGCCGAGCCGAACCAGGTACTCACCGTGCCATGCCCGCGCCGGGCTCCGACGCCCCGGCTACGCCACCGCCACCCCCGAGGCGGACGAGCGCGGGAAGTGCCGCGCCCGGTCCGAGGAGTCTACGAACCTCGCGGGTGGGGTGGAGAAGGTGGTGCGACCGCCGGGTGCGCTGATACCGAGAAGGGTGCACAGCAGCCCCTTGGCTACCCACACCGAAGCGGTCGAAATCATCGGGTTTCCGATTGCAAAGCATCCCATGACATCTACCGCGTACGCCGGGTAGAGGACCGCCCACCTCTGCACGAGACCGGATCGAGCACAATGCCGATGGCGTTCAGTAAAGCCCGCCACATCTACTTACCTCGTATTTTGCACGAATAATGGTGATTCGGGAGCGCTTTGCCGTGTGCGGCGGACGAGCACCGCGTGTCGTGCGCGATGCTCGGCGACGCGCTCCGCGATCCGGATCATTGCCGCGGCCCATGGCGGAAGATTCGTCCCCACACCGGAGTAGACCGCCAGGAGTGGCCGATCGGGCAATCGCCGAGCACAGTCCCGCCTCCCCTCCTCGCGATGGCACCGCCGCGCTCGCTGACGAACCCGATCGCCCGGCTCGGACAGCGACGACGGCCGCCGGGCCCCCCCCCCCCGAGCCGGGGGGGGGGGCGGCGGGGGGGGCGCCCCGAGCGGGGGGGGGCCCCCCCGGGAGTG
>NZ_JBHWFB010000009.1:0-159307 GCF_042733915.1 Nocardia sp. NPDC059691 | reverse complement strand
AACCCTATCGCCCGGCTCGTACCGCGCCGCCGGCCGCCGACCCCGCGACGGATTGGCGGGGCCGGCGGCCGCTGTGCCGGAAACCGGATCGGCGGTGCCGCACTCGGTTCAGTGGGCGAGCACCGGCTCTCCCTCGGCGGGCACCGGCGCCGTGCTCGGCATGAGCACCGCGGTGAGGATGCCGCCCACCACGAAGATCGCCGTGGCCCACCAGAAACTGGTGGTGTAGCTCTCGATCGCGGACTGGGCGATGGTGAGCGGGTCCGGGGTGCGGGCGGACAGGTAGTCCGTGGCCGCGGACGCCGCGATGGTGCTCAGCAGCGCGGTGCCGATCGATCCACCGACCTGCTGGCTGGTGTTGATCATGGCCGAGGCCACGCCGGCGTCCTCGTGCTGTACGCCCGAGGTGGCGCCCTGGAAGGCGGTCGACATCGAAGCGCCGAGGCCGAGCCCGAGCAGGATCAGGGCGGGCAGGATGTGGGTGGCGTAGCCGGTGTCCAAACCGATCCGGGTCAGCCACGCCATGCCCGCCGCCGCGATCAGGAAGCCGCCGCTGACCACGACTTTCGGGCCGAGTTTCGGCAGCAACAGCGACGGGCCGGTGGTCGAGGAGGCCACCATGGCGGCGACCATCGGCAGGAACGCCACGCCGGTCATGATCGGCGAGTAGCCCAGGGTCAGCTGCATGTAGTAGGTGAGGAACAGGAAGATCGCGAACATCCCGATGCCCATGACGAAGACCGTCAGGTAGGAGGTGCCGCGCATCGGGTCGAGCACGATCCGCACCGGAAGCAGCGGGTGCGCGACCCGGGTCTCCAACCAGGCGAACACCGCGATCAGCGCCGCACCGCCGAGCAGGAACGCCAGGGTGACGCCGTTGGTCCACCCGTCCGATTCCGCGTGCGAGAACCCGTAGACGATGCCGAACAGGCCCGCGGTGACCACCACCGTGCCGGGGATGTCGAGCTTGGGCCGCTCGGTGCTCGTGTGCTTGGCCAGCAGCAGCACGGCCCCCACCAGGGCGACGGCGGCGAAGGCGAGGTTCACGAACATCACCCAGCGCCACGAGGCCCATTCGGTCAGTGCGCCGCCGAGCAGCAGCCCGATCGCGCCGCCGGTGCCAGCGACGGCGCCGAAGATGCCGAACGCCTTCGCCCGCTCGGACGGTTCGGTGAAGGTCACAGTGAGCAGCGAGAGCGCGGCGGGCGCCAGCAGTGCGCCGAAGACACCCTGTCCGACACGAGCCGCGACGAGCATCTCGAAACTGGCGGCCGCGCCACCGACGGCGGAGGCGACCGCGAAGCCGACCAGACCGATGATGAAGGTGGTGCGCCTGCCGAACAGGTCGCTGAGGCGTCCGCCGAGCAGCAGTAGGCTGCCGAACGCCAGTGCGTAGCCGGTGACCACCCAGGAGCGGTCGCCGTCACTGAAGCCGAGGTCCTGCTGGGCAGCGGGCAGGGCGATGTTCACCACGGTCGCGTCCAGCACCACCATGAGCTGAGCGACGCCGAGGACGGCCAGCACCCACCAGCGCAGGGCGTGCGAGCCGCGCCGCCCACTTCCCGTTCGCTCCGGGGCCGGGGCCCCGCGGTCGATCGCGGTAGTCATGTGTACCCTTTGTCTCGAGCATTGATACGGAGGATGCTCCTCCGCTTACTCGAAGAAGCTATCACGATAACGGAGACAACACCTCCGGTTAATCCCCGATGTTGATAGAATGGCGGTGTGAATCACGCCACGGTCGCCTCTCCACCCCGGCGCCTGCGGGCCGATGCCGCGCGCAATCAGCAGCGGATCATCGCCGCGGCGCGGGAACTGTTCGCCGATCACGGACTCGAGATCACTCTCGATGACGTGGCCGAGCGCGCCGGTGTGGGTGTCGGCACGGTGTACCGCCGCTTCGCGAACAAGAAGGAACTGATCGTCGAAGTCTTCGACCAGAACCTGAACGATTTCGCCGACGCGGCCGACGCCGCCTACCGGCATCCCGATCCCTGGTTCGGACTCGTCGAGTTCTTCGAATACGCGTGTCGGCACATGGCCACGAATCGCGGATTCAGCGAAGTCATGCTGGAACTCGAAGACGACGAGACCGACCGATTCGCGGTCGTACGCGATCGCATCAAGCCGAAGGTGCACGCCATCTGCGCACGCGCCCGCGACGCGGGCGTGCTCGCCGACGGCATCGAGCCCTCGGATTTCTTCGCGCTGGTGCACATGGTCGACGGTCTCGCCGAGTTCGCCAGGCCGGTCAACCCCGATGTCTGGCAGCGGTATATGGCCATCATGTTGAACGGCGTGCGCGGCGACAAGACGCCGCGTCAGCATCTCGTCGTCCCCCCGCTGAGCGACGACGAGGTCGAGCACGCCAAGCAACAGCTGACCTGCAGCTGGCGCAAGAGGTAGCGAAAACGAACCGTAAGTAGCGCGGGTCACACACACTCCCGTAGAGTTGGACACATGACCAATTCGTGGGTGAACTGGGCCGGCGATCAACGCTGCGCACCCGCACTCCTCGCCACGCCGCGCTCCGTCGACGAACTGGCCGGCCTGCTCGCCGACGCCGAAGCCGACGACCGGACCGTGCGCGTCGCGGGCAGCGGGCATTCGTTCACCGACGCCGTCCTGACCGACGGCACCTTGCTGAGCCTGGCGAACCTGAACCGCGTGCTCGACGTCGACCGGGCGAGCGGCCTGGTCCGGGTGGAGGCGGGCATCAGCCTGAACGCCGCAAGCACCGCCCTGCACGAGCACGGCCTCGCCTTCCCGAATCTGGGCGACGTCGACGTGCAGACCGTCGCGGGCGCCATCGCCACCGCTACCCACGGCACCGGCGCGACTTTGCAGAACCTCTCCGCCGCGGTGCATTCGGTGGAACTGATGCAGGCCGACG
The DNA here is from genome assembly GCF_042733915.1 of Nocardia sp. NPDC059691. Lineage (NCBI taxonomy): Bacteria > Bacillati > Actinomycetota > Actinomycetes > Mycobacteriales > Nocardiaceae > Nocardia > Nocardia sp. NPDC059691. Next base: position 156,414 of record NZ_JBHWFB010000009.1, on the reverse strand, counting down.
GAACCCTGGCGGAACTGAACGAGCAGACCGATCCCGACGGTTGGCGCGCGGCGCGCGTCGGCATCGGCGCACTGGGCGTCGTCACCGCTCTGACGCTGCGGATGGCGCCGTCCTTCGTGCTGGAGGGCATCGAGCGACCGATCCCGGTGGAGGACGTGCTCGCCGACCTGGATTCGTTCGTCGACGGCAACGAGCATTTCGAGTTCTACATGTTCGCGCACAGCCCGCTGGCCATGACCAAGCGCAACAACCGCGTGCTCCTGCCCGAACAGCCGCGCCCCAGAGCGGTGGACTGGTTCACCGACATCTTGTTGTCCAACTACCTGTTCGACGCGCTGTGCGGCCTGAGCCGCAGGCAGCCGCGCCTGCTCCCGTTGATCCAGCGCAGCGCCGCCTACGCGGGCAGCTACCGGCGTCAGGTGGACCGCTCCTACCGGGTGTTCGCGTCGCCGCGCCTGATCCGCTTCACCGAGATGGAGTACGCGATCCCGCGCGAGCACTCCGTCGACGCGATCCGCGAGATCAAGGAACTGTCCACTCGATTCGACACCCCGATGCCCATCGAGGTGCGGTGGGTCGCGCCCGACGACGCGTTCCTGTCCCCGGCGGCAGGCCGCGACACCTGCTACATCGCGGTGCACCAGTACCGGGGCATGGACTTCGAGCCATACTTCCGCGCCTGCGAAGCGGTTTTCGACCGCTTCCAGGGCCGCCCGCACTGGGGTAAACGCCACTTCCAGACCGCCGCGACGCTGCGCGGCCGCTATCCCGACTGGGATCGGTTCGCCGAGGTGCGCCGCCGCTTCGACCCGAAAGGGCGTTTCGCCAATCCCTACCTCGACCGGGTACTCGGCCCGGTCGGCTGAACCCGGCGCACCGCAGGCTTCACTCCGGTCGATCGGCGAGGAGCTCCGCGACCAGACGGGGCACGGCCGTGCCGATGGGCTCGCGGATGATCTCGGTGGCCATGGCGTCGTACGGCGTCGGCTCGGCGTTCACGATCACCAGATCCGCGCCGCTGCGCACGGCGATGGAGCACATCGACGCGGCGGGCTCGACCTGCAACGACGATCCGATGGCCAGGAAGATGTCGCTCGTCTCCGCGGTGAGCGCGGCCTTGGTCATGGTGCGGCGGTCCATCTGCTGGCCGAACATCACGGTGGCGGACTTGAGGATGCCACCGCAGTCCGGACACGGCGGGTCGGGTTCTCCCGCGGCCACTCGCTCCAAGGTGGCGGACATCGAGGTCTGGTAATCGCATTCGATGCAGACCACCTCGAACATATTGCCGTGGATCTCGATCACCCGATCCGGCGATGACCCCGCCCGCTGATGGAGGCGATCGATGTTCTGGGTGATGATGGTGACCGCTCGCCCGGCCCGCTCCAAGTCGGCGAGCGCGTTGTGCGCGGCGTTCGGGACGGCCTGCCAAGCCGGATTGTCCCGCCGCGCGAGCCAGGCGCGTTCCCGCAAGCCTCCGTCGGCCACGTAGTTCTGATAGGTCGACAGCAATTCGGCGATCGGATCCTTCGTCCACACCCCGCGCGGGCCGCGGAAATCGGGGATGCCGGAATCGGTGGAGATGCCCGCGCCCGTGAGTACTCCGATCCGGCCGGTACGACTGCGCCACTCGGTCGTCATATCTGCACAGCCTAGGGGCAGCGACGAGATCGGACACGGATAGACGATGAGAGATTGTTAGGGTTATCATCTCATTGTATGAGTTCGGCCGATCAAGGGAGATCACGATGACCGCGTCCGTCGCACGCGAATCCACCGGCGCGCGCACGCTGCCGCCCCGCCGCCCGATCGAACCGGGAACCCGCATGTGGGAACAGACCGGTCTGATCACGTTCTCCCTCACCGCGGGCTCGGCCTTCCTGTTGCAAACGATGGAACCGACCATCTCCGCGGTGGTGGACGAGTACTCCACCTTCCGCACCGATCCGATGGGACGTGCCACGCGCAGCCTGGCTTCGGTGATGATGTGGGTCTACGGCGGCGACGAGGCGCTCGCCGAGGCCGACCGCCTGCGGGAGCTGCACGCGTCACTGAACACCACCGACGCCAACGGCGTGCGCCACACCGCGCTGTCCAGCGCCCCGTGGGCCTGGGTGCTGCACACCGGGACGTTCGCCTTCACCGAAAGCGCCAAGTACTTCGCCAAGCGCCCGCTCACCGCGGCGGACAAGGAAGCGTACTTCCAGGAGACGCTGCAGCTGTTGCGCAATTTCTCGGTGGCGCCCAAGGAGATCCCGGCGAACTACACCGAATTCGAGAAGTTCTTCGACGACACCGTCGCGAACCATCTGGTCGCCACCGACACCGCGCGCGATTACCTGCGGGTGATCCGCTCCGTCGCGCCGCCGAAGCAACTGCCGCGCGTGCTGCGTCCGGCCTGGAAAGCGGCGGTCGCGCCGATCGGCTGGCTGCAGTACTTCGTGACGGTCGGCACCACGCCCGAGGTGGCGCGCCAGAAACTCGGCCTGACCTGGACCGCGGCCGACGAGCGCAAGCTCCGGGTGCTCGGCCGGCTGATCGCGCGACTGGTGCCACTGCTGCCGGAGCGGTTGCGTTACTTCCCGATCGCCTATGAAGCCCGCCGCCTCGAGCGCGATCGTCAGCGGCTGCGCAAGATGATCGACCTGCGTCCGATCTGATCCGCCTTCGGGAAATAATCCCTTCTCCGGTGGAAATGGGCGGCGGGCGAGACGATTCGATCCCGCGGCCATGACATTCCGCTGATTCGCGCGTGTACCCCGGTCGACCTCGCATCGACCGGGGTACACGTGTCGGCGGTGCAAGAGACCGAAGCGCGTTCGGCGACGTGATATCGCGCGTTGCGTAGTGATCCGCATGACAGCGGCCACCGGGTGATGCCCGCACGTCCGCTCGCCGGATCGAAACGCGTGTCGTCCCGCGCTGCCGAAACCCCGCGAACCGCAACGCCTCCGGATGCCGCGGCCTTCCTCGTGCCTTCCGGTGCGCCCCTTCGGGCGAACACTCCCGCGTTACCGTCCAGTCCCCTCCGGCATGCGAGTACCGCGGCGGGGGCGCGATCTCGGATTCGGGCTCTGACCTGCGATCACCGTACGCGCGCGCACGCGAAGGCACGGCGCGCCGTAACGATTCACGGCTCGCTGGTATACGTATCTCATACGCTCCGAAAGCGTTTCGGCTGACCCAGCCGGGCGGCCGGTCCGCCAGCCAGCACACTTATGCTCCACCTTGCACATCGAAAGGCGTTCCCATGTCCCACAAGCCCAGTGTGCTGTTCGTCTGCGAACACAACGCGGGCCGTTCGCAAATGGCCGCCGGGTTCCTCACCGCCCTCGCGGGCGACCGGTTCGATGTGCGGTCGGCGGGCAGCGCACCGGCCGACACCCTGAACGCCACGGTGGTGGACGCCATGGCCGAGATCGGCATCGATATCTCAGGACACACCCCCAAGCCGCTCACGATGGACGCGATCGGCATCTCCGACGTGGTGGTCACCATGGGCGCGGGCGATGCCTGCCCGTTCTTCCCCGGCATCAGCTACCGCGACTGGATGCTGCCGGATCCCGCCGACCAGACCATCGATGTGGTGCGCACGATCCGCGACCACATTCGCATCCTGGTGGAGAATCTCATCGCCGAACTGGTCCCCGCGCCGGCGCGGTAGGCGCTGTCCGATTCGTTCAAGACGCGCCCCCGCGGCACTGCCTACGCTGCCTGCATGACACCACAACTGGACGTGATCGGCATCGTCGTCCGCGATATGGCCGCCGCGGTGACCTTCTACCGCCGCCTCGGTCTCGACTTCCCGGACGGCTCGGAACACGAGGGGCATGCCGAGGCGGCTCTGCCCAACGGTCTGCGGCTCACGCTGGACACCGAAACCGTCATCCGCTCCTTCCATGCCGACTGGACGCCGTCGACCGGAGCGGGCCGTCTCGGAATCGCCTTTCGCTGCGCCGATCCCGCTGAAGTCGACGCCGTCTACGCCGAACTCGTGGACGCCGGATACCACGGCGAACTGAAGCCGTGGGACGCCTTCTGGGGGCAGCGCTACGCGGTGGTGCAGGACCCGGACGGCAACGGCGTCGACCTGTACGCCGCTCTCTAGGACTGGGCGAGGAGCCTTCCCAGCGGGATCCCGGCCAGCGCGCGCACCTCGCGCGACAGGTGCGCCTGGTCGGCGAAACCGGCCCGCGTCGCGGTTTCGGCGAGCGGTACGCCCTGGCGTGCCGTGCCCAGCGCACGTTGCAAGCGCAGCACCCGCGCAAGGGTTTTCGGGCCGTAGCCGAAGGCATCCAGGCAGCGGCGGCGCAGGGTCCGCTCGCCGAGCCCGGCCGCGTCGGCGACCGCCGCTACCGGCCACCCGGCGTCGAGCGCGCCGACCAGCTTCCGCAGGAGCGGATCTGCCGGTTCGACCTCGGCCGCGCGCCGGCGCACGATGTGTTCCAGCGCTGCCGCCTGATCTCCGGCACCCGCGATCCGGTCGACCAGCGGCCGGACCATCGCCGACGGCCACAGCTGAGCCAGATCGACTCGCCGGTCACGCAACTCGCACGCCGGGACGCCGAGCAACGCGGGCGCGGTTCCCGGGAAGAACCGGACGCCGACATACCGATCGCCGGACGTTCCACCGGGATGGTGGGCACGGGTGTCCGGTCCCGCGACGACCAATCGGCCGTTCATCCAGATCAGATCCATGCAGCCGTCGGGCAGCACCGGCAGCGCGGAGCCACTGCCGTCGACGGTCTTGGTCCACAACACGGCGCCCGCGTACCGCGACGGCCGCTCGCGGTAGGCGGCATCGTCCATGCCCCGACGCTACTCCGGGCCTCCGACGAACACGAGCGACTTGTCTCGAAAATATCGTCTCAATAAGACTCGTTATTTGAGATATCGGTACAGCGTCGCCCGGGAGACACCCAACTCCCGGGCGATGTCCGGGACGCTGCGGCGCTCCGTGTCACGCATCCGCCGGGCGAGTTCGATCCGCTCCTCGGTCATCGCCGCCGGCCTTCCCCTGGACGCCGACGCGGGCGGCGTCCGGTCCGCGGGCGCCAACAGCAGGCGCACTCCTTCCAGCACCTCAGCACGCAACTGTTCGACCGGAGCCTCGGCGTACAGCACCACCGGGTCACTGAGCCCCGCCACCGCCTGGGTGGCTCGAACGCGCTCCGCGAAGGTGGCGTCCGGCCCCGCCACCAGGATGTTCGCCTGCATCATGGTCTTGCTGAACCGCTCGAAAATGGTTCCCGGAGCGGCCAATGCCAGGTCTCGGACATTGAGCCGGAGCAGGTAGCGATGCGTGAGGAACACGTCGAGCAACCCTTCGATCACGCGACGTTGCGCCTCGCACGGATCGGGATCGGCCGCCTCGGCGACGACCCGTTCCATGGTGACGAGCAACGGTTCGGCCAAACCGGCGAGGATGTCGTACTTGCTCGGGTAGTGGTACAGCACGCCCGCCTTGGAGATGCCCAGCTGCTCGGCGATCGCGCGCACCGAAGTGCGGTGGTAACCATGCGTTCCGAACAGGTCCATGGCCACCTCGAGGATGCGCGCGCGGGTGGTCGTCTCGTCGCTCACGGTGCAGATCCTACCCGTTGACTGACCGATGGTCAGTGTCCTACATTCATGACTGACCAACGGTCAGTCGATGAAGGAGGCACTCATGGCCCACGAACCCCGCATTCTCATCTCCGGCGCGAGCATCGCCGGACCGACGCTCGCGTACTGGCTGGTGCGCAACGGCTTCCGGCCCACGGTGGTCGAGCGCAGCCCCGCACTGCGCCCGGGCGGCAACGGCGTCGACATCCGCGCCAATTCGGTGCGGATCGCGGAGCGCATGGGCGTGCTGCCGCGGCTGCGCGAACGAGCCACCGACATCCGCGAGTTGACCTTCGTCGACGCCGCCGACCGCCGCGTCGCGGGCATGAGCACCAGCACCTTCAACGGGGACGGCGACCTCGAGATCATGCGCGGCGACCTGGCCCAGGTGCTGCACGACGCGACCGCCGACGACGTCGAGTTCACCTTCGGCGATTCGATCGCCGCGATCGACCAGCACGAAGGCGGCGTCGAGGTGACCTTCGACAGCGGCAAGCAGGCCGAATTCGACTTGGTTCTCGGCGCCGACGGATTGCATTCGCGGACCAGGAATCTCGCCGTGACACCCGAGGCGGACGCGCTGCACCACCTCGGTGTGTACTTCGCCACCGCGCGTATCGACACCGAGCTCGGACGTCCGCACTCGGTGACGCTCTACAACACGCCGGGGAAGGTGGCCGGCGTCTACCGCTCGGGGGCCCACGACACCGCGACGGCGTTCTTCGCCTTCCGCGAGCACCGCGTGCTCGAGGTCGACCACCGCGACCAGGATGCCCAGAAGGCCCTGCTGCGCGAGTATTTCGACGACCAGGCCTGGCAGGTGCCCACCCTGCTCGACCAGGCCGCCGCCGACGACGGCTTCTATTTCGACGCGGTGAGCCAGGTCCGCATACCGGCCTGGTCGAAGGGGCGGGTCGCGCTGGTCGGCGACGCCGGTTACTGCGCGACGCTGCTGTCGGGCGCGGGCGCGGCGCTGGCCATCGAGGGCGCGCACCTGCTCGCGACCGAGCTGGCCGCAGCGGGCGGTGACCATCGAATCGCCTTCCGCCGCTATGAGCAAGCCCTGCGTCCGACCGTGCTGCGGGCACAGCGTTCGGTGCGGGCGAGCAGTTCCATGCTGATTCCGGCCACCGGCGGCCGCATCTGGTTGCGCAACCAACTGACTCGCCTGATGGTGTTGCAGTCCCTCGCGTCTCGTGTCTACCGGCCGGTCGAGGTGCGCGCCGCCGCCTGAACAGCCGGGCACCGCGCCGGTGGGATCAGCGCTGCGGCGGCGCGATCGGGACGATCTCGCGCGGCACGACGCGCAGATACGGATCACGATGAGCGGCAGCGATCTTCGACTCCGCGTCCCGGCAACCCACGGTGACGTCGCTGTTCGGGGCGGAGGAGAACGTCCACACCGTCACCCATTCCGTCCCGCCGAACGTCTCGGTCTTCTTCGCGTCCGACGAGCGCAGATCTTCATTCCGGCCGGAACTATCGGTGACTGTGCAGCGAATACCGCCGACGGCTTGCCCCCAAGCGGCGGGAGCCCGAATATCGAGCACCGCATCGGCGGGCACCGGAACTTTCTTTACTTCACCCAGCAATATCCGGAGCCCGCCGTCCGCCGCCTCGTCGTCGCGCGCTCCGGCCGTCGTGGCCGGAGCGCTCGAGGCGGCACCGACGGTGGTCGAGGTCGCCGCCGCCCCCTCCGAAGGATCGTCGGAACACCCGGACACAGCAGCGACTACCAGCGCGGCAATCGCCATCCAGCTCAGTTTCACAGTCGGACCTCTCGTCGCGCCCACTCCTCAGGCGGTTGGTTCGGATCAGCCAGGCACTGAGCATGACAACGGGACAGCGGAAAATCGCGGATACACGCCGAGGAATCGGCAACTGGACCGCAATCGCCCGAATCAGTCCTAAGGGGAAAGAAATAGGGTTGAATTGTCGATTTGCTTCGATCTTGCTCCGCGCACATTCGGGCAATCGGTCTGCAGCCGAGGGTTCTCCCATGTCGTCGCGCGGGCCGCACATCGCCCGGCCGGCATCGCACCGGTTGTCCGCCGAAATCCGACCTCGGAGCCCCGATGATTTCGCCCGTGACGTCGGCGGCGACCTTCGGCGATCGGATCGCGGCCCGCCCGGACAGCCCGCGCCACCACGCGGCGGGCATCACGGCGGAACTGCTGGTCGCTCGCGCCGATCAGGACGGGTCCATGCCACCCGATCAGATGCGCGACTGGAAGCGGCCCTGGCGAAGGAATAAAACGGGATTCATCCGATGTTTGCCCCTGGGGCGGCACGTGCCCTGCGTCCGGCCCGGTTCGTGCCTCCGGGCTACCCGACGGTTTCGGAAAGGCATTTCCCCTGGAGTGTCGGGTGCGCATAGTGTGTTCGGTAGGCGATCATCTGGAGGGCCACCATGGCGAAACTGTCGTGGGTAGCGAAGCGCGCGGGCAGAGCGGAGCCCGCTCGTGCCTGACGGTCAGGGAACCTCCAGCTCGCGCACACTGCGCGCCACCACCCTCAGCGGCTACCGGGAAGCCGCTTTCACCACCACGCCCGCCGCGCGCGCCACGCTGATCACCCTGGCGCTGCTGATCGCGGTGATCCTGGCCTACGAGGCCAACGCCACCTCGAACGAGACCGTCGACCACGGCTGGTTCGTCGCACTCGCGCTGTCCGGCGTCTTCGTCGCGCGAGGGCTGCACCTGCGCAGGCCGATCACGCTTCCACACCTCACCGCCGCGGTGCTGGTGCTGGCCGTCGCGCATCTGGCCTACCGCGCCGAGCATCCCGGCGCCGGGTTCGTGCTGCTGGCCGCCACCGGCTTCGTTCTGGTGCTGCCGATAGCCAGCAAACCGCAGCCCGACCAGCTGTACCGGGTGGCCGAACTGGTCGGCCGCACCGAGGGCGATGCGCTGGCGCCGTTCGCCTTGCACTCGTCGAAGACCTACTTCTTCAACGCGTCGTCGACCGCCGCGATCGGCTATCGCGCTCGCTTCGGCATCGCCGCCGTGGCGGGCGACCCGATCGGTGATCGCGCGGCCTTCCCCGAACTGGTCGCCGCGTTCTCCGACTTCGCGGTCAACCAGGGCTGGCGCGTCGCCGTGCTGGGCGCGAGCCCGGAACTAGCGGACCTGTGGCAGGTGTGGGCGCTGGAGCATCGCGGGCTGCACGCGGTACCGATCGGCCGCGACGTGGTGCTCGATGTGGACGAGTTCGACCTCGTCGGCCGCAAGTTCCGCAACCTGCGCCAAGCCGTGAGCCGGACCAAGAATTTCGGCGTCACCACCGAGGTGGTGTACGAGTCGGCCCTCACCGAACAACGACGCGAGGAACTGCTGGCCATCGTCGACGAATGGCGGCGCGGCAGGCAGACCCGTGGCTTCTCGATGATCCTGGACCACCTGCTCGACGGACGGAATCCCAACATGCTGGTGGTCATCGCCAGCGACGCCGACGGCAATCCCGTTGGCTTCCAGCGCTACGGCATCTCGGACCGGGGCAGGGAACTGAGCCTCGACGTGCCGTGGCGGCGCAAGGACGCACCCAACGGCCTGGACGAACGCATGATCGTCGATCTGGTCGACTACGCCGCCGCGCACGATATCCACCGTATCTCGCTGGCTTTCGCCCCCTTCCCGGAACTCTTCGCCGAGAAGGACAAATCGCGCACGGCCACGCTGCTCTACGTGCTGGTGCACCTCGCCGATCCACTGATCCGGCTGGAATCGCTCTACCGCTTCCTGCGGAAATTCCACGCGCTGTCGGATCAGCGCTACGCCTTGATCCGCTGGCGCGAAGTGGTCATCGCCGCCGCCGCCCTGCTCACCCTGGAGTTCGCCCCGCACCGCCGCGAGTACTGAGCGGCACGGTACCGAGGAGTTCGATGGAACTGACCCACAGCGACGTGAAGGCCGCTGCCGAACGGGTGGCCGGGCTGGTCAGACCGGTGGCCGTGGCGCAGGCCGACCACACGGGCGAGCTGTGGTTCGCATTGGAGTTCCTGCAGCACACCGGCAGCTTCAAAGCCCGGGGTGCGCTGAACTTCTTGCTCACGCATCGCGAGAACGGGGCGCTACCCCGGGTAGGCGTGACGATCGCCTCGGGCGGCAACGCCGGACTCGCGTGCGCGTGGGCAGCGCGCAGCCAGGGGATTCCCGCCACGGTGTTCCTGCCGACCACCGCGCCGCGGGTCAAAGTGGACCGGTTGACCTCCTATGGCGCCGACGTCCGCCTGGTGGGGACGCAATACGCGCACGCGCTCGCGGCCAGTCGCGAATTCGCCGACGCCACCGGCGCCCTGCTCTCCCACGCCTACGACAACCCGCTGATCGCCGCGGGTGCGGGCACGCTCATGACCGAGATCCACGAGCGCATCCCCGATCTCGGCGCCGTCGTGGTCGCGGTCGGCGGCGGCGGGCTGTTCGCGGGTGTGGCCACCGCCGCCGATCACTACGGCGTCCGGACCGTCGCCGTCGAACCGGTTCATTGCCGCGCGCTGCACGCCGCGATCGAGGCCGAGCAGGTCGTGGACGTGGAGGTCGACTCGATCGCCGCCGACTCGCTCGGCGCCCGGCGCGCCTCGCAGCTGGCGCTGACGGCCGCACAGCGCTACGACGTGGCCTCGGTGCTGGTCGACGACGACGCGATCGTGGCCGCGCGCCGCGAGCTGTGGGCGCAGCGCCGCCTCGCCGTCGAGCACGCCGCGGCGACCGCCCTGGCGGCGATACGCGGCGCGGAGCCGGCGTTCCGGCCCAGGCCCGGCGAGCGGGTGTGCGTGGTGCTGTGCGGAGCGAACACCGATCCGGCCGATCTGACCTGCTGAGAAGCCCGCCACGCCGACTGACCGTTCATCGGCGTATTTCCGACGAATCGGACGACACGGGGTTAGGCTCCCGCTGTCCTCTGCGATCCCGACGGAAGGCACACCATGGCGCATACCTCACACATGGTTCCCATCGGCACACCGCTACCCGACTTCGCTCTACCCGATCTCGACCAGCGGATCTACTCCCGCGACGACTTCGCGGACGGACCCGGACTGCTGGTCGTCTTCGCGTGCAATCACTGCCCCTACGTCAAGCACATCGAGGCCGCGCTCGGCGAACTGGTCGACTCGCTGCCGTCCATGCCGACCGTGGCCATCTGCACCAACGACGCCACCGCCTACCCGGACGACGCCCCGCTGCGGCTGCGCGACCAAGCGATCCGCGCGGGCTGGACGTTTCCCTATCTCGTCGACGAGGAGCAGCACGTGGGGCGGGCCTTCCGCGCCGCATGCACTCCCGATTTCTTCCTCTACGACGCCGACCTCCGACTCGCCTACCGCGGCGCATTCGACGAATCGACGCCCGGGAACGGCAAACCGCTGACCGGGGACGACTTGCGCACGGCCGTCGAGGCCGTGCTCGCGGGCGAGCCCGCGCCCGAACCACACCGGCCGAGCATGGGTTGCTCGATCAAATGGCGGGACGCCTGAAGATTTTCCACTGGGCGGTGGCGGCCCGCCGCACGAGGCCTTGCCGACGCGACCGGCGTCGTACGGCGGCTGCGGGTCGTACTCGATGATCAACTTAGCGATCTGTGCCTGCTCCGCGCCGAAGACGCCCCCGACCAGCCACAGCGCCAGATCGATGCCTGCGGAGACTCCTGCGGCCGTGGCTGTTCTCCCGTCGCGCACCACTCGCTCCTCCGGGCGAACGTCCGCGCCGAGTGCGCGCAATGCCGAGTGCGTCGTGGCAGGCCGTCCGTCCAGCAGTCCGGCCGCGGCCAGTACCAGCGAACCCGTGCACACCGAGGTCGCCCACCGGGTGCTCCGGCGCGCTCGCCGCAGCCAGGCCGGCAGCGCGTCGTCGACCGCGGCCGCCGTCGAGCCGGGCCCGCCGGGGACGAGCAGGATGTCGGGCGTGGGGAGCGCGGTCATCCCCGAATAGGTCACTATCGCGATGACGAAAGGATTACCGTTGACGAACTCAGGCGACCCTGGCTCGGTGGCGCGTCGTTACGTCGAGGCCATCGGCGAGCAGGACTGGCAAACCGTCTCCGACTGCTGGCGGCCGGGTGCGATCGACGTGTTCGTCGGCGTCGCCGATCTGCGCGCTCCGGGCGAGGTCGTGGCCTTCTTCCGTGACGTGCACGCCGCGGTCCCCGACCTGACGGTGGAGATCCTCTCGGTCACGGCGCAAGACGAGCGTGCCGTGGTGCACTGGCGCATGCACGGCCGGTTCGACGGCACCGCGCCGCTGATCGGGTTGGCCCCCAACGGAAGACACCTCGATCTGCTGGGCACCGACGTGTTCGTCGTGCGCGAGGGGCTGATCGAGTCGAACACGGCGATCGTCAACGGGCTGGAACTCGCCCGCCAACTCGCCGTCCTGCCCCCGCAGCACTCGATCGCCGAGCGGGTGCTGTTCGGACTCGCCAATTCGATTGCCCCACTGGGCAAAGCGATTCGCACACGTAACCGTTCCGGACGATGAGCCACGCTGCCGATCCCGCCTCCGATGAGGGACACTGTTCCCGACACCGGGGATCGAAAGGGGTGGGACGTTGGCGACGATCGTCCTCGTGCACGGCATCGCGCAGGAACAGGAATCGGCCGACACGCTGGAGGCGCGCTGGTTGCCCGGACTCGCCGGAGGCGTACGCAACTACGGCGCACCCGAATTGGCGGACCGATTGTGGCGCAACGGTACTCCCGGCGACTTGTCGACCCGCATGGCGTTCTACGGCAATCGGTTCCTGGTCGAGGGCGCCCAGGGCGCGGGGACCGAACTCGACGACGAGCGACTCGACCTGATGGAGCAACTCGCGGCCACGTGGCTCGCGACAGCCGTGGAGCACGCCGGTGACCAGCGCGATCGGGCGACGGCCCGCCGACTCGGCACTCCCCCGCCGCCGGACGCGGTGGCGCAGGGAGCGAACGCGAGGCTGCGGCCCGCTTTGAACGCGCTGATGCGCTTGCGCTGGTTCGCGCCGTTCGGGTTCGGGCTGGCCCAGAAGTTCGTCATAGCGGCACTGTCCCAGGTCGCCCGGTACTTCACCGACGACGAGGTGCGGGAGTACGCCCAGCGGCAGGTGCTCGACCAGATCGGCCCCGAAACGCGCCTGGTGATCGCGCACTCGCTCGGCAGCGTGGTGGCCTACGAGGCGCTGCACCGCACCGACCACCCGGTGTCCCTGCTGACCATGGGCTCGCCACTGGGCCTGCGCACGGTCGTGTACGAGCGGCTGCGCCCGCAGCCGAGCACCGTGCCGATGGCGGTGACGAACTGGCACAACCTGGTGGACGAGGACGATCTCGTCGCGGCGCACCTCGATCTCACCTCGTTCTTTCCGCCGTATCCCGGCGGCACCGTCGCTCCGGTCACCGAGCCGCACTTCGACAACGGCGCGTCACCGCACGACTCCACGAGCTACCTCGTCAAATCGGTCACCGGCGGCATCGTCACGAAAGCGCTCGGACACTCCATATAGTTCGCACTGGAACTTGGCACTGTCTGAGTTTCGAAATGGCTAGCGCTGGAACGAAACTCAGCGGCAACCCCCTGCGCGATCCGGAGCCGAAGCTTACCGAACGCTCTGGGACAGGTGCACTTTCGCGTCTTCGTACGTTCCGGCGAGCGCGGCCTCGTCGCGGGTGTAGACCAGGTGCAGCACCCCGGTGTCGAAGGTCTCCGAGGACAGCAGGCGCAGCGGAACAGTGGTTGCGCCGTCCTGGAACAGGCGCTCGCCTTTGCCGACCGCGATCGGATGCACCAGCAGGTGCAGTTCGTCCAGCAGCCCGGCGGCCAGCAACTGACGGACGACCGAGACCGAGCCGCTCATGCCGATGTCCCCGCCCGGCTCGCCCTTCAATGCCGTCACCGCCTCGATCAGGTCGCCGTCGATCACTTCGGAGTTGCGCCAGGTGAATTCGAGGTTCTGCCGCGTCACCACGAGTTTGCGCGCATCGCCCAGTTTCTTCCCGAACGCCGCGTCCGGGCCGCCCGCCGCTTCGCGCTCCGGCCACGCGCCCGCGAAGCTCTCGTAGGTCTTGCGGCCGAGCAACAGGGTGTCGGCGGCGCCGAGCTGGGCGTCGACAGCCGCCCCCATGGCGTCGTCGAAATACGGGAAGTGCCAGTCCTGCGGATCTTCGATGACGCCGTCGAGGGCGATGAACAGGCCTGCGGTGATTTTCCTCATGCGCGTTGCTCCTGGATCGGTGTTGCGAACTCGGTCGCTTGATCCGACGGGGTGACGCGCGAGAACTCATCGGTCGGCGTGAAAGGCTGCCCGGTAGTTGTGCGGGCTCGTCCCGACCACTCGCTTGAAGCGGTCGCGGAACGCGGTAGGCGACCCGAAACCGACCTGGCCCGCGATCCGGTCCACCGGGTGACTGGTGACTTCGAGCAGATGCTGCGCCTGCCGGATGCGCGCACGCAACAGCCATTGCAGGGGCGTCGTTCCGGTGTGCTCGCGAAACCGCCGGTTGAGCGTGCGGGTGCTCATTCCGGCTTGTACGGCGATCTCGTCGAGGGAGAGGTCGCGCGCGGAGTTGTCCTGGATCCACCGCAGCACCGGCTCCAGCACCGAGCCGCGCGGCGTCGGTGGCTGGTCGTGCACGATGAACTGCGCCTGTCCCCCTTCCCGCTCCAGCGGCACGACGGATTTCCTGGCCGCGTCCGCCGCCACCGCCGAGCCGTAGTCGCGGCGGACCATGTGCAGGCACAGATCGATTCCGGCCGCGGCGCCCGCCGAGGTGAGCAACGAACCGTTGTCCACGTACAGCACGCCGGGGTCCACCTCTATCTCCGGGTAGCGGGCCGCTAGTTCCGCGGTGGCGAGCCAGTGCGTGGTCGCGCGATGGCCGTTCAGCAATCCGGTCGCCGCCAAGATGAAGGCGCCGGAACAGATCGACGCGATACGGGTACCCGCGGCGGCGGCCCGGCGTAGCGCGTCGATCACCTCGTCCGGCACCGGCAGGCCCGGATCGGCGCAGCCGGGCAGCACGATCGTGTCGGCCTCGGCCAGCGCGTCGAGCCCTCGGGACGCGCACAGCGTGAACACGCCCGCGTCGACCGTCGGCGCGGGCGCGCAGACCAGCACGCGATAGGCGGGGCGTCCGTCGGGCAGGCAGGTTCGCCCGAACACCTCCACGGGCGTGGCCAGATCGAACGAGATCACTCCGTCCAGCGCGAGTACGACCACGGTGTGCATGGCAATAGCGTAGTTATCCGGTCGATTTCAGCCAATGCCGATCTAGTGCGCCCTGGGAGGAGTGGGCAGTTCAAGGCTATTGGCGAGAATCAATCGCTATGTGGCACTTTCGCCAATTTCTCGTACGCGCCGCGCTTACTAGTGTCGACCGCCGTGACGAAGTTCCTGCTCTCGGTCCACGTGCTCGCCGTGATCATCGCCGTCGGACCCGTGACGGTGGCTGCCAGCATGTTTCCCGCCACCACCCGCCGCGCCCTCGCCCCATCCGGAGCCGAGCACAGCCCCGCCGTCCTCGGCACGTTGCATCGCATCTGCCGGGTCTACGCACTGCTCGGCGTGCTCGTCCCGGCCTTCGGTCTGCTCACCGCGCTGAGTCTCGGCGTGCTCAGCGACGCATGGCTGATGGTGTCGATCGGGTTGACGGCCGCCGCGGCGGGTGTGCTCGCACTGCTCGTGCTGCCGGGACAGCAGAAGATCCTGGCCGACCTCACCGGGACGACACCGACGCTGATCCGCCGTCTCGCCATGGACACCGGGGTGTTCAACCTGCTGTGGGCGGCGGTCACCGTTCTGATGATCGTCCGGCCGGGTTCGACGACCGGAGCGTAACGCTCAGTCGGGCAGGTGGCGGACCACCATCGACAGGTCGCGGACGATCATGATCGGGCACGCCACCGACAGCAGCAGCGCCTGACTGGTCGAGCCGAGCAGCATGCCTGCGAACCCACCTCGGCCCCGGCTGCCGACCACGAGCAACTGGGCTCGCTCGGAGCGTTCGAGCAGACAGCGCTCGGGCCGATCGGTCACGATCTCGCGGCGGATCTCGACGTCCGGAAAGCGCTCCTGCCATCCGGCGAGGCTCTCCGCGAGCACGATCTGCTTTTCGGTGTCACCCGCGAGCTCCGCCCTCGCCGACGGCAATTCGACGCCGGTCCACACGTGCAGTGCCAGCAGCGGCACATCCCGCGCCGAGGCCTCGTGCAGTGCCGCTTCGATGGCGGGTTCACTGACCTCCGTACCGTCCACCCCGACCACGATCAGCTGCTTCCTGGCCTCCGGGCTGAGCGGCGCGCCCTCCCGGACCACGACCAGCGGGCAGCGCGCCCGGCGGGCCAGCGCCGCGCTCACCGAGCCGAGCAGAGCGCGCCGGACGGTCCCGCGTTCCCGGGTTCCGACCACCATCATCCGCGCTCCGCGGGTACGGTCCAGCAGCGCCGGACCGACCGGCTCGTACACCAACTCGGTGGTGATCTCGATGTCGTGCAACGCCCGGACCGCGATGAGCGCCTCCTCGGTCGCGGTGTCCAGCACCCAGCGACCGTGCCCCTCCAATCGGGCGTAGTCGGTGCTGGTGAGCGGTTCGGTGACGCCGGGCCCGTAGTCGGCGACCGGGTCCAGCACGTGCACCAGACACAGTGGCGCCCGATGCTGCGCGGCCGCCTGCGCTCCCCACGCGACCGCCGCCGCCGATCCGGCGGACCCGTCCACACCGACCACGATCGGCCCGTTGCTTCGCATGCTCACTTCCTTTCCCGACGAAAAGATCGAGCTCAGCACCGCCGATTTCGACACTACCGGCGCGGCGGACCCGTCATCCGCCGAGGACGACGCACGCGTACCCCAGGTGGACGCCTTCACCGACCCGCAGGTCGATACCCGCCACATACGGTGCGTACGGCTCTTGTACCGCGCTGACGGTGTGCGGCCCCGGTGTCGCGGGCACCCAGTCGATCAGTGCGACGCCGCCCGACGGCCGGACCACGCCGAACGGGATGCCGTTGTCGTAGAACGTCACCGGTGTGACGATGTCGGTCACCGTCGCTCGCGCGGTGTAGGTGCAGCCTGTGCCGTAGTTCGTCGCCAAGCCGAAATTGATGCCGGGATACATCCCCACCTGGGTCACCGTGGCTCCGGCCAGGGGTGGGCAAGCCAGCGCGACTGCCGCGCCGGTTCCGATCGCCGCCGCTATCGCGGCAACTCCTTTTCGCATGCGGAGTGGTCCTATCGGTCGTGAGTCGCTCTTCGTCGAACGGACGCCGGCCGCGCACCGGCGCGATAACTAGATACTCACTCCCCCACGGCTTCGACGGGGGCAAACCGCGGAATCTCGGTGGGATCCGCACCGCCTGACGGTCGTGTCGCCCCGGCGTGGTTGGGTGTCCGGAGGTCTTCCCGAGACAACGGAGGTGCGGCGTGGTGGCGATCGACTTCGAGCGCAAGGCGCGCGGGCCGAGGCCGGTCTCGGTCCGGCGTTGGGTCGCCGCTCAGGGGCTCGGTGGCGTACCGCCGACGGCGCTGGTGCTGGCGGGCATCGTCAGCGTGCAAGTGGGTGCGGCGGTGGCGAAGCAACTGTTCGCGGCGACCGGAGCGGCCGGTGCGGTCACGCTGCGGCTGGTCTTCGCCGGGATCGTCCTGCTGGTGATCTGGCGCTCGTCGCTGCGGGTGGCACGCGGCGCGTTGCCGGTCGTCCTCGGCTACGGCGCGGTGCTCGCGCTGATGAACCTCTCGTTCTACGAAGCGATCGATCGGATTCCGCTCGGCATGGCGGTGACCATCGAGTTCCTCGGACCGCTGAGCGTCGCGCTGGCCGGATCGCGGCGCTGGATCGACCCGCTGTGGGCGATGCTCGCCGGGGCGGGAGTGCTGCTGCTGACCCGGGCCGACGGCGACGTGAACTGGGCCGGAGTGCTGTTCGCGCTGGCCGCGGCGGCGTGCTGGGCAGGCTACATCCTGCTGAGCGCCGCACTCGGCGAGCAGACCAGCGGCGGCGGCGGTCTGGCACTGGCCATGGCGTTCGGCGGCCTGGTCATGCTGCCGGTCGGCGTCATCGACGCGGGCGCCGCGCTGTTGGAGCCCGGCGTGCTCGCCGCCGGATTCGCGGTGGCGTTGCTGTCGTCGGTGCTTCCGTATTCGGTGGAGCTGGAAGCGCTGCGGCGGATCCCGCCCCGCGTCTTCGGTGTGCTGATGAGTCTGGAGCCCGCGGTCGCGGCGATCGCGGGTTTGGTCGTCCTCGGTCAGATCATGAATCTCGGACAGTGGGCGGGCGTCGCGTGTGTGGTGGCCGCGTCGGCGGGGGCGACGCGGACCGAAGCGAAGGATTGACGGCTCCGGCCGCTCAGCGCGTTTGCCGCGTCACGTCCGGCCGACCGGCGGGACGCTGCGCATCATCTGCCGCCCCCGGGTTGTCGGCGATCAAACTGCCGAGCAGTGCCAGAGATCGCTCCGAGGGCGATCCCGGCTCCGCGTGGTAGGCGATGAGTATCTGGCCCGGCGCGCCGTTCACGCTGAACGTCTCGTAGGACAAGGTCAGGTCCCCGACCATGGGGTTGCGAAACTCCTTGACGCCCCCGGTCTTCGCCCGGACGTCATGGCGGGCCCACAGCCGCCGGAACTCCTCACTCTTCAGCGACAACTCGCCGACCAGCTCGGTCAATCGCGGGTCGTCCAGGTCCGCGCCCGCGGTCGCCCGCAGGCTGGCGACGGTGTCGGCCGCGATGGTCGGCCAATCCAGGTAGACGTCGCGCGCCTCCGGATCGAGGAAGACCATGCGCACCTGATTCACTCCCGGAACCGAACACGAGTTGACGGCCGCGGCCAAGGGATTCGCCGCCAGGACGTCCAGGTACCTGCCCAGCACCAGCGCCGGCGTGTGCGGCCACGCGTTCATCAGGCGCAGCAAGCCGGGCGCCACACGTTCGGGCCGCCGCGGGGCTCTTGGACGTCTGGCCGTCGGCCTGGCCAGTTCCCGCAGGTGCGCCGTGCCCTCCTCGTCCAGCGCGAACACCCGCGCGAGCGACGCGATGACCTGTTCGGAAGGATGCCGGTCGCGCCCTTGCTCCAGTCGCACGTAATAGTCGGCGCTCACCCCGGCGAGCAGCGCGATCTCCTCCCGGCGCAGACCGGCGACCCGCCGCTGGCCGCCGCCCGGCAACCCGAAATCCTCCGGTCGCACCAATTCGCGGCGCGCGCGCAGGAAGGCGCCCAGTCGATTGTCGGAGTCCATGACCCGAGCGTAGGTCAGGGGCGCCGCTCCTGGGTGGCCCCGCGACTACCAGGAAGTCCGCAGCCTGTCAGGCGCACGCGAGGGGCCGGAAAGTAGTGGACATGACAAACGACAACCTCACCGGCCGCGTCGCGGTCGTCACCGGAGCATCGAGTGGAATCGGCGCCGCCACCGCACGGCGGCTCGCGCGGAGCGGCGCCAAGGTCGCCCTGCTGGGCAGGCGCAAGGATCGCATCGAAGAACTCGCCGCCGAACTCGGCGCGGACGCCCTCGCGGTCGTCGCCGACGTCGGCGATCAGCAGTCCGTGCGCGACGCCGCCGCCGCGGTGCGTGCGGCGTTCGGGCCCGTGGACCTCGTCGTCGCGAACGCGGGCGTCATGCTCGCCGCGCCGTTCGAGTCCGCGCTCACCGACGAGTGGGACCAGATGGTCGGCACCAACGTCACCGGGCTGCTCTACACCGGACGAGCGTTCATCGATGACCTGCTCGCGGCCGCGAGCGACGGCAAGCGCGCCGATCTGGTGCTGGTCGGCTCGATCGGCGGGCACACGGTCTTCCCCAACTACGCCGTCTACACCGCCACCAAGGCGGCGGTCGCACACCTGACCCGCAACCTGCGCGCCGAGTTCGGGCCGCGCGGCGTCCGGATCAAGAACATCGAACCGGGCTTCGTCGGCACCGAACTCGGCGACGGGATGCAGGACGAGCAACAGCGCTCCGGCCTGGCGCAGTGGCGCACGGCGATCGAGATCCTGGAACCCGCCGATATCGCGGACGCGATCGCCTACGCCGTCGACGTACCCCGGCACGTCAACATCGCCGAGATCGTCGTCGTCCCGACCCAGCAGGGCTGATCGCCGACGCGTTCGCCGCTACTGCCCTGACGGATGACCGACAGTGCCCCGGCGCCGCGCCAGGCCCGAGGACGCCTCGGCGGGCGCCGAGATGGGATACCTCGGCTGGCGCGACGCGTATCGCAACGTCCCCGACATCCCGGCCGTGCGTCCGCGCGACTCGTTCGAGTCCGCGGCCGAGCGCGTCGGCGACACCCGCGCCGGTCGCCTTCCCTACGAACCAGGGCTGGACCGGCGAAGGCGTCTTCACCCACGCGGCTCGCGCCACCGATCCGGTCCTGGTTCCCGCCCACCGCTATACGAAGCAGCCCTGACCGCTCTCGCGATTGCTGCGGACGACGCGCTGTCGTACCCGGCAGGCGCACCGGAATGTCGCGGCAGACTAGTCGGCGTCCGCCCACTCGGGCCACGGTCGCATGCCCTCGTCACCGCGGATGTAAGCGAGGCGGCGCAGCGCCAACCGCTGCTGGCTCGGGTCGACGGCGGCGGCCCGCAACGACTGCAAGGCCATCCGGAACTCCTGGATGTCGCGCAGCAGGTAGAAGCCGTCCCACCGCATCACATCCCGGCCGTATCCGGTACAGAACTCGGCGTATTCCGAGGCGGTGATCTTTTTGGCGGTCCAGCACTCGATCGCCATGTGCACCAGGTCCCACTCCGGCGGGCCGATCACAGCCCGTTCCAATCCGACCAGGATCGCGTCGCCGTCGTCGCCGACCACCACGCCGTCGCCCGCGCCCGCGCCCCGCACCACCGACCACGGCAGACCCCGCGGCAGCGCCTTCCAGCGGCCGCGCAACTCGTCCAGATGTTTGCACAACCAGCGCCGGTCGTCCTCGGTCACCGTCTGGGCGGCGGCGATGTCCTCCTCCACCCGAGCCAGGGGCGCCATCCGGCGCAGCTCGAAACCGGGCAGCGGCAGCCGATGCAACTCTCCCAGCGCCTTGCCGACATCGCCGGGCGTGCCGGAGTGATGCGGCGGCAACTCCTGCCAGAAAGTCACCGGTCGGCCGTCGACCACGACCGGCTGCGGGATATCCGGGACGACCCGCGTCGCCGACACTCCACAGGTCTCCAGCCATCGAGACACGGCGACTTCCCGCGAAGTCGCCAGCTTCTGTTCCCGCCCGCCGATCCGCACGACGATTCCGTCGCGCAACCGATAGACCCCCTGCGCGCCCACGGGCTCGGCATCGCTCGCATCGATACCGACGCTCACACAGGCGGCACGCAGAATCGACCGCATGCCGTTGCCCGCGACATCCGCGGTCATGTCGACCCCCCGCAACCGCCCCGGGGGGAGTAGCACCGCATCTCGATCTCGAGCCTCATGGCAGCCATCCAGATACCGGGGGGCAAACACCCCATTTTCCCTGGTCAATGGACATTACCCGAGAGATTCCACCGCACTCAGCAACCAAACAGAATCCGACCGATTCGCCCGAATTACCCCGTTCGGCAGCTCCCACATCCCGCCCATGCACCGAAAACGGTCCCCGTGCCCCCGCAGCACGATGCCGCCGCCCAACTGCCGCGACTTACGCCAGAAGGTGAAGCGATGTGCGAGCACCGCGAAGTGGCGAAGGCGAGAACGCGTCCGTTCGAGCAGGCCAACACCTTGTCGCATGTCGTCAGCGACATATACAGTGTTCATCGTGGGCAAACTGTTCACTATCGAGATCGAACCCGAGGTGCGGGACTGGCTGCAGGCACTACCAGCCAGGCACTTCCTCAAGATCGACGAATACGTTGGCCTGCTCGCCGAGCAAGCAGAGTCGCTTGGCGAACCCTCGCGCGACACCTTGGCGACGGGGTCCGAGAACTGCGTCCGACGCTGGATGGAGCTGCAATCCGCATCACCTACTGGCTTGCTCCAGGGCGGCGAGCGATCCTACTGACTGTGTTCCGCAAGACCCGGATGCGAGAAGATACCGAGGTCAAACGCGCGAAGCTCGCCCAACAGACCTGCCACGCAGAACACGAACCCGCGCACCAAGAATTCATCCGCACAGTAGAGAGAGGAGAACTGGACCGATGAGCCACGCACGCTGGAAGACCCTCCGGGAACGCAAGCTCGCCGAGGGCCACACCGAACCCGCCGACGTCACCGACGCCCGCCGCGAAATCCGCCTCTCCATGGCACTGGCCAAAGCCGTCTATGACCGCCGGACTGAACTGGGACTCACACAAGTCGACCTCGCCGAACGCGCAGGCCTCACCCAAGCAAAAATCTCCCGCATCGAGGGCTCCGACACCGTGCCAACCCTCCCCCTCCTCGCCAAACTCGCCGACGCCCTCGACGCCACCCTCAACATTGCCCTCGACGCCGACGACACCCGAGTCAACTTCACCAGCCACCACACCGACGCAGCCTGAACCCGGCTGCATCCGAGCTTCAGCGGCGCTGGATTGCTCCAGTCGTAAACCACTGAACGAGAGTCACAGCGAGCATGGATGCCATCTCGGCAGCCTCCGGCGTGATCGGAACCGCGCGTGTCACGCCTTCGTGCCGATCTGTGTGCCCTTCCCACAACAGCCGAATCATCGCGACTACTGCAGATGCCGGCGCTGACACACCAGACCTGTCGTTGATACCGATCCGATACAGATGCCCCTGCCGATCGAGCTGACCAAGTACATGCCCCAACGTCGCACCCGCCTGATGGGGCACGACCACCGGAATCGGCGACGTTCCCCCGAGTGACTGCGCATCAACTCAGGCACACCGCCGCGTCGCTGATGATCGCCAGCGGCGCGCACGTGAAGACGGTGCAACGGCAGCTCGGGCACAAGACAGCCACGATGACGCTCGACAGCACGGGCACCTGTTCGAGGACGATCTCGACGACGTGGCCGATCGGATGAGCGAAGGTCTACGCGCTGCCGCCCAGAAGTGTGGGCAAATTGTGGGCACGGCCCCGGAAGACACCAGCGTAGCGGCATGAAAAAGGCCCCTCACCTGCGGTGCAAGTGAGGGGCCTTATCGTGGAGCTGCCGGGAATCGAACCCGGGTCCTCCGCCGCGTCTTCAGGGCTTCTCCGTGTGCAGTTCGCTGTGTCTCTACTCGGATCTCCGGGTCCCGCGAACAAGCCCGGATGACGATCCCAGCCGCTGTTCGATGTCCCGCACTACTCCGCGACCGAGTAGGACGGTTAGCCCTCTAGCTGATGCCGGCACCGGAGCCGAGGGCATGCCCCGGGCCGACAGAGACGCTCTGCTGATCAGGCAGCGAGAGCGTACTCGCGCTGATTGGAATCGGCGCTTAATTGGTTGCAACGACGCTTACGGTGGTCTCTTGCCTGCACCGACACGCTTCCCCTAAATCTACGTACGCAGTCGAAACCGTTCAGCCCCGTACGCCCCAGCACCTTGCCGGGCTGTTCATGTTAACACCGGGGAAAGCGCGGATCATCCCGATATCCGGCGGTGGCGGTCGCCACACCCGCAGGCGATCTACGAACGCGGCCCGGAGGTGAACGGCGACCCACGAGGGCGCGCCGCGAGCACATGCGCCGAGCGCCCGCGACCGGATCTCGAGTCACCGGCTCCGGCGAGCACCTCGCCTCCCCCTTCCCGGATGCTGGTAGTCGATTCTCGAGGTCCGACGACGAACCCGACTTACACTGCACGAGCCGTACGATCGGCTCTGAGCAGCGGATCTCGATTTCAGACTAAGGAAACACTTTGGCAGTTCGCACCATTCGGGACAGGTTGCTGCGCCTGTCCGCCCTCACCGTCATCGCCGGGCTCGTCCTGACCGGATGTTCCGTCCTGCGTGGCGAGTCGACCGGAGCCATCGAACCCGGAGTCACCGCCGACCCGTGTCCGAACGCGGTCGACTCCCGCAAAGGGTGTATCTATCTCGGCGTGCTGTCCGACCTGACGAGTGGGCCGTTCGCCGCGCTGGGCAAGGACATCAACAACGGCCAGTTGGCGTTCTGGAAGGCGGTGAACGAAGCGGGCGGGATCGGCGGCAAGTACGAGGTGGACATCGCCACGTACACCGAGGATACGAACTACGATCTGCAGAAACATGCCGAGGCCTACCGGCGGATCGAGCCGCATGTCCTCGCGCTCTCGATGAGTTTGGGCACGGTGCAGACGCAGAAGGTACTTCCCGAGATGGACGCGGCGAACATGGTCGCCATTGCCGGAACCCTGTGGTCGGGTTGGCAATTCGAGAACAGCGACAAGGGTCTGCTGCTGGAGTCCGGCTACTCCTACTGCTCCGAGGCGATCATCGCCCTCGACTGGATCGCCGAGCACGAAGCCAAGCCGAGTTCGATCGCCACCGTCAGCTACCAGGGCGACTACGGCGGCGACTACGCCACCGGCGCCAAGAAATGGGCGTCGGCCAATCGGGTCGACCTGGTGGCGCAGATAGACACCGAGCCGAACACCCAGATCGGCAACCAAGACGCGGCGGTCGCGAAAATCCTCAATACCAGAGCGGATCTCGTGCTCCTGGCCACGGGGCCCGCGGAAGCGGGCGAGATCATGGGAAAGGCGGCACTGGCCGGTTTCCCTGGCAGGTTCCTCGGCTCCGGCCCGACGTGGAACGGCGGCCTGCTGAAAAGCCCTGCGGCCTCGGCGATCACCTCTCGCTACAACATGACCTCACCCCTGGACGGCTGGGACGGAACCAGCGCGGGCGCCAAGAAGGCCAGGGCCTCGGCGACCCGAGAACCCTCCACCTGGGGTTACAGCGCGGGCTGGATGTTCTCCTATCCGATGAAGGCGCTGCTCACCCGGGCGGTCAACGAAGGCAAGCTGACCCGCAAGGGTGTCCGTCAAGCCGTGCACGGCCTGCGCGTCGACTACGAGGGCGCGATCCCGGAACACACCTACGGCGCGGTCAAGCCGGACCTCACCCGGCAGCGCGCCGTGATCGAAGCGCCTGATCAGACCGCGCCGCTGGGCGCGAGGACCCTGGCGACCGACTATCACGGCCCGACTCAGGACCGCATCACCCTCAACGAGCCCTGCGTGCAGCCGTAAGCGAGCAAGAAAATGCCTTTTCCTCATACTTTTCGTCGGCTACTTCGTCTCGTGGCCGCTCCCCTCACGCTCGGGCTCGTCCTGACCGGCGGCTGTTCGGCCTCGTCGCCCGCCGCCGCACCCGGCGTCACCCGCGAAGCCTGCCCCCACGCGATCCAGCGTGACAAGGGCTGTATCTATCTCGGCGTTCTGTCTGACCTGAACAACGGCCCCTTCGCTCCGCTCGGAAAGTCTCTGCAGGACGGTCAAGTCGCGTTCTGGAACGAGGTGAACAAGCAGGGCGGCATCGGCGGCTACGAGATCGACATCACCACCTACACGCGCGACACGGCCTACGATCCGCGCAGGCACGTCACGGAATTCGAGAACATAGCGCCGCATGTGCTGGCGCTCGCGATGAGTTTCGGGACCGCGCAGACGCTCGCCGTGCTGCACGAGATGGACGAGGCGGACCTGGTGACCGGGGCGGGCACACTCTGGTCGGGTTGGCAGTACCGCGGCACCGACCGCGATCTGGTGCTCGACGACGGTTTCTCGTACTGCACGGAAGCCGTGCTCGGCCTGGATTGGTTCGCGCAGAACTTCTATCAGCCACGCACGCTCGGCGTGGTCGCCTACCGCGGCAACTACGGCGGCGACTACGCCAGCGGGGCGCTGAAGTGGGCATTGGACAACGGCGCGACGATCACCGAGCGGATCGACACCGGACCCAACACCGAAGTCGGCACACAGGACTACCCGGTCGCCGAGCTGTTGGCCGACCCGCCGGATGTGGTCCTCTTGGCCACCGGCCCGGCCGAAACCGCCGAAATCGTCGGCAAGCTGGCGAAATCCGGTTACACGGGCCGATTCCTCGGGTCCACCCCGACCTGGAACAGCGCGCTGCTCAAGACACCGGCCGCACCCGCGCTCACGGCGCTGTACAACTACACCTCCCCGTTCGACGGCTGGGACGGCGCGAGCACCGGAGCCCAGCGCGCCAGGAACGCCGCGCCGAGCGAACCGACGAACTTCGGCTACAACCTGGGCTGGGCGATCTCGTATCCGCTGAAGGCGCTGCTCACCAAGGCAGCCGAGACCGGCGGCATGGACCGGCCGACACTGCGCAAGGCCCTTGCCGGGCTCACGGTCGACTCCGAGGGAATGGCGGCGCCGCAGATCTATGGGCGTGACGAACCCGATGTCGCGGCGCAGCGCGCGGTGGTCAACGTGCCCGACCCGTCCACGGCGCTCGGGTCGCGCACCGTGGTGGCCGACTATCGCAGTCCCACGCTGAAGCGGATCTCGATGCACGAACCGTGCACGCGGTGATCCGCGCGATCGGCGTGCGTCGATGACGCGTCGGTCCGGGTACGCGCGGACCCGGACCGCGTTTTCGGCACTCGGGCGGCGGACCCGTCACCGAGTGCCCGGCCCGCACCGTGTCCGAGCGGGCACATGACCTTCAGGCCGCGGCGATGAGCGCGACCGCGGCCAGCGCGAGGATCAAACCGATCAGCTGCTGCCGGTGCACCCGCTCGCCGAGCAGAACCATCGCCAGCAGCACGGTCACCGCCGGATACAGCGAGCCGATCACGCTCACCAGCGACAACAGCGATCCGTGGAAGGCGTACAGCAGCGCCGCGTTGCTGATCACGTCCAGCGCGCTGATATAGCCGGCCAGCCGCAGCGGTTCGCCGCGCAACCGCCCGAAGTCCCTGGCGGCAAACGCGGTCAGCCAGACCACCGCGGTGGCGGCGATCCGCTGCATGAGCAGGGGCCACAGTCCGGAGTCCGCGGAGGTCTCGTGGAAGAACACGAAGGCAAGACCGTACGCGGCGCCGGACCCGATGGTCAGCGCGGCGACCTTGCGGGTGAACCGCAGTTCGCGGCCGCCGGTGATCTCCTCCGTCACGTCGTCCGGCGACTCCCGGCTCACCAAGAGCACGGCGACCAGGGCGAATACGATACCGGCGAAGGCGAGCGGGCCGGGACGCTCGCCGGTCGCCAGACCGGCGAGTACCGGAATGCCCGCGACCAGCACCGCCGTCAGCGGTGACACGACCGCCATCGGACCGCTGGCCAGCGCGGCATAGAACCACCACACCGCGACGCCGCTCGCCAGGCCCGCCGCCGCGCCCCACCACAACGACGCGGCGTCCGGGCTTCCGGGCACGAGCGGGAGCGCCACGAGGACCAGCAGCACCGAGAACGGATAGGAATAGATGACCACACGCAGCGCGGTCACCCGCCGCGACGCCACACCGCCGTAGAAATCGCTCACGCCGTAGCCCACCGCGGCCGCCAGCGCGAGCAGGACGGCGGTCACCTCATGCCTTTGACCCGCCGTCCGAGTTCACGGGTGACCTCTCGCTCGGCGGTGCGCCGGGCCAGGTCCTGCCGCTTGTCGTAGTCCTGCTTGCCCTTGGCCAGCGCCAGCTCGACCTTCACCTTGCCGTCGGAGAAATACATCGACAGCGGCACCAGCGTCTGGTTGCCCTCCCGCGACTTACCGACCAGCCGCTCGATCTCCCGCTTGTGCAGCAGCAGCTTGCGCACCCGGCGCGGCGCATGGTTCGTCCAGGTGCCGTGGCTGAACTCGGGGATGTGCAGCCCACGCAGCCACACCTCGCCGTTGTCCACCGTCGCGAAGGCGTCCACCAGTGAAGCCTTGCCCTCACGCAGGCTCTTCACCTCGGTGCCGACCAGCGCGATCCCGGCCTCGTAGACATCCAGGATCGTGTAGTTGTGCCGCGCCCGGCGGTTGGTCGCGATGACCTTGCGCCCCTTCTCCTTCATAACGGTCCACTTTAAGTGACCCGGCAACCGGATTATTCCCGCAGGTCGCGGACGCGCTAACCGCCCTGATGCAGCACCACGTAGAGCGTGAGCACGGCGAGGAACGCGACGAGCAGCGCTACCGTCGACATCCGCGGTACGCCAGGGCGCGGCGGCGGCGGACTGCGGCGCAACCATACGTTCTCGACCGCCGGATCGGTCCGGCCGCGCACATACGGCGGCGTGTCCGGCGTCTCACCCCCCACCGAGCTGATGGAAATGTCATCGCCCGCGTCACTGGAACCATCACCCGGTGCCATAGCCAGAACGGTAGCCGCCGAGCGAGCGGCGCGCCGCAATTCTCGCACGCCGCAACATAGTTGGAACTCAGGCCAGACGCCGCCGGAACACCTCGACGGACGCGCCGGTCGCCAGGTCGGCCGTGTGCACGCCCAGGTCGACTCCGCCCTCGGTGAGCTCGAGAACCATGAAGCCCAGCTCCTGGTAGTTCTCGTACAGCGCGCCGTGGCCCGCGCTCGCGGCGAGCCGCGGCTCCGCGCCGACCGTCTTCGCGGCCGCGCCGGAAACGACCTGCCTGGTTCCCTTCGACGCCACCGTGGGTTCGAGCACCTGTAGCGAGTGGTCGTGCCCGGACAGGATGAACTGACACCGTCCGATCACGTGGTCTTCGAAGAAGCGTTTCACGTGCACGCCGTTGATCGGCTCCAGCGACAGACCCTCGTAGCGGCCCGCGTCCCCGTGCGGGCCGTTGTTCAGATACGGGTGGTGGGTGCAGGCGATCTTCCACCTGGCGGGCGAGTCGGCGAGGGCGCGATCGAGCCAGTCGCGCTGCTCGTTCATGAACTGGCCGTCGACCGCCCAGTACGGCGAGAAGACCGGCGGCACGTAGGCCGCCAGCGGGTTGACGTCGAGGACGAAGAACTCGACGACGGGGTTGCGCTCCGGAATCCGCACCGAGTAGTAGCGGCTCGGCATCCACCAGCGCCGCGAGTTCGCGTGGTACTCCACCTCGGCGTTGCCGCGCAGCAGCCAGCCGCCGTCACCGCCGAGAACCGAGCTGTTGTCGTGGTTGCCCAGCACCATCAACCAGGGGAAATCCAGTCCGGCATTGGGATTTTCGAACTTGTCGGCGAACTGGACGTCGGCCGCGCCGTCGGGCCCGTGCTCGTAGATGTTGTCGCCGAGACCCAATGCCAGCGAGACCGGTTCGCGGCCGTGCAGCGCCCGCATGGCGTCGGCGACCGCCCACTGAGCGCGGGTGCCGGTGCCCGCGTCGCCGGTCACCAGCACCCGCACCCGGCGCTCGTCCGGGAAGGGGAACTTGGTGACACCCTCGGCGACGGGTACCGCATGAGCCGGCGTGCGCCCGACCAACGTGGTCCCGGCCGCGAGGGTGGCCGCACCGGCCAGAAACGCCCTGCGCCCGATCGTGTCGCTCCGGCTCACGCTGTCCTCCATAGTTTTCGGCGGCCTTGCCCGGCAACCGTCCCCGCCCATCGGTGACCCGCGTGACGGTAGCGGTTCATCCGGTGGCCAGCACCTCGAGCACCTGTTCGCCGTATTTCGCCAGTTTGTTCTCGCCGACACCGCTGACGCCGCCGAGCTGGGCGAGGCTCGCGGGCTTGCGCGCCGCGATCTCGCGCAGCGTGGCGTCGTGGAAGACGACATAGGCGGGAACACCCTGTTCCTTCGCGGTGGCCGCGCGCCATTCGCGCAACTTCTCGAACAGCGGCAGGTCGGTGGGCGTCAGGTCGACGGAGGCCGCCTTGGCGGCCTTCGCGGTCCGGGCGGGCTTGGCCTGGCGTTCGGGCTCGCGGCGCAGCGCAACCTGTCGTCCGTCGAACAGCACCTCACTGCTGGCCTCGGTGAGCGTCAGCACGCCGTAGTCGCCGTGAACGGCCAGCAGCCCGTGCGCGAGCAGTTGCCGCACCACGCCACGCCACTCCACGTCACGCAGGTCGGTGCCGACCCCGAAGACCTTCAACTCGTGGTGGTCGTATTGCAGGACTTTGGGACTCTTCTTACCGAGCAGGATGTCCACGATGTGCCCCGCGCCGAAGCTCTGGCCGCGTTCCCGCTTCAGCCGCAGCACGGTGGACAGCAACTTCTGCGCGGCCACGGTGCCGTCCCAGGATTGTGGTGGCGACAGGCAGGTGTCGCAGTTGCCGCAAGGCAGACCGGGCTCGCCGAAGTAGGCGAGCAGCTGCGTGCGCCGGCAGGCGACCGTCTCGCACAGCGCGAGCATCGCGTCCAGGTGCAATTGGAGCTGGCGCCGGTGGGCGGCGTCGCCCTCGGAGGAGTCGATCAATTTGCGCTGCTGCACCACGTCGCTGAGGCCGTAGACCATCCACGCGGTAGAAGGCAGCCCGTCGCGGCCCGCGCGCCCGGTCTCCTGGTAGTAGCCCTCGACCGACTTCGGCAGGTCGAGATGGGCGACGAAGCGCACGTCGGGCTTGTCGATGCCCATGCCGAAGGCGATGGTCGCCACGACGACCAACCCGTCTTCGCGAAGGAAACGCGCCTGGTTCTCCGCACGGGTGCGATTGTCCAAGCCCGCGTGGTAGGGCACGGCGGTGACGCCGTTCTCGGTGAGGAACGCCGCGGTCTTCTCCACCGAGTTGCGCGACAGGCAGTAGACGATCCCCGCGTCCCCGGCATGCTCGGTGCGGATGAATTCCAGCAGCTGACGCTCGGGACGATTCTTCGGCTCGATCCGGTACTGGATATTGGGGCGGTCGAAGCTGGACACGAACCTGCGGGCGGCGCCGAGGTCGAGGCGCTGGATGATCTCGTCACGGGTCTTCTCGGTGGCGGTCGCGGTCAGCGCGATCCGCGGTACGTCCGGCCAGCGCTCGTGCAGCAGCGAAAGGCCCAGGTAGTCGGGCCGGAAGTCGTGACCCCACTGGGAGACGCAGTGCGCCTCGTCGATGGCGAACAGCGCGACCTTGCCGCGATCGAGCAGCTGCGCGGTGGAGTCGAGGCGCAACCGTTCCGGGGCCAGGTACAGCAGATCGAGTTCGCCGGCGACGAATTGCGCCTCGACGGCCCGGCGCTCGTCGGGGTACTGGGTGGAGTTGAGGAAGCCCGCGCGCACGCCGAGCGCACTGAGCGCGTCCACCTGGTCCTGCATGAGGGCGATCAGCGGGGAGATCACCACACCGACGCCGGGACGCACCAGCGCGGGGATCTGATAGCAGAGCGACTTGCCGCCGCCGGTCGGCATGAGCACGAGCGCGTCGCCGCCGTCGATCACGCGCTGCACGATCGTCTGCTGCTCACCGCGGAAGCTGTCGTAACCGAAGACTCGGCGTAGAACCTCTTGCGCCGCAAGGGATCCGGCGTCCGATCCGGACGCGGCTTCGGTCGCTACCGCAGCGAAATCATCGGGGGGAGTCACCCGGCCCATCCTACGAGCGCACGGGCGGGGCGGTACCCGCACCGTTCGGCGTTCGCCCTGTTGGGCCGCCGAGTTGTCCACATGTGGACAACCGAGACCCTCGCTGTCCGTCACAGCGCGCCGACCTCGCGTTTTCTCCACTCGAGCGAAGTTCGCCGGCCTGCTCGCGTGATCCGGCGCTGTTATGTTGTCGCTCATGGCAAAACGGATAGGGATTCGGGCGTGCGCCGCGGTGCTGAGCGCCGTCGCGGTGACTGCCGGAGTCACCGCGGCGATACCGACGGCGCGGGCGGAGACATTCCCCGCCAGGTGCTCGGACGGCTGGGAGACCACGACGGTGGTCGAAGGGGTCGGCAATCTGGAGAATCTCGATTCCGACGGGCGGGGCGGCTTCTACGTCACCGGTCTGATGGATGGCTACTTGGCGCACGTCGACCGGGCCGGACGATTGGAGAAGCTGGTCACGGACCTGTACCGCCCGGCGGGCGTGCGCGTCGCCGGACGCTACGTCTACTTCCTCACCGGAGACGGGCTCAGCGAACCGCCGGGCACACTCCAGCGCTACGACACCGAGACCGGCGCCGTGCAGGTTCTGCTCACCGGGCTGAACGGGCCCAACGGCCTGCTGTTGCTGCCCGATGGCAGCCTGCTGTTCACCACGATCGGCCTCGGCGGGTCGAACGGAATCTCCCGCTACTGGCCGGCGACCAGCGAGTACGAACGGGATTGGTCGGTGCTGCCGCCCGCCAACGGCCTCGCGCTGGCCGCGGACGGCGAATCGGTCTACGTCGACACCATGACGTTGCAGATCCTCCGCGTCCGGCTGGACGATCCGGCTCATCCCACCACCGTCTCCGGTATCCCGGACCTGGTAGCTCTGCCCGACGATATGGAAGCCACCAAGGCGGGGGCGCTGTTCGTGGCCGATCACATACTCGGCGCCGTCTATCGGGTGGATACGGCGACCGGCGCAACGTGCGCGATCATCACGGGCCTGATCAAACCCGCTCCGGTGCGCAACCCACCGGACGGCGCCACGTCGGTGCGCATCGACCGTGACGGGGACTCCTGGGCGCTGTTCGTCACCAGCATGGACGGCACGCTGCGCCGCCTGCGTCCTCCGGCGGGGATCGACCTCACGCCGGCGACCCCGTGGCGGGCCGGCTAGCTCCGAACATCGCGAGTGCGGTCAGCCGCGCAGGCGGTCGAGGACCTCATCGTGCAGCAGGCCGTTGGTGGCGATGGCGTCGCCACCGTGCGGGCCGGGTGCACCGTTCAGCGAGGAGAAACGCCCGCCCGCTTCGCGGACGAGGATGTCCAGCGCGGCCAGGTCCCACAGGGAGACCTCCGGTTCGGTGGCGATGTCGACGGCGCCCTCGGCGAGCAGGCAGTAATTGAAGAAATCGCCGTAACCGCGCACACGCCACACATCGTCGGTCAGGGTGATGAACTGCTCGCGCAGGCCGCGGTCGCGCCAGCCGGACAGACTGGACAATGCCAGGCTGGCCGAACCCAGCTCACCCACGGCGGAGACCGAGATCGCGCGAGCCGCACGCCCTTCGAAACTCGACCATGCCCCCGATCCCGCCGCTGCCCACCAGCGCCGTGCCAGAGCGGGCGCGCTCACCACGCCCACGACCGGCTCACCGTTTTCCAGCAGAGCGATCAGCGTCGCCCAGATGGGCACTCCGCGCACGAAGTTCTTCGTGCCGTCGATCGGGTCGACCACCCATTGCCTGCCGCTGAATTCGGCGGCGCCACCGAATTCCTCACCCAGCACCGCGTCGTCCGGCCGCGCCTCGGACAACACCTGCCGGATCGCCTGCTCGACGGCCAGATCGGCATCCGACACCGGCGTCAGGTCCGGCTTCGCGTCGACCTTCAAATCGAGCGCACCGAAGCGAGCCCGCGTGATCTCGTCGGCGGTATCGGCCAGCCGCAGGGCGAGTTCGAGGTCGGAGGAGTACACAGCCACGCCCCGCACCCTATCGGCCCGGCGCTCACCCCACGGGTTCCAGGGATCGCGCCGCCGTCAACGCGCTCGCCCACCAGTGCAACTGATCCAGCATCGCCGTCGCGGCGGCCGCGGGCTCCTGCGGCTCCCTCGGCTTGCCCTCGTCGTCGAAGAGCAGGTAGTAGCGCGGGAACGACACGTAGTTGCGCACGGTGTGCGCGTTGAGCTCGTTGAAGATCTGCCGCAGGTGCTCGATGGCGAGGAGGCCGCCGGACGCCCCGCTGTAGCCGACGAAACCGATCGCTTTCGCGTTCCACTGGGTGAAGTGCCAGTCGATGACGGCCTTCAGGGACGCGGGGATGCTGCGGTTGTAGTCGGGCGTGACGATGACGAAGGCGTCGGCCGCCGTGAGCCTGCGCGTGAGGTCGGTCATCCCTTCGGGTCGCTGCGGGTCCGGATCCATCGCAGGGGGCACCGCGGGCAGCTCCCAGGGGATGTCCGCCTCGGCCAAGTCGATGACGTCCACGTCGAACGAACCGTGCCGCCGCGCCTGCTCGGTGAACCATGTCGCCACGACCGGCCCGAAACGTCCCTCGCGGACGCTGCCGATGATCACCGCGAGCTTCAGTGGGGCGTTGGACATGCTGTTTCCTCCTCGGATCACAGAACGGCCCGGCCGGGCCGCCCACTCAATCTGCTGCCGGGCACGGGGAACAGGGAGACCGCCGTAAGAGTGGTAGTGGCAGGGACACCCTCCGAGCGTTTCGCCTTGTTAGGTTCGACAGGTGAGCGACAACGAGCTGGGGCTGTTCCTGCGCACCCGCCGCGAGGCGGTGACGCCCGCCCAAGTCGGCCTGCCCACCGGCGCGCGGCGGCGCACCCCTGGGTTGCGCCGCGCCGAGCTGGCCACCTTGGCCGGTGTGAGCGTGGAGTACGTCACGCGCCTGGAGCAGGGGCGCGACCGGCGTCCCTCCCCTCCGGTGCTTTCCGCGTTGGCGGACGCGTTGCGTTTGAGCCCCGCCGAACGCGTGCACCTGCACCGGTTGACCAAGTCGGTGGACAGCGGCTTCACCTGCATGGGGGACGCGCAGCCGCTGCGCGAGGTGCGGCCGACGGTGCGCACGATCCTGGACCGGCTCGAGCCGACGCCCGCCGTGGTGGTCAACCGCCTCACCGAGGTTCTCGCCTACACGGACGCCTACCACCGGCTGATGGCGCCGACCGGACTCTTCGACGGGCCGCACACCCCACCCAACCTGGCACGTTTTGTCTTCTGCGTCCCCGGATCCCGCGATGTCTACGCGGACTGGGAGCACGTCGCCGACGAGACGGTCGCCATGTTGAAGCAGGGCCCGTTTCGCGCCGACTCGCACATCGCCGCGCTCGCCGACGAGCTCACCGTCACCGTGGGCCCGGCGTTCGCCGACCGGGTCGACACCGTGCCGAGCTTGGCCGCCGCCACCGGCATCACCCGTCTCGCCCACCCAGAAGCCGGGTCGCTGCGCCTGGCCTACGAGTTCCTGGAGCTCTCCGCCGACGACGACCAGCGGGTGATCGTCTATCTACCGGCCGACGACGCCACCGCCGCGGCCCTCGACGCACTCGCCGGACGCCGCCCGGGCGGACTGCGGGCCGTCTCGGGCTGAGCGGGCCACTCACGGCACAGCCGGATCGATCGCGGTAAATCGAGTACGCCCGCGCGCGGCCGGAGCCGACCAGGCATATTGATCGCTGACCCGGTGGGGTGAGGAAGCCGGAAGCGGCGCGGTGCTTCCGCAACCCTGCGCTCGCCGTCGGGGTCCCGGTGACCGCACCCCCGATATCGGCTGTGACCAGCCGGAACGTCGAAACGCTCTGCCGTGCCAAGTCCCCCGGGCGAACCCTCCTCGGCCACGGGGTTTCGGCTGCCGAGCACGCCGATCGCCGCTTCGGCCGGAATCGCCTCGGCCGGAATCGGCACGGCCGAATCGGCTTGGCGGGAGTCGCCGAGCAGTTGCGTGAGCTCCGAGCGGCGGCGATCCGCGGCCGCAGGAGTGGAGTTCGCCACACCGCTCCCCTCGCGCACGAACCGTCCGCCCGGCAGGACGACTGATCAGGCACGACCGGCATCCCGTCGCGTGGCCGGAGCAGCATCTCCGCCGCGAATTCCAAACACCAACTGCGCCAAGCGCGGTCGCCGTTTAGGGTAGAAACCCATGAGGCGTCCGTCACAGCTCACCCGCCCGGCGCGGGCTGTCGAGCCAGCGCGCGACGTCCCGGCGATCCGCCTGCTCGGCCCGCGCCGGGCGCGAGCCACCCGCGCAGTGGCCGTCCCCCGTCACACCGCGCGCACTCGTGTGCTGCGGCCGAAGAGGGGCAGCTAGGCTTGACGATCGTGCATCCTGACGTTTCCGCTGATCTCGCCGAACTCGACGCCACTCTCAAGACGGTCGAATCGGTCCTCGACATCGACGAGCTGCGTCGTCGTATCGACGAGCTCGAGCATCAGGCCGCCGACCCCGAGCTGTGGAACGACCAGGACCACGCCCAGCGGGTCACCAGTGAGCTGTCGCACGCCCAGGGCGAGTTGCGCCGGGTGGAGGAGCTGCGTCAGCGGCTCGACGATCTGCCGGTGCTCTACGAACTGGCCGAAGAGGAAGAGGGCGAGGCCAAGACCAACGCGCTCGCCGAGGCCGACGCCGAGCGCGCCGCGCTGCACAGCGACGTGGAGGCCATGGAGGTCCGCACGCTGTTGTCCGGCGAGTACGACAAGCGCGACGCGCTGGTGAACATCCGCTCCGGCGCCGGTGGCGTGGACGCCGCCGACTGGGCCGAGATGCTCATGCGCATGTACATCCGCTGGGCCGACCGGCACAAGTACGGGGTCGAGGTCTACGACACCTCGTATGCCGAAGAAGCGGGCATCAAGAGCGCCACCTTCGCGGTGAAGACGCCCTACGCCTACGGCACGCTCTCGGTCGAGATGGGCACGCACCGGCTGGTGCGGATCAGCCCGTTCGACAACCAGGGCCGCCGCCAGACCTCCTTCGCCGAGGTCGAGGTGCTTCCCGTGGTGGAGACCACCGACCACATCGAGGTGCCGGAGACGGAGATCCGCGTCGACGTGTACCGCTCGTCGGGCCCCGGCGGCCAGAGCGTCAACACCACCGACTCCGCGGTCCGGATCACCCACTTGCCCACCGGCATCGTGGTCACCTGTCAGAACGAGAAATCGCAGCTGCAGAACAAGATCTCGGCCATGCGGGTGCTGCAGGCCAAGCTGCTGGAACGCAAGCGGCAGGAAGAGCGCGCCGAGATGGACGCGCTGAAGACCAACGAGGGCGCGTCCTGGGGCAATCAGATGCGCTCCTACGTGCTGCACCCGTACCAGATGGTCAAGGACCTGCGGACGAACTACGAGGTGAACAACCCGTCGGCGGTGCTCGACGGCGACATCGACGGGTTCATCGAGTCGGGGATCCGCTGGCGGATGCGAGAGCAGGCGAGCTAGATGAATGTCGCGGGCATCCAGGCTATCGCTTCCACCGGTTTCACCACGTGGCTACGCGGTTCGGGCCTGGAGATCGTGCTGCTCATCCTCGGCGCCATCCTGTTCAGCCGGCTCGCCACCTACCTGCGGGACCGGGTCACCCGCAGGATCGACGCGGGATTCCGCAGCAGCGACGCGCTGGTGCGCACCGAGGCGGCCAAGCATCGGCACGCGCTCGCCCAGGTGATCACCTGGGTGGTGCTGACCATCGTCTACGTGCTGATCACCATGGAGGTGCTGCGGCGGCTCGGCTTCGCCGTCACCGGGTTGGTCGCGCCCGCCGCGGTGCTCGGCGCCGCGCTGGGTTTCGGCGCGCAGCGCATCGTGCAGGACATCCTCGCCGGATTCTTCCTGATCACGGAGCGGCAGTACGGGTTCGGCGATGTGGTCCGCATCGCCGTGACCGGAGCCGCGGAGCAGGCCGAGGGTACGGTCGAGGACGTCACGCTGCGGATCACCACATTGCGCAACGCCGACGGTGAAGTGATCACCGTGCCCAACGGCCAGATCGTGAAGGTCACGAACCTGTCGAAGGATTGGGCGCGCGCCGCGATCGACGTTCCGGTGTCCGCCAGCGCCGACATCACCAGGGTCAACGAGATCCTGCACGAGGTGGGCGCGAAGGCGTACGAGGACGCTCGCCTGAAGCCGTTGCTGCTGGACGAGCCCACCGTCATGGGTGTGGAAGACCTGACCGTCGACCAGATGAACATCCGAATGGTTGCCCGGACGTTGCCGGGTAAACAGTTCGACGTCGGACGCGAGCTGCGGGTACGAGTCGCCGCGGCGCTGCGCCGGGAGGGAATCAGTGAGACCACGTAGATCCACGGCGATCCTGATGGCAACTTGGGTCGCCACGTTCGTGCTGTACGTATTCGTCAAACCCGAGGAGACCACCACCGCTCCGGCTACCCTGGTCAACGCTGTTCCGGCAGCGGTGTTCAGCGAACAGCCGGGCCACTGAGCCGAGTGGGACCGACCGCCGCCGCACTGTCTCCCACGGTTGACAACGCAGGCCGCGAACGGTTGCTGGTTACACTGGCTCCCCGTGATCACCATGCGGAACGTGACCAAGTCGTACAAGACCTCGACGCGACCCGCGCTGGACAACATCACCGTCGATGTGGGCAAGGGCGAGTTCGTCTTCATCATCGGACCGTCCGGCTCGGGAAAGTCGACCTTCATGCGCTTGCTGTTGAAGGAGGAGACTCCGACGGCGGGCGAGATCAGAGTGGCCGATTTCCGGGTCGACCGCTTACCCGGCCGCAAGGTGCCCAAGTTGCGCCAGCGGATCGGGTGCGTCTTCCAGGATTTTCGGCTGCTGCAGCAGAAGACCGTGTACCAGAACGTCGCCTTCGCGCTGGAGGTCATCGGCAAGCGACGCCAGGTCATCGACCGCACGGTCCCCGAGGTGCTCGACATGGTCGGCCTCGGCGGCAAGGCCGACCGGCTGCCGACCGAGTTGTCCGGTGGTGAACAGCAGCGCGTCGCGATCGCGCGCGCCTTCGTGAACCGGCCGCTGGTGCTGCTGGCCGACGAACCGACCGGCAACCTCGATCCCGACACCAGCGCCGACATCATGATGCTGCTGGAGCGGATCAACCGCATCGGCACCACGGTGGTGATGGCCACCCATGACAACCACATCGTCGACGCGATGCGCAGGCGGGTGGTCGAACTCGACCACGGACGTCTGGTGCGGGACGAGGCGACGGGCGTGTACGGGGTGGGCCGGTAATGCGCGCGAGCTTCCTGTTCGGCGAGGTCTTCGCGGGCCTGCGCCGCAATGTCACGATGACCATCGCGATGATCCTGACCACCGCGGTCTCGCTCACCATGCTCGGTGGCGGTCTGCTGGCGGTGCGCATCGCGGACAAGACCGAGCAGTACTTCCTGGACCGGCTCGAAGTGCGGCTGTACCTGACCGAAGACGTGTCGGCCAACGACCCGGACTGCTCGCTGGACCCGTGCCGCTCGCTCATGGCGGATCTGAAGGCGACCAGCGGCGTGGAATCGGTCCAGTTCCTCAACCGGGAAGAGGCGGTCCGCGAGGCCAAGGAGAAGACGTTCAAGGACCAGCCCGAGCTGGCCAAGTACGTCAGCGAGACGCCGTTGCCCGCGTCGCTGCGAGTCAAGATGGACAACGCGGAGCTCTATCCGACGATCTACGAGAAGTTCTACGACCGCCCCGGCGTCGGCATGGTGCGCAACGACAAGGACATCGTGGACCGGCTGGTCAGCCTGTTCGACGGGTTGCGCAACGCGGCGTTCGGCCTGGCCGTGCTGCAAGCGCTGGCCGCGGTGATGCTGATCGCGAACATGGTGCAGATCGCCGCGTTCACCCGGCGCACCGAGGTCGGCATCATGCGATTGGTCGGCGCGACCCGCTGGTACACCCAGCTGCCCTTCCTGCTCGAAGCCGTGGTCGCCGCGCTGGCCGGCTCCCTGCTCGCCATGTTCGGCCTGCTCATCGCCCGCCCGCTGGTGATCGACCGCGCCCTCGGCGACCTGTTCGCCAGCAAGGTCTTCCCCCGCATCACCGGCGACGACATCGCGATGACCGCGCTCGTCATCGCCCCGGTCGGCATCGTCTTCGCGGGGATCACGGCCTACGCGACGCTGCGGTACTACGTGCGCGAGTGATCCTTCGGGCCGGTGGCCGCAGCGCCACCGGCCCGCTCGGACCGGGTACGAGTCGGCTCCGGCCCCGCTACAGCACGAGATCGGCGAGCTGGTCCCAGTCGAGCTGGATGCGGATCGGCAGGTCGACGGCGAACGCGGTCTGCGGCTTCAACACGCGGGCGAGCCGGTAGTGACCGACGCTGTGGTCGAGGCCGTAGGTCTCGATCGCGGTCACCTCGGTGTCCGACACGCTGACCAGCCAGTACCACGGAATTCCGGCAGCGGCGTATTCGCCCATTTTCTCGAGTCGGTCCGTTTTGACATGGCTGGGCAAGATGATCTCGACGGCGATCTTCAGATGGCGTGCAGGCATCGGTCGCACATCCGCCGGTACGCGCTCGAAGAGTGCGATGTCGGGACGCCGAATCGTCGCCCGGGGCACCTCCCACAGCACCACATCGAAGTCATGGTTGGCGTCCAAGCATGCCGAAGGATCTTCGGCCATGTATTCACGAGCCGCCGATTCCAGCATCGCCAGGAGCCGGTGGACGGCTTTCTGATGTGCCCTACTCGGTGATTCGCAACGGACCGCGTCCCCGTTCACCACTTCGACCAAGCGGCAGAACTCTTCGGGAAGCTCGCGCCAGATGTCGACCGTGATCGGCTCCGGCTGCACATTGTCCGGCCGGGCCCAGTCGAAGATCGCTGACATGCGTCGGATTGTAATCACGGCACCACGGTCGACCGCCTCCGTCGACATCACCTGCCGGTGGATTCGTCTCGCCTGCCGACCGCGCCGCCGTCAGGTTCGAGACAGCTCTGCCGATCGCTCCACACAGCCCACATGTCACCTGTCGACGGAATAACGAATCAGCATCGATCGCCGCTATGGCCTTGGATCGCGGCGAACCGGCGGCGGTCGATCCGGCTATCCGGCTCGGAGTGTGCGCGTGTGTTCCGAAGCCGCAGCTCATCGCGCTGCGCGGCCTAGCACGACGCGCGCAGGGGGCGACGGCCGACCCCGGGACGCAACTTCGGGCACTTGTCCAGCAAGGCGCGGATTCACCGCGTATGCTGCACCTCGACGCACTTCTTACTCAGCAGTAAGATAGCCTTACTCTGGAGTAAGATAGCTGGGAAAGACCGCACCAACCCATCCGAGAAAACAGGTGATGATGAGCACTCGAGACAGCGCAACGAAGCGACGTCCAGACACGTCCGCGGTCGGCCTGAACCATCCCAAGCGGGATTGGATGGGCGCGGCGATGCGGGTCATGACGAGCATTACCGGGTCGGAACTGGCCGAGAAATACAACCTGCGCAAGCCGATCGAGCGCGTCACCTACGAGGGCACCAAGACCGGCTTCCGCACGCTCGGCGCGGCGACCCGCGCCTTCGCCAAGGTCGCGGGCGGCGGTGCGCCGAAGCGCCTGGCCACCAACGAGGCGAAGAACAAGGACTTCTTCGACCTGACGCCCAGCGACGAGCAGCAGATGATCGTCGAGACGGTGCAGGAGTTCGCCGCCGAGATCCTGCGCCCGGCCGCCTACGAGGCCGACAACGCCGCCAAGGCGCCGCGCGACCTGCTCGAGCGCGCCGCCGAGCTCGGCATCACCCTGATCAACGTCCCCGAGGAACTCGAGGGTGCGGCCTCCGAGCGCGGCGCGGTGACCAACTCGCTGGTCGCCGAGGCGCTGGCGCACGGTGACATGGGCTTGGCCCTGCCGATCCTCGCTCCCAGCGGCGTCGCTGTCGCGCTCGCGCAGTGGGGCAGCGACGCGCAGCAGAAGACCTATCTGCCCTCCTTCACCGGCGAGAACGTGCCGCAGGCTTCGGTGGTGATCAGCGAGCCCCGCGCCCTGTTCGACCCGTTCGCCCTGGACACCAAGGCCGTGCGCTCGCCGAGCGGCTACCGCATCTCGGGCGTGAAGAGCCTGGTGCCCGCCGCGGCCGACGCCGAACTGTTCCTGATCGCCGCCGAGCTCGACGGCCGTCCCGCGCTGTTCATCGTCGAATCGGACGCGCCCGGTCTGGTGGTCGAGGCCGATCCGAGCATGGGTCTGCGCGCCGCGGGCCTGGGCCGTCTGATCCTGGACAACGTCGCGGTCGGCGCCGACGCCATCCTGGGTGACGGTGACGCCGCGACCCGCGCCGAGGAGTACGCCGACGCCGTGCGCCTGGCCCGCCTCGGCTGGGCTTCGCTCGCCGCGGGCACCGGCCGGGCCGTGCTGGACTACGTGATCCCGTACGTCAACGAGCGCGAAGCGTTCGGCGAGCCGATCTCGCACCGGCAGGCGGTCGCCTTCATGGTCGCCAACATCGCGATCGAACTCGACGGCCTGCGGCTGGTCACCCTGCGCGGCGCGTCCCGCGCGGAGCAGGGCCTGTCCTTCGGCCGCGAGGCGGCGCTGGCCCGCAAGCTCGCCACCGACAAGGGCATGCAGATCGGCCTCGACGGCGTGCAGCTGCTCGGCGGCCACGGCTTCACCAAGGAACACCCGGTCGAGCGCTGGTACCGCGATCTGCGTGCCATCGGCGTCGCCGAAGGTGTCGTGCTCATCTGACCGGCCCGTTCCGTTTTCCAGGAGACCTCACAACATGATCAACCTCGAACTCCCCAAGAAGCTGCGGGCCAGCGCGAACCAGGCGCACCAGGTCGCCCAGGAGATCTTCCGCCCGATCTCGCGCAAGTACGACCTCGCCGAGCACGACTACCCGGTCGAGCTGGACACCATGGCCGCCATGGTCGAGGGCTTGGCCGACTCCGGCACCCAGAAGATCGGCGGCGCCGCCGGTGGCCGCTCGGATGACAGCGAGGGCGACCGCCACGCCACCGAGCTGCTCGGTAACACCAACGGCGGCAACATGTCCGCGCTGTTGAACGCGCTGGAGACCTCGTGGGGCGACGTCGGCCTCATGCTGTCGATCCCCTACCAGGGCCTGGGCAACGCGGCCATCGCCGCCGTCGCCACCGACGAGCAGCTGAAGCGCTTCGGCAAGGTGTGGGCCTCGATGGCGATCACCGAGCCGTCCTTCGGCTCCGATTCCGCCGCCGTGTCCACCACCGCCGTACTCGACGGCGACGAGTGGGTGCTCAACGGCGAGAAGATCTTCGTCACCGCGGGTCAGCGCTCGACCCACATCGTGGTGTGGGCGACCGTGGACAAAAGCCTCGGCCGCGCGGCGATCAAGTCGTTCGTCGTGCCGCGCGACGCTCCCGGCCTGTCGGTGGCGCGGCTCGAGCACAAGCTCGGCATCAAGGCCTCCGACACCGCCGTGCTGCTGTTGCAGGACTGCCGGATCCCGAAGGACAACATCCTCGGCAGCCCGGAAGTCAACGTGGAGAAGGGTTTCGCCGGGGTCATGCAGACCTTCGACAACACCCGTCCGCTCGTCGCCGCGATGGCGATCGGCGTGGCCCGCGCCGCGCTGGAAGAACTGCGCTCGATCCTGACCGCGGCGGGTGTGGAGATCTCCTACGACACCCCCGCGAACAACCAGCACGCCGCAGCGGCCGAGTTCCTGCGGATGGAAGCCGATTACGAGTCCGCCTACCTGCTCGCCCTGCGCGCCGCGTGGATGGCCGACAACAAGAAGCCCAACTCGCTCGAGGCGTCCATGTCCAAGGCGAAGGCGGGCCGCACCGGCACCGACGTCACCCTCAAAGCCGTCGAACTGGCCGGCGCCATCGGCTACTCGCAGCGCACGCTGTTGGAGAAGTGGGGCCGCGACTCGAAGATCCTGGACATCTTCGAAGGCACCCAGCAGATCCAGCAGCTCATCGTCGCCCGCCGGGTGCTGGGCAAGACCAGCGCCGAGCTGAAGTGACGCCGCGCTAGACGGTCGACAACGAAATCCGGTGCGAGCTTCTCGGACTCGCACCGGATTTTTCGTTCTCTCCGCCGTCGGTAGGCGAATGACGTGTCCCCGAACACTTTCAGTGATGCGTAGCTATGGATTTCGCCCCGCGGGTTCCGTACTCTTCGCCCCCATGTGGAGCATCGTTCTCATTTCGATCGTCAGTTGTTTCGTGATAGCCGCTGGATTCGCGTGGGGGCTGCCCGGCGACTGAGATGCCCCCTCGTATCAGCGCGTTCGCTCGCCGACTTGGGCACAGCCGAGCGTTTCAGTCCGGGTTTCGGCGAGCGAGCCGGGCGGCGGTGACGTCGGCTGTCCAGAGGGGCTGGAGCATGTGCCAGTCGGCGGGGTGTGCGGTGATGCCCGCCGCGAATCGATCGGCCAGCGCCTGGGTGGTCTCACGCACTCCACGGCTGGTGTCGATAGGTGGATCCACGCGGAATCCCCAGCCATCGGGGGTGTACCAGCAGTGCACGGGGAGAAGTGGC
Organism: Nocardia sp. NPDC059691; assembly: GCF_042733915.1. Classification (NCBI taxonomy): domain Bacteria; kingdom Bacillati; phylum Actinomycetota; class Actinomycetes; order Mycobacteriales; family Nocardiaceae; genus Nocardia; species Nocardia sp. NPDC059691. Next base: position 113,137 of record NZ_JBHWFB010000009.1, on the reverse strand, counting down.
GCGCCGGTGTCGATGGCCAGCCGAGCCGGACCGGCCGGCAGCCGAGCCTGCTCACCGAAGAAAGTGACCGGTACGCCCGTACCGGACAAGTCGCGTTCCCCGAGTAACCCGACTATCCGCCCCTGCCGGATCCGGGCGAGCAACTGCGGGAACGGCGGCGTCGCGGAGCCGGTGAGGGGGATGATCTCGAAGCCCAAGCGTTCACGGAAACGAACGAAGCGCCGGAACAACGATTCCGGCGCGAGCCGCTCCGCGACCACCGTCGGCGAGCCGACGCGCTGCACCAGCCAGACCCCCGCCAGGTCCCAATTACCGCTGTGCGGCAGGGCGAGCACGGCTCCGGTGCCGCGCTCGACCGCCCGGTGGATGTGTTCGAGTCCGGTCGCCGAGGATTCGATGGCGTCGGCCAGGCTCAGCGGGTCCATCGACGGCAGCCGGAAGGCTTCGCGCCAGTACCGGGCATAGGAGCGCAGGCTCGCCAGGACCAGCGGCTGCGGCACCTCCTCCGGCGCGGTGCCCAGGACCCGAGAAAGGTTCCGGCGCAATTGGTTCGGTCCGCCGTTCTGAGCCGCGCGTTCGGCTCCCACATCGAAGAGGCGGACGGCCAGTGGTTCCGGCATGGCGCGCACCAAGCGCCAACCCGCGGCGTAACCGAGATCCCATGCCCTGGCCGCCGGATGCATCGGTCACCCGCCTGCGGCCTGCGTCGTTTCGTCGGTCGCCATGGCAGGAGTTGCGGCGATAGCGTCGCTGAATACGGGCAGATCGACCGCGCCCGGCATCGGCGCGCTGGTATCGACCGGCTCGCTCCGATGGCTGAACAGGTCAGATGAGGGTCGGTTACTTCGATACATTCCGGGGTTCTCCGCTCACTCGCGATCGATGGCACCCGACTGGGTGGCGTACCGCGAAGACACGATCGCCGCCGCCGCGAATTCGGCGGTCACCTCGAGAACTCCACACTACGCCTGCGCAGATCAAACGGAATGGTTTTATCGGAAGTGCGCCGAACCGCTCCTTGGAAGAGATCCGCGATAATGGCGACGACCGCGGCCGGTTCCCTTCGCGATGTCCGACGACGAGGACAACCACCGCGGCTGCTGTCGACGGGCAAGCCGCTGCATCGATGTGTCAATGACACGATCACGCCAATCCACGTTCATCCCTGGACAGACGCGCCCCGGCCGAGGCAGCCTATCGCCCTGAGTCGCTGGATCGACGAATCAGCGGACGTCTCTTCACTCGAGCAGTACCAGCAAACTTCAAGGAGAACTGGTTATGCAACGATTGAGTTTCACGCGTCGCCTCGCCACCGCTTTGGCCGCCTCGGCAGTGTTGGCAGCGCCCTTCGCCGGACACGTCGCCGCCCAACCCGCTACGGTCGATTGGTCCGCCGCCGCGCAGCAACTGCGGACCGCCGCGGCCGGTAATCCGGCGGCGGAGCAGGCGGTGGATCGGCTGATCGCCTCCGGACAGCTCGCGAAGGCAGGTCAGGTCGCCTTGCCCGCCCAGCCGTTCCAGGTTCCGGCGCAGTCGGATATCGGACGCGGTGAGGGGCCGGGCGTGTACGGATCGGGAATCGCCCTCGGGATGGACGGATTCCGCATCGGGTTCTTCGGCGGGCCCGGCACCATCTCGCCGAACCAGGGCGGCGCGAAGCTCGAGGCGCTGTGGATCAATCTCGCGAACGGACGCAGCGGCACCGAGTTGCTCTACGAACACAACGACGTTCCGGTGGACACCACCATTCGCAGCCGCGCCCTGGACACCGGCGCGGGCCCGGTGGTCGCCGCGGTGTACGGATCGCTGTGGCATCGTTGGTCGGTGCCCGTCAGCGACATGAACCCGGATGGGTACGCCTACCGGTTGGGCACCATCTCGGTCCCGTCGTTCGGCGCCGTCTACAACTGAGTACGAAAGCCCCGGCTCCCGCCGCCACGGGAGCCGGGGCCATCGGTTTGTCGGAAGTTATGGAATTCCGTAGCTTTTGGGTTCGTGAGCCTGGAAGACCGAGTCGCCGAGTTGGAACGGCGGCTCAGCGCGCTGGAAGAAAGAATTCGCCCCGAAGATCTCCCGCCGGGCGCCGAGCAGTGGGCGGTGGCTCGTCTGCGGGACGAGTTCGCCGCGGCCGACGAGCCCGACGGCGGCGTGGTCTTCGCCGGGTCGGTCCGTCTGCCCAACGACCAGCAGCGCGAGTGGCAGGCCCGGTTCACCACCGGCGACCTCATCGAGGACGACTGGGCCGAGACGGCGGAATGCCTTGCGGCGCTGGGCAGCCCGGTGCGGCTGCGGCTGCTGCGCGAGATCATGGGCGGGCGGCGAACCGCGGCCGAACTGGCCGGAGTCGACGGTGTCGGCGACTCCGGCCAGATCTATCAGCACTTGCGGCAACTGGCCGCCGTCGGCTGGCTGCACACCGCGGGGCGCGGGCGATTCGAGGTGCCCACCGCCCGGGTGGTGCCCTTACTCGTCGCCCTGGCCAGCGCTCGCCGCTGATTCCGGCGGCACTCCGGCGGCCACGTATCCGGCGGTGGCGAGCATCCCACCGATCTGCTCGTAGGTCGCCCGCTCCTTGGGCGCGACCGTCGCCAGGCCGTCCACATAGCGGTTGAACATGCAGAACGCCGAAGCGATGAGGACCGCGTCGTGGATGTCCTCGTCCTTGGCGCCCGCGGCGCGCGCGTTCTCGACGTCCTCCGCGGTCACCTCGAGTCCCGACCGGCGCACCTTGTCCGCGATGCGCAGCAGCGCACGCAGTTTCGGATCGATCGGGGCGGAGTCCGCGTCTTCGATGACGGCGTCGATCAGCTCGCGACCGCCGTCGACCAGCGCCGCCGCGGTCGCCGCGTGCGACTGGGTGCAGAAGTAGGTCTGGTTGCGCGACGACACGTACGCGGCGATGGTTTCGCGCTCCCCCGGCGTCAGCGGGGACGACCCACGCAACAGGGTCTGCGCGAATTCGCTGAGCGCCGTTCCGGTTTCGGGCTTGAAAGCGAACAGGCCGCGGATGCCGGGCAGATCGCCGGGAATGTCGATGAACGGTGCACGGTCCTTCGGGTCGGACATTGGCCGCGTCTCCCTTCGAGCGGTCTCGAGACGTTGCGAGGGTAGCGCTACCGGCCGGTAACGGCGGGCGAAAAGACCGAAATCGGACCGGCGACCGCTCTCACCTGCGGTGGCCGCGACCGAACCGAGACGGGTTTGTCCGTTTCTGTTGTGACCTGTCACACTCCGCACTGCTACGGTGTCAAGTCACACGCCGTACCGGTTCGCTAGGTCGAGGACCGACGCGAGGGTTTTGTGGAGGTTGTTCGACATGAATTTGGCCCACACGCTGGAGGCCGTGAAGGCGCTGGGTGTGCTGCGCAGCCGGGGTGTCACCGATCCCCGGAAGCCGCTGGAGACACTGCGGACCATGAAGGAGTCGCGCATCCTCGGCCCGCAGGCCACGCTGATCCGGCACTCCGCGCGGGTGGCGCCGGACGCTCCGGGCATCGTGGACGAGGCGGGCGCCCTGACCTACCGCGAACTGGACGACCGGTCGACGGCCGTCGCGCGCGGCCTGCAAGCGGCGGGCATCTCCGAAGGCCAGGTGATCGGCGTGCTCGCGCGCGACCACCGCGGGCTCATCATCGCCATGGCCGCCGCGGGCAAGCTCGGCGTGCGAGTCGCGTTGATGAACACCGGATTCGCGAAGCCGCAGTTCGCCGAGGTGTGCGCCCGCGAGAAGGTCAAGGCGGTGCTGCACGACAGCGAGTTCCTCGGCCTGCTCGACGCGTTGCCCGCCGACTTGCCGCGCTACATCACCTGGGTCGACGAGGGCGCCACGCTCCCCGAGGGTGCGCAGACGCTCGACGACCTGGTGGCCGCCAACTCCGCCGAGCCGCTGCCCGCGCCGAGCAAGCCCGGTGGCTTCATCATCCTCACCAGCGGCACCACCGGCCTGCCGAAGGGCGCTCCGCGCACCAAGGTCACTCCGCTGTCGACGGCGCAGATGGTCGACCGCATCCCGTTCCCGCAGCGCGGCACTCAGGTGATCGTCTCGCCGATCTTCCACAGCACCGGACTGGCCACCTGGCTGGTCGGCGCGGCGCTGGCCAACAAGGTCGTGGTGCGCCGCAGGTTCGACGCCGAGGCCACGCTCGCCCTGGTCGCCGAGCACAAGGCCGACATGCTGGTGGCGGTGCCGACGATGCTGCACCGGATGGTCGAACTCGATCCGGCGATCCGGGCGAAATACGACACGTCCTCGCTGAAGTCGATCGTGCTGGCCGGTTCGGCGCTGTCGCCGGAACTGACGATCAAGGCCACCGAGGCGTTCGGTCCGGTGCTCTACAACCTTTACGGCTCCACCGAGTGCGCCGTGGCGACGGTGGCCAACCCGGAGGATCTCGCCCTCGCGCCCGGCACCGTCGGTCGCGCGCCGATCACCTGCGAGGTTCGGCTCTACGACGACAACGACCAGCGCGTCACCGCCACCAACACCACCGGCCGCATCTTCATCCGCAGCGGCGCTCCGTTCGAGGGCTACACCGACGGCAGGCACAAGCAGATCATCGACGGCTACATGTCCAGCGGCGACGTCGGCCACTTCGACGAGAACGGCCTGCTCATGGTGGACGGCCGCGACGACGACATGATCGTGTCCGGCGGCGAGAACGTCTTCCCGCAGGAGGTGGAGAACCTGCTGCTGGAACGGCCCGACATCTTCGACGTGGCCGTGGTCGGCGTGGACGACGTGGAGTTCGGCAAGCGCCTGCGCGCCTTCGTCGTTCCCGAGCCGGGCTCCTCGCCCGACGGCGAGGAGATCAAGGCGTACGTGAAGAACAACCTGGCGCGCTACAAGGTGCCGCGCGAGGTGGTCTTCCTCGATGACCTGCCGCGGAACGCGACCGGCAAGTTGCTGCGCCGCGTGCTGGCCGAGTACGAGGTCAAGGCCTGATGAACAGCGGGCCGGGCCACCGTGCCCGGCCCGTTACCAGCGGGTAGCGTCCGCTGAGATACATGACACAACCGGTTACACAAGCTTGCTAGTGTTAGCACCAGCACTGGGTATCGAAATTGCGGTCCGCACCACCCGGAGGATCACCGGGTGATACCGCCGGAAGGTTGTCGTCGATGTCTCTTTCCCTCCCCGCGTTGGGCGGCGCCGCCCGCAAGGCGGGCGATCTGGCCCTTGGCGTGAACGTGATGGTCAAGCGGCGGCTGTTCAATCCGCTGCGCCCCGACCATGCCGCTCGGTCGGCGTTCAACATCTTGAAATTCGGGCCGTTCGCGGGTGTCGTCATGCATGCCGCGCAGACGAGGCCGCACGCCGTCGCGATCGTCGACGAGCGCGGGGAGCTGACTTTCGGCGGTCTCAACGAACAGTCGAACGCCTTGGCCCGCGGCTTGCAGAGCAAAGGCATCAATCCCGGTGACGTGGTGGCGATCCTGGCGCGCGACCACCGCGGCATGGTGCTGAGCCTGCTGGCCACCGGCAAGCTCGGCGTGCGCGGCGTGCTGATGAACACCGGGTTCGCCAAGCCGCAGTTCGCCGACGTCGCCGAGCGCGAGAACGTCAAGGCCGTGCTGCACGACAGCGAGTTCATCGACCTGATGAGCGCCATCCCCGCCGCGATCCCGCGCATCCTCACCTGGGTGGACGAGAAGGACAACGCCGACCCGGCGATCCCGACCGTCGATTCGCTGATCAGCGGGCAGTCCGGCGCATCGCTGCCCGCCCCGGCCAAGCCCGGCGGCATCGTCATCCTGACCAGCGGCACCACCGGCACCCCGAAGGGCGCCCCGCGCGACCGGGTCAGCCCGTTCGCCTCGGCTCAGTTCGTCGACCGGGTGCCGCTGCCCGCCAACGGCACCATGATCATGGCGGCGCCGATCTTCCACGGCACCGGCTTGTCCCAATTCACCCTCGGTCTCGCGCTGGGCAACCGGGTGGTCTTCCAGCAGCGCCGCTTCAATCCCGAGCAGACCTTGGCGAACATCGAGAAGTACCGGGCGGATTCGCTGGTCGTGGTGCCCACCATGCTGCAACGCATCCTGGACCTGGATGCGGACGTGCTGGCGAAGTACGACGTCAGTAGCATCAAGGTGATCTTCGCGGCGGGCTCGGCCATCGCGCCGGACGTGGTGACCCGCACGCTGGACCACTTCGGCGACAGCCTCTACAACCTCTACGGCTCCACCGAGTGCGCCGTCATGACCGTCGCGACGCCCGAGGACCTGCGCAAGGCGCCGACCACCGCCGGTAAGGCTCCGGTCGGCATCCGGATCGTGCTGCTCGACGAGAAGCGCAAGCCGATCACCGAGCCGAACGTGACCGGAACCATCTTCGTGGACAACGGCTTCGCCTTCACCGGCTACACCGACGGTCGCGGCAAGGAGATGGTCGACGGCATGATGTCCAGCGGCGACGTCGGGCACTTCGACGCCGACGGCCTGCTCTACATCGACGGCCGCGACGACGACATGATCGTCTCCGGCGGCGAGAACGTCTTCCCGCTCGAGGTGGAGAACCTCATCGCCGGTCGCGACGACATCTTCGAAGCCGCGGTCGTCGGCGTCGAGGACCGCGAGTTCGGCAAGCGGCTGCGCGCGTTCGTCGTTCCCGGTCCCGATTGCAAGCGCGATCCGCAGGAGATCAAGGACTACGTCAAGGCGAATCTCGCCCGCTACAAGGTGCCGCGCGAGGTGGTCTTCCTCGACGAGCTGCCCCGCAACGCGACCGGCAAGCTGCTGCGCAAGCCGCTCATCGAGATGGAGATCGACGCGGGCTGAGCGGCGCGCGTCCACGGTCTTCCTGGCGGTGCGCCTGCCGACCACGCTGGAGGCCTGAGTATTTTCGGGGCCTGCCGATGCGGTCGGACGCGTGCAATCGGTCCGCTATCATCAGCGGGTGAGTTACGAGTTCGACCGGTCTGCCGCGGGACGTCGCGGCGCCGTCGCGCGGGTGCGCGGTGGCTCGGCCGGTGCGATCTCGGGGGCCATTTCCGTCGCGGCGCACGGCTGGGCTTCCGGCGGCATGCTGCCGGACACCACCGCGCTGGCCCTGCTCGCCGCCGCGTCCGCCGTGATCGGCGCGCTGGTCGCCGGCCTGGCGCCGCTGCGCGAGACGTCGTCCGGGCTGGTCGCGGCGCTGGTCGCCGGGCAGCTGCTCGGGCACTTCACCATGGGGATCAGCTCGGGACACCTGCATCACGGTGATGCCCAGCTGACTCCGGCTATGCTGGCCGCGCACGTGTGCGCGGCATTCGCGGCGGCCATCGTGATCCGGGGTGCGGAGGCCGCCTACCGGATCGGCACAGCGGTGCTGCGCCAGGTGCTGCCGGTGCGGCACACCCCGCCCGTCGTCGCGGACCGCGCTCCTTTGCGTACGGCCCATCGTGACCGGGTCGTCCTGCGTGTTTTCGCCGCCGAGGCGCTGCGCACACGCGCTCCGCCGCTCGCGGTCGTTCTCTGAATTCTTTCCACACCCGGTGCACGCGTGGCGTGAGTATCGCTCATCGTCACGGTCTTTCCTCGTGCAGCGCAGCGTCGCCGCGCACTCTCGTGCCCACGCCTGAGCGTGCCGACGCGACGCCGTCCACCGGGTCGCACACCTTCCTTCCGTGCGGTGCCGAGATCGCGCTTCCGTCGAATGAGCGCGTCCGCAGGTGATTCCGCGACGGCTGTCCGCGCAGGACGGTCGCCGCGGCGGTCGCGTGCCCACGGCCGTCAGGAAAAGGGTTGCGTCCCACCCGGGTTCCGCCGTCAGAAACGAAATGATCGTGAGCACAACAGAAACTATTTCCGACGCCGACTTATCGGAGCCGTCGGATTCCTCCGGCCCACGCCGGGCCACCGCGCGTAACAGTTTGTACGCGCTGGCCATGCGGCTGCACTTCTACGCGGGAGTGTTCGTCGGGCCGTTCATCCTCATCGCCGCCGTCACCGGTGCGCTCTACGCGATATCGCCGACGCTCGAGTCGATCGGGTCGCGCGACCTGCTGACGGTCACCGCGACCGGAACGCCGAAGCCGCTGTCGGAGCAGGTCGGCGCGGCCGTCGCCACGCGGCCGGATCTCCAGCTCGTCGCCGTCGCCCCGGCGGGGGGCGCCGAAGACACCACCCGGGTGCTGTTCAGCGACCCGTCGCTGGGGGAATCCGAGCGGCGGGCGGTGTTCGTGAACCCGTACACCGCGCAGCCGGTGGGTGATTCCGTCGTATACGGCAGCTCGGGTGCGCTGCCGATGCGCACCTGGATCGATCGGTTGCACCGGGACCTGCACCTCGGCGAACCCGGTCGGCTCTACAGCGAGCTCGCCGCGTCCTGGCTGTGGATCGTCGCGCTGGCCGGGCTGGTCATCTGGGTGCGCCGGGTGCGCAGCCGACGGGCCCGCAACGGCTGGGGCTGGCTGTTCGCGGCCGATCGGTCGCAGCGCGCGCGAGGCCGCACCCTGAACTGGCACGGTGCGGTCGGCATGTGGGTGCTTCCACTGGCGCTGCTGCTGTCGGCGACCGGCATGACCTGGTCGACCTACGCGGGTGCGAACGTCACAGAACTGCGTGAGCAGCTCAGCTGGACCACACCCGCGGTCAGCACCGCGCTGCCCGGAACCGCTGCTTCGAGTCATGATTCGGGTTCCGAGCACCACGGCGGCGGACACGCCGGGCACGCGCCCACCGCCCCGGCCGAGCGGATCGCCCAGCTGGACCGGGTCTACGCGACCGCCCGCGCCGAAGGCATCACGCAGCCGGCCGAGATCGCCGTACCGGCCGCGCCGGGCAAGGCGTTCGCGGTGAAGGAACGCCGGATGCCCGGCACCTACACCGTCGACTCCGTGGCCGTCGACGGCGCGACCGGCGCGGTCACCGACCGTCTGCCGTACGCCGACTGGCCGCTGATGGCCAAGCTCACCAACTGGGGCATCCAGTTCCACATGGGGCTGATGTTCGGGTTGTTCAATCAGTTGTTGCTGCTCGCGGCGATGATCGGCCTGATCACCGTGATCGTGCGCGGCTACCTGATGTGGTGGCGGAGGCGGCCGACCCGCGATACGGGGCGGTTCGTGCTGGGCCGAGCCCCGCGACGCGGCGGGTTGCGCAAGACCTCGCTCTGGCTGGTCGTGCCGCTGGTGGCCGCCGTGCTGGTGGTCGGCTGGTTCATCCCGCTGGTCGGGTTGAGCCTGCTCGCCTTCCTCGCGATCGACGTGCTGCTCGGCCTCGCCGGGCGGATGCGCGCCGCCGCTTAACCACACATTCGCGGGCGAAGGCCCGTCACCCTCAACGACCTACCGAAACGTCACAGGTATGGCCGTCGCTTCGCCATGCCTTCGAAACCAAGGATTCCCCATGCAGATCACGAAACTAGCCCTGGCCGCCGCGTTCACCACCGCTGCCGTGAGCATCGCCGCTGGCACGAGTTCCGCCGCCCCCGAGGTCGCTGCGGTGGACAGCGCTTCCGTCGAAGCCACATCCACGGAGGCCGCCGAGGCCGTCGGTTTCACCGCCCACGCCACCGAGACCGCCAGCATCATCAGCGTCGATTCCGGCTCGCTTGTGGTCGAGGACCAGATGCTGAAGGTGAAGGCCGCCGACGGCACCGTCGTCGCGGGCACGCCGTTGACCTTCCTGGTCGACGAGTTCGAATTCCCCATCGCCGCAGAGATCTCCGGCCGCACCGCGACGCTGACCCCGCAGTTCGACATGGCGCACGCGGTCTACAAGCCGGTCGCCCTGCCGTTCGAGGACAAGGCGCCGTGGAAGACGGAGTACGACCGTGAGCAGGCGGCCTGGTCCCGGATGACCAGCACCATCTCCATGGGCGCCACCATCGGCACCCTGGTCGGCGGCATCGGCGGCGCGGCGGTGGGCTGCGTGCTCGGCGGCATCGCCGGAGCGACCGTCGCCGCCGCCACCATCGTCGGCATGTTCGGCCCGTTCATCCCGGCCGCCGCCGTCGGCTGCCTCGGCGGCATCGTCGCCGTCGGCGCGCTCGGCACGGTCGCGGGCCAGATCCTGGTGACGGCCCCCGTCGCCATCGGCGCGGCGATCATGTACTTCTCCACGATCAACGCACCCATGCCCGCTCCGCTGAAGTGATCTCCGGCCCGGCATCGAGCGCGAGTCACTCGGTGCCGGGCCCCGCTTCATCCGTTATCCGAAGACCGATTTCGGCGAGCAGGTCGCGGACGTGTCGTTCTATCTCGGTGCGGATCGCGCGCACGGTGGCGCGGTCTTGTCCGGCGGGGTCGTCGAGCTTCCAATCGAGATAGCGTTTTCCGGGGTAGTAGGGGCATGCGTCGCCGCAGCCCATGGTGATGACGACGTCGGATGCTTCGACAGCTTCGGGCGTCAGGATCTTCGGCTTCCGGTCGGTGATGTCTATGCCGATCTCGTTCATGACTTCGGCGACGACAGGGTTGATCTCGTCGGCGGGGGCCGAGCCCGCGGAGCGGACCTCGATTTCGTCTCGAGCGAGGTGGGCGAGCAGGGCGGCGGCCATTTGGGAGCGTCCGGCGTTGTGGACGCAGACGAACAGCACGCTCGGTGTGGCTGACATCGCGGCCTCTCAGTGCGTGTCGATGGTGTCGCGAGGGATGACGGCGTTGTCGGCAGCGGCGGCGGTGGCCGGGTAGAGGATGGCGACGAGGGCAAGGCCGGTCAGTGCGCCGAGGAGTTGGGCGGCGAGGTAGCCGGGCACGGAGGCGGGGGCGATTCCGGCGAAGGTGTCGGAGAAGACGCGGCCGATGGTGACGGCTGGGTTGGCGAACGAGGTGGAACTGGTGAACCAGTACGCCGCTCCGATGTAGGCGCCGACCGCTGCCGCAGACAGGGCCGCTCGCCCGCTGCGGGCCAGGCCGAAGACGACGGCGATCAGTCCGGCCGTGGCGACGACTTCCGCGATCACATGACCGGTGGTGATGCGATGGTGGGTGGAGATCTGCATCGCGGATCGATCGAACATGACGTTGGCGAGAATCGCTCCGACGACGGCTCCGGTCGTTTGGGCGAGGATGTAGCCAGGGAGGTCTCGGCCGGAAAGGCCGGTGCCTTGGCTTCGCCCGAGTAGCCAGTCCACCACGGAGACAACGGGATTGAAGTGTGCGCCCGACACCGGCCCGAAGACCAGGATCAGCACCGCGAGTCCGAGAACGGTGGCGGTGGAGTTCTCCAGTAGCTGCACGCCGACGTCATCGGGCGACAGTTGCTCGGCTGAGATGCCGGAGCCGACGACGACCGCGACGAGTAGAGCGGTGCCGAGGAATTCGGCCAGTAGCCGCCGCGTCAGGTCGGTCATCGCGCCGCTTCCGGAACGGTGATGTCGAGCAGGCGGGACAACTGCCGAAGCGCGGCGGGTTCGATGCGGTAGTACACCCACGACCCACGCCGCTCGCTGCTGAGCAGTCCGGCTTCGCGCAACACCTTCAGGTGATGGGAAATGGTCGGCTGGCTGACGTCGAAGCCTTCCGACAGGTCGCACACGCACGCCTCCCGCCCTGCATGGCCGGCGACCACCGACAGCAGCCGCAAACGGACCGGGTCCGACAGCGCTTTGAAGACGCTGGCCAGCTCGATGGCGGCGTCGGCGGTCAGCGGTTGGCGGATCATCGGCGTGACCTCACACGATGGCGCGGCCACGCCGACGAGCGGTAACTCCTGTTTCGACACGGATCGATATTGATATATATCGAATCCACAGGCAAGCGAACACCTGGTGAACGCCGCCCGGGGTCAGTGGCAGCAGGTGACGCCCGAGTCGATTGCCTCCTTCTTGGCGGCCGAGCCGCAGCACGCACCTTCGGCGGCGGCTTCCTCGGCCGTGCCGCAGCAGGCCTGAACCGCCTCGGCGTCGGAAGGCATGGCCGCACCGGCGAGTTCGGGTGCCGTACCGAAGGTTTCGCTGTCGGCCAGCACGGTGTAGACCTCCCAGCGTTCGGCGTCCGGCGCGGTGACCCAGACTTTGTCCTGCGTGGCGAAGCAACAGGTGGTGGCGATCTGCTCTTCGGTGAACAACCCGGCTTCCGACAGGCGGGCGATCTCGGCGTGCACCTGGTCGGAGGTTTCGACCTCGACGCCGAGGTGGTTGACGCTGCCGCCGTGGCCGGGGTTCTCGATCAGCACGAGTTTCAGCGGTGGTTCGGTGACGGCGAAGTTGGCATAGCCGGGCTTGCGCTTGGCGGGCTCGGTGCCGAACAGGGTCGAGTAGAACCGCACGGCTTGGTCGATGTCGTCGACGTTGAGGGCGAGTTGGATGCGGGACATGACTACCTCCACTTGTGTTACATATATCGAAGAACCGGTTCGATGCCGAGTCTGCCACCTTTTCGACATATGTCAACAAAGTGGGTAGAGTCGATCGCATGCCCAAGACGCTGCCCGTGATCGACATGTCCGCCCCGGTCTGCTGCACGCCGGTCGCGGCCGGGCCGATCGACGACGACGCCGCGCTCGCGGTGGCGCTGCGGTTGAAAGCGATCGCCGACCCGGCGCGAGTGAAGCTGCTGTCACTGCTGTTGACCAGCACTTCCGACGAGGAGAACGGCGGCGATCTCGCCGCGGCGGTCGGATTGTCGGAGTCGACGGTGAGCCATCACCTCGGCCAGCTCCGTAAAGCCGGGCTGGTGGAATCCGAACGGCGCGGCATGAACACCTTCCACCGCGCCCGCCGGGACGCCCTAGCGGCACTGTGCTTCGTCCTCGACCCCAACTGCTGCCGCTGACCCTGTTCTGAACAACAAGATCAACGGCACATGGTGGAGCGGCTTACTCGCGAAATGCCGCAGTCATGCGCCGTTGATCTTGAACTTACTTGGGAAGCGCGGTGACGCATTCGTACATGTGGCCGTCGAAGGAGCCGAGCGGGGCCACGCTCCAGAGCATTCCGGTCTCTTCCATGCTGGGGGTGTAGATTTCGCTGCCCGCGCTGTTGAAGTAGCCGAAGGACGTTCCGGGGAACTTCTTGCCGGAGGAATTCAGGTATTCCGTCATCGAGTCGACGAAGGCGGAGAAGCGCGCGGAGTCGCTGGATTCCTCTTCCGCTACCGCGGCGGCGTTCTGCGACCAGTCGTCATATTGCTCCATCAGCGAACCGGAGGGCGCGGGTGTGCCGGACGGGAAGGCGATGGCCTCGTAGATTCGGGAGCGGTCGCGGAACCCCGACAACGTCCAATAGATCGACGACGCGTCGCCACGATCGACGCCCGCGTTGTCCGACATGTGGCACACGCCGTACGCATGGACGTCAAGTTTCAAGCCGAGGCGGCTCAGCCAGCCGGGGAGCGCGTCTTCGAATTGGCTCAGACACGCCTCGTCGTCGCTGCCGTCCTCTTCCGCCTCGGTGGCAGCCATCAGGCAGGCGAGCTGGTACGCGCCGTAGGCGTCGTCCCGGCCGCCGTTGGAGCCCTGAATGCGCTTCTTCAGTGCCTCGGGATCGCGCCTCTCACTGCGGGTGGGCATGTCGAAGATCTCGACCTTCTTCATTGGAACCCTCCTTCACTCGATCATCCGGCATCTGTTCGTCCTCAACCCTGACCACACGCGGGCCTGCCGTCCTCGCACATTCCGGGTGGTTCTCACGCTCGGGATGTGTGGCACGTCGGTTCCGGAGACGCCCGGGGCGGGCTGGTTGGGCCGGTGGCGGGAACGGCGGAGCATGGCGAGACCGCCATGCTTCCCGACGCCAGGCGGCAATACCGCTGAAACGATCGCGCGAGCCCTCGATTGTGTTGTGCCAGAAGGATTGTCTGAACCAGGGGGCATCTCGATGACGTCGAAGTCCGTACTCGCTGGAACAGTCGTCCTGTGCGTGCTGGCTGCCTGCGGTAACGACAGCCGATCCGATTCGAGCCCCGAGGATCAGAGCAACCCAGGAACCTCCGACACAAAGCTGGCAGTGCCCGAACTGTACGACGCGAACAAGGGCTGGCGGATAGAAGTACGCGAGGAACCGGCCATCTTGCCCCACTCGAAGGCCGTCGCGGTCTGGCGCGGCGAGCCGGCTGGACGAAGGCGCTTTCGCCGTGCTGGACGCGACCACCGGGAAGGCGCGCTGGAGCCGACAGCGGTACGCGCGCTGGACGCGTTGGCCGCCGACGTCCTCGTCTGAATTGATTCGGGAAGAAAACATGGCCTGATCGGGCCGGAGACCTGGTCCGACGGCGCTGGGCGGCACGTGTGACGAGGGTTCCGCTCTGTTTGCCCCCCAACGACCCGGGTAAGCGACCAATGTCCCGAGTCGCCCCACAAGGGAGCGCTTGTCAACCGAGAGACGCCGACCCGCGAAAGACGCGGGTGGGCGAGGAAAGGGGTAGCAAGTGAGCACAATGGCCGCCACGGTGGACGTCGAGGTTCCGGTTCGCACCGCCTACAACCAGTGGACGCAGTTCGAGTCGTTTCCGCAGTTCATGGAGGGTGTCGAAGCGGTACAGCAGATCGATGACCGGCATATGCACTGGCGTGTCCATGTCGGCCCGTCGACGCGGGAGTTCGACGCGACCATCACCGAGCAGCATCCCGACGAACGCATCGCCTGGAAGTCCGACAGCGGACCCAAGCACGCGGGCGTCGTCACGTTCCATCGGCTCGACGACACCCACACCAGGGTGACCACGCAGATGGACGTCGACCCGGAAGGGTTCGTGGAGAACGTCGCCGACAAGCTCGGTGTGCTGAAGCACCGGGTGAACAGTGACCTGGAGCGCTTCAAGCACTTCATCGAGCATCAGGGCAGCGAGACCGGCGCGTGGCGCGGCGACATCCCGCGTCCGGACGCCGGCGGCACCGCGACCGAACGCGGCACGGCTCCCCGGCCCGGCGTCGGCGGAACCGGCATGCCGGGCGCAGGCGGAACCGGGACCCCGGGAACGGGCGGAACCGGCAGCCCGGGTGTCGGTGGGACCGGCACACCCGGCACGTGGCCCGGCGGAACCGGTAGCCCGGGCGTCTGACCAGTGCGATGACGACGCCCCCTGGGTCTCCCAGGGGGCGTCGTTCGCGTCAGGCTGAGTCGCGCTCCTCATCGGTGTCCGCCGGATGCGCTTCCGGTGGCACCTGGACCGGGCGCAGCAGCGCCCAGGCCACGAAGGCCACCGCCACCACGCCCATGCCGAGCCCGGCCCACAGGTTCACGTTCACCCCGCCGGTCTTGGCCTGCTCGGCGGCGGTGTCGTGCACCAGTCCGGTGACCACGAGAACGATCGCGTAGCAGCCGAGCAACCCGCCGACGATGGTACGGATATCGAAAAACATTGCGGCGATTCCTTATCCGACGAAGATGTTGAGCGCGATCACGAGCACGAGCGCGATGCCTGCCAGCAGGACCGGGCGCTGGTACCAGGGCAGCGTGTCGGCCTCCGGGTCGGTGCGCACTTCCTTCGGCGTCTCCGAGTACACCAGCCCGATCAGTTCCGCCGCCGGTTTCGGCTGGGTCACCTGGGTGACCAGGACACTGACGAGGATGTCGACCACGAACGCGACACCGGCGGCGACGAAGCTCGCCCCTTGGCCGGACAGCTCGAAGACCTTCGTCTCGTGCAGGATGAAAACGACTATGGCGGAGGCTGTTCCGCAGACCAGGCCGGTCCAGCCCGCGGTCGGCGTCATCCGTTTCCAGAACATGCCGAGGATGAACGTGGCGAACAGCGGCGCGTTGAAGAAGCTGAACAAGGTTTGCAGGTAGTCCATCATGTTGCTGAATCCGGAGGCGATGAACGCGGTGAAGATCGCGGCCACGGTCGCGCCGATCGTCGCCAGCCTGCCCACGCCGAGGTAGTAGCCGTCCGCCCGGTCGCGCCGCACGTACTGCTGCCACAGGTCGTAGCTGAACACCGTGTTGAACGCGGAGACGTTGGCCGCCATGCCCGCCATGAACGCCGCTAGCAGGCCGGCCAGCCCCACACCCAGCAGGCCGTTGGGCAGCACGTCCTTCATCAGGTACAGCAGCGCCTGGTTGTAGGTGGTGTCGCTCTCGAAGTCGGGATTCGCGGTCACCGCCGCCTTGTACTCCGCCATCTGCGGCACCAGCACCGCGCTGATCATGCCGGGGATCACCACGATCAGCGGGATGAACATCTTCGGATACGCGCCGATGATCGGCGTGCGCCGCGCCGCGGAGATGGAGTGCGTCGCCATCGCGCGCTGTACCTCGACGAAGTTCGTGGTCCAGTACCCGAACGACAGCACGAATCCGAGGCCGAACACGATGCCGAGGATCGACAGGAAATCGTTGGAGAATCCGCTGAGCGCGTTACCGGGCCACGATTCCAGCTGCGCCGCGCCGCCCGGCGACGCGGTCACTTTGTCGCGCAGCCCGTCCCATCCCCCGACCCGGTGCAACCCGACCAGGGTGAGCGGCAGCAACGCGGCCACGATGACGAAGAACTGGAGCACTTCGTTGTAGATCGCCGCGGACAGACCCCCGAGGGTGATGTAGGACAGCACGATCACCGCGGCCACGATCACCGAGACCCACAGCGGCCAGCCCAGCAGCACGTTCACGATCGAGCCGAGCAGGTACAGGTTGACCCCGGCGATGAGGATCTGCGCGACGGCGAAACTCAGCGCGTTCACCAGATGGGCTCCGGTGCCGAAGCGGCGGCGCATGAATTCCGGCACGCTGCGGACCTTGGAGCCGTAGTAGAACGGCATCATCACCACGCCGAGGAACAGCATGGCGGGCACCGCCCCGATCCAGAAGTAGTGGAAGGTCGGGAAGCCGTACTCCGCGCCGTTGGCGGACATGCCCATGATCTCCACCGCGCCGAGGTTGGCGGAGATGAACGCCAGGCCGGTCACCCAGGCAGGCAGCGAGCGCCCGGACAAGAAGAAGTCGATGCTGGATGACACCCGTTGCCTGGCCAGAAGGCCGATGCCGAGCACGAACACGAAATACAGGGCGACCAGCGCGTAGTCGACGGGCTGCGCGTCCAGGCGGAGGGTCTCGGCGGCTTCGAGGTGCGGTGGCGAAGCGGCCGAGTGCAGGCCGGGCACGGCGGCGAGAACGGACGAATCGACGAGCGGCACAGCGTTCCTCCTGGCGGTGAAACCGGGGCGGCGAGCGAGGTCGTTCGTCGTGCGAGAGCCGCGTCGTGCTGGTCCTGCCCGGCGCGCGCGACCTCCTCGTCGCCCGCCGAATGGTGTCGGCAGACACCACTGTGCGCGATCATGCCCAACGGCGTGGCACATTCGCGCACAAATCCGGTCGGTCGCTCAGTCGACCCGGTGGGCTCCAGAAGCGGGGACCACCACGAAAGTGCGCGGATCGGGCAGATCCGCGTCGGCGAAACGCTGCCGCACCGACTCCGCCACCGCCGCGGTGCGGTCCCGGTCGACGAGCGCGATGACGCTGCCGCCGAATCCGCCGCCGACCATCCGCGCGCCGTGCGACCCGGCCGCCAGCGCGGCGCCGACCGCCGCGTCGAGGGTCGGAGTGGACACCTCGAAGTCGTCCCGCAGCGAGACGTGTCCGGCGGTGAGCACCGGGCCGATTCCACGCGGGTCGAGCCCTTCCCGCAATTTTTCGGCAACTGCGACCACTCTGGCGTTCTCCGTCACCACATGCCGGGCGCGCCGACGCAGCACGTCGTCGGCGATCCGGGTGGTGTCCGTCGCCGACGCCACGTCGCGCAAGGTCTCGACGCCGAGCGCCTCGGCCGCCGCAGCGCATTCCGCGCGGCGCTCGGCGTAGCGGCCGTCGGCCAGTTCGTGCGGCTGGCCGGTGTCGACGACAAAAAGTTCCAGCCCGAAAGCGCCGAGATCGAAAGGGATCTGCTCGACGCCGCGCGGCGCGGCGGTGTCGGCGGCGAATGCCCGCACGTCCAGCAGCAGCGCGTGCCCGGCGGTGCACAACATCGCGGCCGATTGGTCGAGCAAGCCGGTCGGCGCGCCGACGTAGTCGTTCTCGGCGGCGCGGGCCATGTCGATCAGCGTGCGATCGGTCAGGCCCGGCGCGAACAGATCACGCAGCGCGATGGCCACCGCGCAGGACAGCGCCGCCGAGGACGACAGGCCCGCACCGATCGGCACCGCGCCGTCGAGGTCGAGATCCACGCCGGTGATACGGTGTCCGCGCCGGGTGAACTCGGCGACCACGCCGAGCGGATAGCGCGACCAACCAGGCACCCGCGCCCGCACGCCTTCGATGTCGGACACCGCGACGAGCACCGGCTCGCCGGGACGCTGCCGCGAGCCGACCCGCACCAGCCCGTCCGTGCGCGGCGCCGCCGTACACCGCGCCACCAGCGGCAACGCGATCGGCAGGACGTAGCCGTCGTTGTAGTCGGTGTGCTCACCGATGATGTTGACCCGCCCCGGCGCCACCCATGTCCGCACACTCGCTCCTCGCTGTCCCGGTCGGTGCCAGGGTACGAGACACGCCGCCCGGACATCGTTTTCGACCCGGTTGGCTGCGGGATCGGCGTTCGTGCCGCAGAGTCGAATTCGACGCAAGTCCGGCCTGCGAAATCTGGTGGCCGCGGCGGATCGGGAGGGCACCATGATTCACGACACCTCACGCGGCGACCTACGCGCGCGGCCTCGCCCGGATCGGCTGCGGCCGCCGCTGGAGCGGACGTTCCCGGCTTCGCTGACGATCGAGATCGGCGCGGCGACCGGCGTGGGACCGACCGCCATGTCGGCGTTCGACGCGGCGCTGCGCGATCTCGGGGTGGGTGAGGCGAACCTGATCCGGTTGTCGTCGGTCATCCCGCCGCGCGCCACCGTCGAACGGATCGGCCGGGTACGCAAGCCGATACCGTGGGGTGACCGGCTGTACTGCGTCTACGCGGTGCGGCACGCCTGCGAACGCGGCGCGACCGCCGCGGCGGGCATCGGCTGGGCGCTGCGCGACGACGGCTCCGGCGCGGGATTGTTCGTCGAGCACGAGGCCGACACCTGCGACGAAGTCGCCGCCCTGATCCGCGCCAGCCTGGCGGACATGACCCGCCACCGCGGCGGCGGCTTCGGCCCCGTCCAGTTGTGCACCGTGGACGCCACCTCCGACGGTGACCCGGCGTGCGCGCTGGTCCTCGCCGCGTATCACACCATTCCGTGGGGTCCGCGATGAGCGAGATCACCGTGACCGTCGAGGCGGCGATTCCGGAGGAACGGATCGCGATGTTCCATCGCCTGTACGAGGAGGCGTTCGGCCCGTTGCGCGCGAAGGCCATCGCACGGCAGGTGCTGCACCCGGAGGAGTTCCGGGAGGAGATGGTGGATCCCCGCGTGCAGAAGTACGTGGCGCACGCCGACGGCGAGCCGATCGGCGTCACCACGCTGACCAGGCATCTGGAGACCGTGCCGTGGATCAGCCCGGACTATTTCGCGGCCCGCTATCCCGAACACGCGGCGCGCGACGCGATCTACTACGCGGGTTTCACCCTTGTTGCGCCAAGTGCCCGCCAAGGGGCGGCGTTCCATGCCATGATCAAATCAGTTGTCCAGATATTGGTTGCCGAGCGCGCCGCGGTCGGTTGGGACATCTGCTCGTACAACAACACTCGGTTCTCGTTCGCCGACAGCATCAGGGCGGTGCTCGACGAACAGGCGAACGTCGAAGTCGCGGTGGAGGATTCACAGACCTATTACGCGGCCCGGTTCACCGGGGATGGAGCGACCAAGGGGGGCTGATGACACCAAGTGAACAGCCACAGACCAGCCGTCCGCGCGGCATCGGATCGGGCTGGTACGCGGTACTTCTGGGGGGAAGCGCGGCCGCGATCGCGGTCCATCTGGCGCTGGACTCGCACGTGGCGGCGTTCGTGACGATGACGATCATCGTCGGCGCGACCCTCGCCATGATCGCGGTCGGCGTGCGCACGCACCGGCCCGCGCACCCGTTGCCGTGGTATCTGCTGTCCGGCTCGGCGATGCTGTTCGCCACCGGCACCACGCTGCGCGACATCGGCGACCACACGGTCCATCCGCTCGACGACGCGTTCACTCTGCTGGGTTATCTCGGCGTCGGGCTCGCGGCGCTGATCTGGTTGTGGCCGCGCCAAGTGCACGGCGACTACGACCTGCTCCTGGACTCGGCCCTGATCGGGCTCGGCGCGCTGCTCGCCTCCTGGACCTTCCTCATCTCCCCGATCCTGCAATCCACCGCGACCGGGCTGGACGCGCTGTTGGCGGCGACCTACCCGGTACTCGACGCGCTGCTGCTGACCTTGGTGGCGCACTCCATGGCGACCTCCACGCGCGCGGAGACCTCGCTGTGGTTGCTGCACGCCGGACTCGTCGCGGTGCTGCTCGGCGACTTGGGCTACAGCCTGGAGACCGCGGGCGCGACCGTGTTCGGGCGTGAAGTGCTGCTGGCTCCCCTGCTCGCCGCCTACGCCACCGTGGGCGCCGCGGCGCTGCACCCGACCATGACCGCGCTCGGCACGCCACGGCGCATCCACCCACACCACTCCAGGCAGCGCGCCAGCCTCATCGCGATCGCGCTGATCGTGGCCTCACTGGTGCCGGTGGTCGGGTCGAGCCTGCGCCCGCTCGATCGCGTGGTGGTGTCGTCGCTGTTCGGGTTACTGCTGATCGGCATGCTGGTGCGCAGCGAGCGCGCCATCGTGCGCAGCGCCCGCAGCGAGCGGCGCGCGCAGTACCAGGCCGACCACGACATACTCACCGGATTACTGAATCGAGCCGCACTGCTGCGCGCGCTGCGGCAGCGCGGCGAACAGTGGGCCGAGCAACCGATCTCGCTGCTGTTCATCGACCTCGACGGCTTCAAGCGGGTCAACGACAGCTACGGGCACGCCGTCGGCGACGAACTCATCTCGACGGCGGCCGGCCGGATCAGGCGAGTCGCGCGCCACGAGGACGTGGTGACCCGCTACGGCGGCGACGAATTCGTCGTACTCGCCCGGCTCGCCCGGCCGGAGGCCGCCGTGCTGGCCGAACGGCTGCTCGGCGCGTTCGTCCGGCCGTTCGGGCTGAGCGCCGGGGAGATACCGATCACCGCGAGCGTCGGCGTGGCGTGCGCCGGTCCGCGCAGCTCGGACACCGACGTGCACGGCCTGCTCCGGGACGCGGACGCGGCCATGTACCACGCGAAGCAGTACTCGCTCGGTTACGCGTTCCACGACGACGTGCGGCACACGCCTCCCGGCACCGAGCGACGGATCTGGCGCACGGCTGCCCGATCCGCCAGTCCCGCGGTGTGACTCAGTCGCTCAGCTCGTTCAGCAGGCGCTTGGCCTCCTCGAGCTCGGCCTGTAACTGCTGCACCTTGGCCTCCTGCACCCCGCGCAACGCGTCCAGGACGCCCGCGACCACCTCGGCGACCTCCGGATGCAGGATCTTCGCCGCCTGCGCCACCGTGGAACCGGCCACCGGAAGACCGCGCAGGGTGCGCTTCTTCCCGCTGACCACGTCGATGGACCACTCGCCGTCGGCGGTGCCGGTGAGCGTCACGGTGACCTCGGGCGCCTTGGCCTTGCGGGCGGCGGCCGCTTTGGCCGGTTTGGGCGCCGCGGCCTGCTTGGCCGCGCTGTCGGCTCGACTCGCTTCCGCGGCCGCCGCGGGCTTCGGGGTGGCCGCGGGCGCGGGTGCGCTCGGCCGCGCGGGCTCGGTCGTGGTGCTCGTCGTGGTCGACGACTGCGTCACAGGGGATTCCTTCCGTGTTGTCGACTTCTGCTGGGCGGTGGCGCCCGCCGCCCCTCGCGGCGGCTTGGTCAAGGTCACCTCGGTGGGAGAGAAGGACAGTACATCCTTCGATCCGGTCGGCCGGACCTGGAGGAAGTCACCGTCGGCAGGGTCGCCGAGCGCGATCACCTTGCCAGAGCGCCCCTCCGGCACGCCGACCGCGGCGGAGGTGAACCACACCATGGGCGGGCTGCCACCGGCTATCTCCGCGGCGATCTGTTGAATCTCGCTGTCCGACAAGGGCTGCGGCTTGGTTCGTGGGGACGACATGGGTAACTCCGAGCGATTTCGTGGTTGGCTGCGTGCACAGATGATGCCGCACGACGCCGACAGATTCGCGAGCCACCGTCGAATAGGGGCGGCGGACGGCACCGTTCACGCATCCAGCGAACAGTGGGCAACACATGCCGTCACCCTGCGGACAGCCCCACAGACCACAACGCTTCGGCGTCCTTTGCGAGAAAACCAGTGCTGGAGGCCTTCTCGCACCTCAACCGGCCCGACGTCACCGACTGGCCTGCCCAGGTAGGTCGACTGCGCCGAACAAGCCCGCTCAACTCGCGTCCGTCGGCGCGCGCAGCGCCGGAAACCAGATGTCGGTGAGTACTTCGACGGCTTGCTCCACCGAGACGTCGATGGTGCCCTGCATCGCCCATCGGGTGAAGAACCGCTCCAGTTGCGCGACGAGCAATTCCACGCGTAACCGCGCCTCGTCGCGCCGGTCGGCGGGCCACGCCGCGAGGTAGGCGGTCATCGCGTTGGGCAATGCGAGGATGCCGTCGCGGGCGATCTCGCGAAACTCCGGTTCCAGCGCGGTCGCCTCGTCCCAGGCGGGCAGCAGGTCTTTGTACTCCTGGAACCACTCGATGGC
Source organism: Nocardia sp. NPDC059691 (assembly GCF_042733915.1). Classification (NCBI taxonomy): domain Bacteria; kingdom Bacillati; phylum Actinomycetota; class Actinomycetes; order Mycobacteriales; family Nocardiaceae; genus Nocardia; species Nocardia sp. NPDC059691. The sequence continues at coordinate 90,648 of NZ_JBHWFB010000009.1, read as the reverse complement.
GCGGGCCATCCAACGGGCGAACTCGGCGCGCGAACCGGTCTCCAGCACCCGATCGAGGTCCTGATAGGAGTGCAGCACGGTAGACAGGGTTCCCTGCTGGGCGATCGCGCGCAGGATCTCCTGCTTCCCCGCGAAGTGCAGGTAGAACGTGGCGCGGCTGCAACCGACGGCGGCGACGATGTCGTCCACCCGCACCGCCGCGTAGCCGCGGGTGGCGAACAGCTCCTTGGCGCCCTCCATCAGCCGGACCCTGGTCTGCTGCTTCTGCTCGTCCCGCAGGTTCGCGCTCGCGTTCGTACGCATGGTGAACAGGTACCCCGTATCCGTGAAAAGAGGGACTGACGTGCGGTTGACGCCGCCCGAGTCTACGCGGCAAAGGGATTGATGGACAGTGCGTCACTCACTAGACACAGTGTCTAGCGAGTGTTACTTTGTTGCCTACGTCACTCCGGCGCGTGAGCCGCACCGGACGGTTCGGCCGTCACCGACGACGGCCTCCAGCACGAGGACAGTGAATGACGTCAACCGCACTCCCCCGCGTCTGCGTGATCGGGGCGGGTCCCTCCGGGATCACCGCCGCCAAACGCCTGAACGATTACGGCATACCGTTCGACTGCTACGAAGCGTCCGACGAAGTCGGGGGCAACTGGTACTTCAAGAACCCCAACGGCATGTCGGCGTGCTACCAGAGCCTGCACATCGACACGTCCAAGTTCCGCCTGGCCTTCGAGGACTATCCCGCGCCCGACGAGTGGCCGGACTTTCCCCACCATTCGCAGCTGTTCCAGTACTTCCGCGACTACGTAGACCATTTCGGCATCCGCGACCGGATCGTGTTCGACACCAGGGTGACCGCCGCCGAGCGCGGGACGGACGGCCGCTGGCTGATCAGCACGAGCGACGGGAGCACCAAGGACTACGACGCGCTCATCGTCTGCAACGGGCACCACTGGGATCCCCGCCTTCCGGACTACCCGGGCGAATTCGACGGCACGCTGCTGCACAGCCACGCCTACAACGACCCGTTCGACCCGGTCGACATGCGCGGCAAGCGCGTCGTGGTGGTCGGCATGGGCAACTCGGGCCTGGACATCGCCTCCGAGCTGTCGCAGCGGTTCATCGCGACGAAGCTCTACGTCTCCGCCCGGCGCGGAGTCTGGGTACTGCCGAAGTACGTCAACGGCAAGGTCGGCGACAAGCGCTCGATGCCACGGTGGATGCCGCCGAAGCTGGGCCTGAAACTCAAGCAGCGTTTCGTCCGCAAATTCCGCGGCAACATGGAGGACTACGGCCTGCCCAAGCCCGACCACCTGCCCTTCGAGGCGCATCCATCGGCGAGCGAGGAGTTCCTGCACCGCGCGGGCTGCGGCGACGTCACGTTCAAGCCCGCGATCACCGCGCTGGAAGGTTCGCGGGTGCGCTTCGCCGACGGCAGCGCCGAGGAGGTGGACGTGATCGTCTGCGCCACCGGTTACCGCATCTCCTTCCCGTTCTTCTCCGATCCGGAACTGCTGCCCGACAGCGACAATCGCTTCCCGCTGTTCAAGCAGATGGTGAAGCCCGGCATCGACAACCTGTTCTTCCTCGGGCTGGCCCAGCCGCTGCCCACGCTCGTGAACTTCGCCGAGCAGCAGAGCAAACTGGTCGCCGCCTATCTGACCGGCCGCTACCACCTGCCGCCCGCGGAGGAGATGCGGGCGGCCATGCGGTCCGCGGAGTCGGCCAGGTCGGGGCGCTACTACGACTCGCCCCGGCACACCATCCAGATCGAATTCGAACCGTACGTGCGGGACATGCGGCGGGAGCTGGCGCGCGGCGCGAAACGCGCCACCGCCGCGGGAAACGCGCTGCCGGTTCCCGGCCGCACGCCCGAACACGTGTGAGGCGGCGATGACCACTACCACGGGCACCGAAATCTCGGGATTCTGCGCCGAACGATTCGCACGGGTCCGCACGGAACTGGAGTCCCGGCTCGCCTCCGGCGACGAGCTGGGCGCATCGATCTGCGTCACCGTCGACGGCGAAACGGTCGTCGACCTCTGGGGCGGCTACCGCGACCGGGAACGCACGCAGCCGTGGACCGAGGACACCTTGGTCAACGTCTTCTCCATCACCAAGACCATGACCGCGCTGTGCGCCCTGCTGCTGGTCGAGCGCGGCGAACTGGACGTGCACGCGAAGGTGGCCAGGTACTGGCCGGAATTCGCGGCGAACGGCAAGGGCGACATCGAGATTCGTCATCTGCTCGCGCACACCTCCGGCGTCTCCGGGTGGCAGCCGCCGATCGAGCTCGCCGATATCTACGACGCGGAAGCCTCCGCCGCCCGTCTCGCGAGCCAGCCGCCGTGGTGGGAGCCCGGCACCGCCTCCGGCTACCACGCGCTGGCCTACGGCCACCTGATCGGCGCGGTGATCCGCCGCGTCACCGGACGCTCGCTGGGCGAGTTCTTCGCCGAGGAGCTCGCCGGGCCGCTGGGCGCGGACTTCCACATCGGCACCGCGCCCGAGCACCACGGGCGGATCGCGACCTTGATCCCGCCCGCCATGCCGGAATTCGACATGGCCGCGCTCGACCAGGAAAGCGTGCTGGTCAAGACGCTCACCAGCCCGCTGCTCGACATCGCCGAGACGGCGAGCGCCGGGTGGCGGCAAGCCGAGATCGGTGCGGTGAACGGCCACGGCAACGCCCGTTCGGTGGCGCGGGTGCAATCGCTGGTGTCCTGCGGCGGCGAACTGGACGGACGGCGGCTGCTGTCGGAGCGGACGATCGAGCTGATCTTCCAGCAGCAGTCCGACGGCGTGGATCTCGCGCTTGCGGTGCCGCTGCGATTCGGCATCGGCTACGGTCTGCCGCAGCGGCAGACCGCCCCGGAGGTTCCCGACGGCCGGGTGTGCTGGTGGGCCGGGTACGGAGGCGCGATGGTGGTCAACGACCTCGAGCACCGCACCACATTCGCCTACGCCATGAACCGGATGGCGCCGGGGCTGATCGGCTCCGACCGCGGCGATGCCTATCTGCGCGCGACGTTCGCGGCGGTGCGCGGATGATGCGGGCACTGCAGCTCACCGAGCCCGGTGTGCTGGAACTGCGCGAGGTACCGATTCCGGAGATCGGTCCCACCGATCTGCTGCTGCGGGTGGGCGCGGCGGGCATCTGCCATTCGGATCTGCACGTGCTGCACATCCCCTTCCGGATGCGCGAGGAACCGTTGACCCTCGGCCACGAGATCGCGGGCACCATCGAAGCCGTCGGCGCCGGGGTCGGCGGCCGCCGGGCGGGCGAGCGCGGCATCGTGTATCTGTGCTGGTCGTGCGGGGTCTGCCGGGAGTGCGTCGGCGGCAACGAGAACGTCTGCCTCGCCGCGGGCCGCACCGCCATGCCGCCGTGCCCCGGACTCGGGCCGGACGGCGGGATGGCCGACTACGTCCGGGTGCCCGCGAGTTCGTTCGTGCCGATCGGCGACCTCGATTTCGCCGAGGCCGCACCGCTGGCCGACGCCGCGCTGTCGAGCTACCACGCCATCCGCGGCGCCCGTGATCGGCTGCGGCCGGGGTCGGTGGCGGTGGTCGTCGGGATCGGCGGCCTGGGCCACCTCGCGGTGCAGATCCTCGCCGCGACCACGGCGGCCAGGGTGCTGGCCGTGGACGTGAGCGCCGACAAGCTCGAACTCGCCGCGCGGTGCGGTGCGGCCGAAGGACTTCTCGCGGGCGACGACACGGCGAAGGAGATCCTCGACCGGACCGCAGGTCGCGGCGCGGACGCGGTGTTCGACTTCGTCGGCGTCGACGCCACCGCGCGGCTCGCGGTGGAATCGGTGGCGCCCGATGGGGCCTACCGCATGGTCGGCCTCGGCGGTGGCGCGCCGGAGATCACGGCGGCGCCCGCCACCGGCATGGGCTGGCCGTGGGGCGCCACGGTCCGGAAATCCTACGGCGGCACCAGGTCCGACTTGATCGACTCCGTGGCGTTGGCCGCGGCGGGCAAGCTGCGCGCCGAAGTGGAGCGCTATCCGCTGGCCGACGGCCGCGCGGCCCTCGACCGGCTGGAGCACGGGCTGATCACCGGCCGCGCCGTGCTGATCCCAGAGCCGTGACGAATCAACCCTTGCGCAGTGACGAGGAAGTATCCGATATGACAAAAGCAATCGACCCGCAGACGTTCGTGGCACAGGCCGCGAGCAGGCTCACCGGACCCGGCGGTCGATTCGAGATGGTGGTCGAGGACGTGCTCGGCGCGCCGCTGCCGGTGGTGCGCCATCGCAAGTCCTCGCTGCGGGAAGTGCTCGTCGCCGCGCCCGCGCACGGCGACCGGGACTATCTGGTCACCGCGGACCGCAGGATGTCGTTCACCGAGCACGCCGCCGCGGTCGCGGCGCTGGCCACGGCCCTGCGCGACCGCTTCGGCGTCGGCAAGGGCGACCGCGTGGGCATTCTCGCCGCGAACACCCCCGAGTGGGTGCTCACCTTCTGGGCGGCCCAAGCGCTCGGCGCGATCGCGGTGGGTTACAACGCGTGGTGGGCCCCGCGCGAGATCGCCTACGGCGTCGAGCACACCAGCCCCACCGTGCTCGTGGTCGACGCGAAGCGCGCGGCGCTGGTGGCGGAACTGGATATCCCGGTCCCGGTGCTCACCATGGAACACGACATACCCGCGCTGCTGGCCGAATACCGCACCGACGACCTGCCCGACACCGAGATCGACGAAGACGATCCCGCGGTGATCCTGTACACCAGCGGCACCAGCGGACGACCCAAAGGGGCGGTGCACTCGCACCGAAACCTGGTGGCGGTCACCGACTATCACGTCTTCAACGACGCGCTGGCCGCCGCGCTCACCGGGGCGGGCGAACTGCCGAGCGGGCGGCGCTTCCTGCTCACCTCGCCGCTGTTCCACATCGCCAGCCTGCACAACCTGGTGGTTCCCCGGCTGGTCACCGGCGACGCGGCGGTGATCCACCAGGGCTCGTTCGACGCCGACCGGGTGCTGCGGCTGATCGAGGCGCAGCGGGTCACCAACTGGGGCGCCATGCCGACCATGGCGACCAGGATGCTCGAACTCGACCTGTCCGACTACGACCTGTCCTCGCTCGCTTCCTTCTCGCTGAACTCCGCGCCGTCCTCGGCCGCGTTGCAGGAGAAGCTGCGCGATCAGCTGCCCGTCGCCCGCAACGCGCTGGTGACCAGCTACGGGCTCACCGAATGCAGCACCGCCGCGACGCTGGCGAGCCCGGCCGAGCTGGCGGCGTTCCCGGACACCGTCGGTCGTCCGGTCGTCGGGGTCGCGCTGGAGATCCGCGACAGCGCGGGCAACGTGGTCCCCGACGGCACCGAAGGCGAGATCTGCGTGCGCAGCCCTTACGTGATGCTGGGCTACTGGCAGAACGAGGCGGCGACCGCCGCGGCGATCACCGCCGACCGCTGGTTGCGCACCGGCGATATCGGGGTGCTGGAGGACGGCAGGCTGCGCTTGTCCGGGCGTCGTTCGGATCTCATCCTGCGCGGCGGGGAGAACGTCTATCCCACGGAGATCGAGCAGTGCCTCGAGGAGCATCCCGCGGTGCGCGAGTGCGCGGTGCTCGGGGTACCCGACGCCGACCTCGGACAGCAGGTCGCCGCCGTGGTCGTGGTCGAAACCGCCACGGCGGCCAGCGAAGAGGAGCTGCGCGCGTTCGCCGCCGAGCGGCTCGCCTACTACAAGGTGCCCGCCCGCTGGCGGCTCACCACCACCGCACTACCGCGCAACGCGACCGGCAAGGTCATACGCGCCGATCTCGAGGTGTAAAGCCATGTACGACATCATCATCGCGAACGGCCAGTGGTTCGACGGCACCGGCGCGCCCTCGGCGATCCGGCACCTCGGCATCCGCGACGGGCGCGTCGCGACCGTCTCGGCCGACCCGATCGAGGACCCCGACTGTCCGAACATCGTGGACGCCACCGGGAAATGGGTGATCCCGGGCATGCTCGACATCCACACCCACTACGACGTGGAGGTGCTCCAGCATCCCGCGCTGACCGAATCGCTGCGCCACGGCATCACCACGGTCCTGCTGGGCTCGTGCTCGCTGTCGACCGTCCACGTCGACGCCTCCGACGCGGGCGACCTGTTCGCGCGGGTCGAGGCGATTCCGCGCAAGCACGTCCTCGCCGCGGTCGGCGAGCACAAGACCTGGCGCTCGGCGCACGAATACGCGGCCGCCCTGGAACAACTGCCGCTGGGCCCGAATGTCGCCGCGTTCATCGGGCATTCGGACATCCGCGCCGCGGAAATGGGTCTGGAGCGCGCGACCCGCAAGGACGTCCGGCCCGATGCCGCCGAACTGGCGGGGATGGCGGCGAAGCTGACCGAGGCGCTGGACGCCGGGTTCGTCGGCATGTCCTCCCAGCAGCTGCTGTTCGACAAACTCGACGGCGCGGTGTGCCGATCGCGCACCCTGCCGTCCACCTACGCGACCACCCGGGAACGGCGCAGGCTCAACGCCATCCTGCGCCGGCGCGGGCGGGCACTACAGGGCGGACCCGACGTGTCCCGCCCGCAGAGCCTGGTGACGATGGCGGCCGGTAGCCTCGGCCTGTTCCGCAAGCCGCTGAAGGTCAGCCTGCTCTCGGCCGCCGACCTCAAGGCCATTCCCGGCATCGCGTACCTTTTCCCGCTGATCGCGCGAGTGCTCAACGCGCTGGGCGGCGATTTCCGCTGGCAACACCTTCCGGTGCCGTTCGAGGTCTACGCCGACGGCATCGACCTGGTGGTGTTCGAAGAGTTCGGTTCCGGCGCCGAAGCGCTGCACCTCGCCGACCAAGTGGACAAGCGCCGGGAACTGTTGCGCGACGCGCAGTACCGGCGCCGCTTCCGCAAGGACTACGACAAGAAATTCGGTCCACGGGTGTGGCACCGGGATTTCTTCGATGCGCGGATCGTGGAATGCCCGGACGCGAGCGTGGTCGGCAAGACCTTCGGCGAGGTGGGCGCGGAGCGCGGCGGCACGCACCCGGTGGACGCGTTCCTCGACCTCGTGGTGGAACACGGCGGGAAGGTCCGCTGGCGTACGACGATCTCCAACCATCGACCCGAGGTGCTCGATCGGCTCGCCGCCGACCCCGGCGTGCAATTGGGCTTCTCCGACGCGGGAGCGCATCTGCGCAACATGGCGTTCTACAACTTCGGGCTCCGCTTCCTGCGCCGGGTGCGCGACGCCGCGAACGCGGGCCGTCCGTTCCTGTCGATGGAACAGGCGGTGCACCGGCTCACGGGCGAACTCGCGGACTGGTACGGCCTGGACGCCGGACATCTGCGGGTGGGCGACCGAGCGGACGTCGTCGTGCTCGATCCGGCTCGCCTGGACGATTCGCTGGACGCCTACCACGAATCCCCCATCGCGCCCTTCGACAACCTGTCGCGCATGGTGAACCGCAACGACGAGGCGGTCACCGCGGTCTTGGTCGGCGGCGTGCCGGTGTTCGGCGGCGGCGCGCCCGCCGCGAAGCTCGGCGCCCGGCGGACCGGCCGTTTCCTGCGCGCGGCGACCGCCACCGGATAGTCCAACCGCCCGCTCGGTCCGGTTCGTCCACGTAAAATCGCTGGTACTCGGCGCTTCGTTCGCCGGTGGTTCGTAGGGAGTCAGCGTGGACGTATTCGAACATCGGGGCAGGTCCGTGGTCTTCGACCGCACGGGCAGCGGGTCTCCGGTCGTGTTCCTGCACAACGCGGGCACGCAACGCCGCATCTGGGACGACCAAGTCGCGGCACTGCGGGACTCGCATGAGGTCTTCGCGCTCGACCTGCCCGGCTACGGGCAGTCCGACCAGCCCGCGACCGGCTACCGCCTCACCGATTACGTCGACATGCTCACGGCGTTCCTCGACGCCCAACGCGTCACCGACGTGGTGCTGATCGGCAACTGTCTCGGCAGCGCCACCTCGCTGCGCTACGCCATGGGTCATCCCGACCGGGTGCGCGCGCTCGTCCTGATCAATCCGCTCACCTTGGACACCGTGAGTTCGGGACAGTCGGCGGGCCTGGCCTGGCTGGACGCGCGGCTGCCGCTGGCGCCGCTGGCCCGCCGGATCAGCCTGCCGAACCCGGTGGTCTCGCTGATCGTCGGCAATCAACTCGGCCCCCGCGGCCGGCGCCTGCGCACTCAGCACGAGCCGCGCGTGCGGGCGTACTGGACCGATCGGGGCAGGCTGCGAGCTCTGCACGGCTTGGTGCAGGATTTTCCGTCCTACCGCGCGTTGGACACCTTCGAGCCGCCCGCCGGTTTCCCGCCGATCTGCACGATCTGGGGGCGACGTAACCGCATCCTGTCGGCGAAGGCGGGCGGACGGCTGAACGGCAAGCTGCGCCCGCACACGGCGGTGGAACTACCGGACTGCGGTCATCTTCCGATGGTGGAGGCTCCGGAGCGAGTCGCTTCGATCATCACCGGCTTCCTGGCCGCGACCGACGTCCCCGCGCGCGAGCGGTCCGGCGGCCGCTGAGCCACACTCACAGCGGTGCCACGGTCGGGCACAGTTCGGCGAAACTGGCCGAGCGCACCCCGCATCCGGCGCATTCGAACACCATGCCCATGTCCAGCATCCAGTGGATGCGGGTATGGCAGGTCTCGCAGAGGAAATCCACACCCGCCGGATGGCAGCAGGACCGTTTACGGATGAACCATTCCGCGCGATGACGGCAGGGCACGGAATCGAAGCGGAACGTGCACTTCGGCGCGGCGGGCAACTCGGCGACGACGGCATCGAAAGCCGTTGTGGCCGTACGGGTGTTCACAGCGGATACCTTCCGGCGGAGCAGGGGCGGGAGAACGAGCGGTGCGGCGGCGCCTTCTACCCCCTGGATCGATCTCTCTCGATCAGCTGTTACCCGGATGAGTCCGCTTTCACACGGCGGCGGACCGGCTTGTTTGGTCACGAATCGCGCGGGAATCCGAATTGTGACGCCATCGAGGGAAGGGGTTCTATCATGTTGTTGCGCCGACTCGCCCGGCCGCTACTGGCCACCGTGTTCGTGGTCGACGGGGTCGATACGCTGCGGCACCCGGACGAGCGGGTGAAGTCCGCGAACGCACTGCTGGAGCGGGGGCAACGACAGCTGCCCGCGGAGGTCGCCGCGAAATTGCCATCGAATCCGTCGACCGTCGTGCAGGTCAACGCCTTCGCTCAGGTGGGCGGCGGCGTTTTGCTTGCCCTCGGCAAGGCACCGCGACTGGCCGCCTTGGTGCTCGCCGCGACCGTCGTGCCCGCGGCCGTCACCGAGCAGGACTTCTGGAACGAACAGGATCCCGCCCGCAAGTCGGCGAAGCGCAACGCGTTCCTCAAGGATCTCGGGCTGCTCGGCGGACTGATGATCACCGCCGCCGATACCGAGGGCAAGCCTTCGCTGGGCTGGCGCGGCCGCAGGGCCGCACGCGATGCCGCCGCCGCGGTAACCGCGGCGTTGCCGTTCGGCGCGGCCTCTGACACCGCCACCGGCGCGGCACTGCGCAAGCACGCGCACGAGGCCGCGGACAAGGCGCGGGCAGTGGGCGCGGTGGCCGCGAGCAAGGGGGCGGAACTCGCCGAATCGGCCCAGCGGCACCGGCCCGGGTGGGCGGAATCGGCGAAAGAGCACGGCAGCGACTGGGCCGAGACCGCCAAGACGCACGGGCAGGAGTGGGCCGAGATCGCCAAAGAACACGGTGCCGACTGGGCGGAGATCGCCAAAGAACGCGGCGCGGACTGGGCGGAAATCGCGAAAGAGCGCGGCGCGGAATGGGCCGAGATCGCCAAGGAGCGCGGCGCCGAATGGGCGGAGGTCGCCAAGGAGCAGAGCGTTCACCTCGCGGATCTGGCGAAGCAGCGCGGCGCCGAATGGGCGGAGATCGCGAAAGAGCGCGGACCTGAGCTCGCCGACGCCGCCAAGGAACGCGGTGTGCACGCGGCACACCTGGCGCGCGAGCGTGGAGCCCAGACCGCGCACGCGGCCCGCGACGCGATCGAGTCACGTCGCCACTGACGCTTCGCGACAGGCTTCGCCTCGGCCCGGCAGCGAGGGACGTGCCCGGCGAGCCAGTCGTGCACAAGCGGGCCAGCTGGGGCCCGGCTCGGCCTCATGAGCGTTCGGTAGCGGGCGTCGCGCGACGCCCGCTACTTCGCGGACGAGCATCCGTTTCTTCGCTCACGCCTTCGAGCGACTTGCGGTTGCGCGCCGGTCGGGCGGTCTCGCCGTAATCGTGCGCGAGGTCGATGAGTGCCGCGCCGAGCGAGGAGACCCGCTGGAACCGGTCGGCCAGGCCGGTGATCTCGATCGCCCGGTAACCGGCCGCACGGTGGTGGTTCAGCATCATCCGGCCGCGCGAGCGCGCCGCCTCGGTCTGCGCCTCGACCAGGACGCTCAGTCCAGCCGCCGCAAGGAAGGCGACCGGCGAGAGTCAGCGCCACCGCGCGAACTTCGTGCGGGAAGCACTTTTGCGGCCGGAGCCCTAAGAGGTGCTCGCGCTCCCGCCGCAGGAGATGGTGACGGCTTCGCCGTTGAAGTGGCGGCCGTGCTCGGAGACCAGCAGCAGCATCGCCTCGGCCACCTCGGCGGGCTGGATCAGATCACCGTTGGGCGGCCCGGATTCGATGATCGCCATCCAGTCCTCCCTGGTGGGATTCTCCTTGTCCGGCATCATGAGCCGCCAGGTCGCCGGATTCTGGATCATGTCGGTGTCCACGCCGGAGGGCAGCAGCGCGTTCACCGTGATGCCGTACTCCGCCACTTCCAACGACAGTGACTTCACCAAGCCGAGCACGCCCCATTTGCTCGCGGCGTAGTGCGCCGCATTGCGCACGCCCATCTTCGCCACGATGGAGGAGGTGGCCACCACGCGACCCCAACGGCGCTCGATCATGTGCGGGACGACCGCGCGGAAGCTGTGGAACACGCCCGTCAGGTTCGTGTCGATCATGTCCCGCCACAACCGCTCGTCCATCTCGGCTACGGGCGAGTTGGACGCGATGCCCGCATTGGCGACGAGGATGTCGATGCGGTCGAACTCCTCGAGCGCGCGCTCGGCGACCGTCCGCATCTGTTCCAGGCTGCGCACGTCGGCTCGGACGGCGACACAGCGGCGGCCGGTCCGCTCGACCAGCGCGGCGGTCTCGGCCAGGTCGCCGGGGGTGCTCAGCTCGTAGGGCAGGCCGGGCACCGGTGCGGCGATATCGCACACCACGATGTCCGCGCCCGCGTTCGCCAGCGCCAAGGCGTGCGCGCGCCCCTGTCCGCGGGCGCCGCCGGTGATCACCGCCACCCGGTCGTCGAGGTTGCCCATGACTGGCCCTTCGTCGGTCGGTACCTGCTTCGGCCGCCCCCATCGTGTCATGGGCGAACGAGCTGAACTCCCGGTTTTCCGCCGGCCGCGTCGCCAAGGCGATATTTCCCAGAGTTGGGAACCGAGCCGCACCCGCTGCCGGGCACGACGTGCGCTTCTGCGTGCCGCAGCACGTCCGCAACCTGCGTAGACGGGGGTCGCTGCGCCGAATTGTCCAGGGAGAGTGGAACAATGGGCACGATCTCGGCGCCGGAGCGGGCACGGCCATGGCACGGACGAGCCGACCCGACTGCGGCACGGAGACCACATGCACCCATTTCGACCCGGTCCAGCGACCGACCGTCCGCGATGTACGCTGCGCCCCGGAACGATCTCGCCCGTGCCCACGCGTCGTTCCAGGCACGAGCATCGCATTGACATGGTTTCCTGGGGGCCCGATGACCGATTGTGAGTACCTTCCCGTGAATCTCGACCGACAGCTCGACGCCGAACCGACCGAGCACGACAACACCCTCGCTGACCGGCTCGCCAGCCCGCGGCTGCGCAGGCTGCTGCACACGGCCATCGGCCTGTCCGAGGACTCCGTCGACCTGCTGACGACCATGACCACGCGCCTGCGCGCGGCCGAGGGCATGATCCTGCGCGACCCGCTCGAGGACTACTGACCCACGGGCGGTCGCGGCCGGGGACACCGGGCGGGCAGCCGGCGGGGCGGGTTGCCGAACCGGCAACGATATTTGCCGTTCCGGTCGGCCCGATGGATGGTGGGACGCATGAGTGCGACACCCCATCACCACGCCGACCGGACGACGCCGACGACTGTCGAGTACTGGGAGGCCTTCTACCAGGAGCGCGACCAGATCTGGTCCGGACGGCCGAACTTCTTGCTGGTGCGTGAGCTCGAAGCCGTCCCCCCTGGCACCGCACTGGACCTGGGCTGCGCCGAGGGCGCCGACGCGATCTGGCTGGCCGGGCGCGGCTGGCGGGTCACGGCGGTCGACGTGTCGGAGACCGCGCTGGCCCGAGCCAGGACGAACGCGGCCCGCCAGGGAATCGACGGCGAAATACATTGGCAGCGGCACGATCTGGACCACACCTTCCCCGCGGGAAGTTTCGACCTCGTCACGGCGCAGTATCTGCACTCACCGGCGGCGAAGGACGGCGAACGGACGCGCATCCTGAGCCGGGCGGCCGATGCGGTGGCTCCCGGCGGGCTGTTGCTGATCGTCGGTCACGCGCAATGGCCCTCCTGGGTACTGGAACCACCCGCCGACGTGCATTTCCCGACCACTGCCGAAGTACGGGCCGGTCTCGCGCTGGATCCGGCCGAATGGCACGTGGAAGTGGACGAGGAGGTCGAGCGCGAACACGCGAGCCCCGAGGGCAGGCCGGGCACGCGAAAAGACAACATCCTACGAATTCGCCGCAGCTGACGGGGAAGAGCAAATAACGGGCCAATCTCCTTGCAGCCGAGGAGAATTCGCGGAGCCCGCGCACGGAATTAACTCCGATATTACTCAGGATTCATGGTGCCGAGACGGATTTCTCGCTACTGTGGACGAAGCCTACAGTGCGGTGGGAATCGAGAATCTCACGTCGGTCGGGGGGAAATTCGCCCGTAGGAGAGTTCCCAGTGAAGTATCCCGTATGCGCTCGCGTGCTAGGCCCGTTGACGCTTGCCCTGAACAATCACAATGCGACGCCGACCGCGCAGAAGCAGCGGCAGTTGCTGGCATTACTTTTGGTCCGGCACGACACCGTTGTCCCGGTGACGACCCTGATCGAAGAACTGTGGAACGACGATCCGCCGCGCAGCGCGGTGACGGTCGTGCAAACATATGTGCTCGGCATCCGCAAGAAGATGGCGGAGCAACTCGGAGTCGGACAGGCGGAGGTGGCCGAACGCTATCTGCGCACGCGCAGCAAAGGCTATTCCTTCGACGTGCGGGACTGTGTATTCGACCTGCGTGACTATCAGTCCATGTCCGACGCAGCCCGATGCGCCGCCAAGACCGGCGACGACGAGCGCGCGGTGGACCTGTTCAGCGCCGCGGAAGCGCTGTGGAGCGGTCCCGCGCTGGTGGACGTGGAGGGTGGCATCCCGCTCGCCGCCGAGATCTCGCATCTGGATCACCTGCGGCTGACCAACATCGAGTTGCGCGTGGAGGCGGAATTGCGACTGGGCAGGCATCGTGAGGTCTGTCCCGACCTGGCGCGGCTGACCATGCAGCATCCGCTGCACGAGCGGCTCCAGGCGTACTACATGTTCGCCCTGTGCCGGTCGGGCCAGCGCGCTCGCGCCCTGGCCTCCTACCAGCGGTTCAGCCGTTCCATGCAGGACGAACTGGGGCTCGACCCCTGCCAGAAGCTGCAGAAGTTGCACCGGGACATCCTGACCGCCTCCGACGACTCGGTGAGCGCGATGCTCAACAGCCGCCACGCCGGTTACCTGATCGGGTGGTACTCCCCCGAGCACCGCGCCGCCGCCGAGACCGCCTGACGCCGACGCCCGGCCGCGATCGCCGCGGGCCGGGCGAACCTCCGGCGCGCTCATCCCCGCCCGAGGAGCTCGTCCACCAGCCCGGTGGTGTGCGTGGCGGCGCGCATGGCTGGATGGTCGAGCACCTCGTACAGGAAATCCCGGGTGGTCGCGACGCGGGCGCCGGAAATCCGGAATTCCGCCAGCGCCCGCCGCATCCGGGCCAGCGCCCGGTCCCGGTCCGGCGCCCACACCACCAGTTTGGCCAGCAGCGAATCATAGTGCGGAGGTATCGAATATCCGGCGTGCGCATGGGTGTCGACGCGGACGAAGGGGCCGCCGGGCGGGGTGAATTCCGCCAGGATTCCCGGAGCGGGCGCGAATTCCGCGGCAGGGTCTTCGGCATTGATCCGGCATTCGATCGCCGCGCCGCGCAGGACGATATCTTCCTGATCGATGCCGAGCGATTGCCCCGCCGCGACTCGAATCTGCTCGGCGATGAGATCTATACCTGTCACCATTTCGGTGACCGGATGTTCGACCTGAATTCGGCAGTTCACTTCCATGAAATAGTAATTGCCGTCCCGATCGACCAGGAATTCCACGGTTCCCGCGCCGGTATACCCTGCCTCGAGCACACCGTGCACGGCGGATGCGCCCATTCGCTCGGCCAGACCGTCCGGCAGCAGCGGGGCAGGCGATTCCTCGATCAATTTCTGGTGCCTGCGCTGCACCGAGCAGTCGCGTTCACCCAGGTGCACGCCATTGCCGTAGGCATCGCACAGCACCTGGATCTCGACGTGCCTGGCGGCGGCGAGGTACTTCTCCAGGTACACCCGGCTGTCGCCGAACAGCATCCGCGCCGTCGCCCTGGTCTCCTGATATGCGCGCGGGAACGCCGCACTCTCGTGCACCACCTGCATGCCGCGCCCGCCTCCGCCCGCGGCCGCCTTGACGATCACCGGGTAGCCGATCGAATCCGCGAGCGCGTGCGCCTCGTCGAGTTCGAGCGGATCGAGGCTGCCCGGCAGCAGCGGCAGTCCCGCCTTCGCCATCAGCGTGCGCGCCGACTGCTTGTCGCCGAGCTGGGCCATCACGTCGGCGGGCGGCCCGATCAACGTGACGCCCGCCGCCCGGCACGCGTCGGCGAAATCCGGTGACTCGGAGAGGAATCCGTATCCGGGATGGATCGCGTCCGCGCCGGTGAGCTCGGCGGCGGCCAGGATCGCCGCGGCGTTCAGATAACTGCGCTTGGCCGCGGACGGGCCGATCTGCACCGCCTCGTCGGCGAAACCCACCACCGCCGACTCGGCGTCGGCGACCGAGTGCACCGCGACGGTGCGCACGCCGAGTTCGCGGCAGGTGCGCGCGACGCGCAGCGCGATCTCACCACGGTTGGCGATCAGGATCTTCTCGAACATTGCGCCACTCCTACGCGACCGACCGGACCAGGACCTGCCGCCGCGCGCCGAAGCGCCGGAACCGGGCGCGGCGCTCGTCGGCCAGCTCCGCACCGCTGCGACCGGACAGTTCGCCGAGGGTCGCGGTCAGGGCCCGGTGCAGCTGTTCGGCCGCGGCCACGGGGGTCGCGCCCACATCGTCGCCCGGCTCGGGCAGCACCGCGTCGACGACACCGAGACGCAGCAGGTCCCGCGCGGTCAGCGACAGCGCGGCCGCGGCCTCCGGTGCGGCGGCGGGATCGTTCCACACGATCGCCGCGCAGCCTTCCGGGCTGATCACCGAGTACGTGCCGTTCGCGAACATCAGCACCCGGTTGGCGACGCCGAGCGCCAGGGCCCCGCCGCTGCCGCCCTCGCCGATCACCACGCTGATCACCGGCACCCGCAGCGCGGACATCAACCGGATGTTCTCCGCGATGACGATCGCCTGCCCCTGCTCCTCGGCGGTCGCGCCCGGATACGCGCCGGGCGTGTCGATCAAGGTGACCACGGGCAGCCCGAGCTTCTCGGCCAGGCGCATCAGACGAGCCGCTTTGCGATAGCCGGCCGGAGTCGGCATGCCGAAGTTGCGTTCCATCAGCTCCTTGGGGTCGTGTCCTTTCTGGTGGCCGATCACCATGACCGGCCGCCCGCCGAGCCACGCCGTTCCGCCGACCACCGCGGCGCAATCGCCGGAGATCCGGTCGCCGCGCAACTCGCGGAACTCGTCGAAGGCGAGTGCGAAGTAGTCCAGCGCGGTCGGCCGCTGCGGAGACCGCGCCCGGCGCACTTGTGTCCAGGGATCGGTCGCGGGAACGCGGGCCGGATCGGTGATCACGCCCGCGTCGGCGGGGACGAAGGTCTCGGCGGAATCGACCGGTCCTGCGGCCCGCAGCAGTGCGCCGAGCGCCTGGCGCAGGCCCGCGCGCGGCACGATCATGTCGACGAGCCCGCGTTCCAGCAGGAATTCGGCGGTCTGGAACTTCGGCGGCAATTCCTGCCGGATAGTCTGCTCGATCACTCGCCGTCCGGCGAACCCGAGCCGGGCGCCCGGTTCGGCGATCAGCACGTCGGAGAGAGTGGCGAAGGAAGCCGCGACGCCGCCGTAGGTGGGATCGGTGATCAGGGTGACGGTGAGGATGCCCGCCCGGTCCAGTTGCTCCAGCGCCGCGCTGGTCTTGGCCATCTGCATCAGCGACAGCGGGCCCTCCTGCATCCGGGCGCCTCCGGAGGCGGTGACAATGATCAGCGGAACACGTTGGGCCAGCGCGGTTTCGGCGGCGGCGGTGATCATTTCGCCGACCGCGGTGCCGAGACTGCCGCCCAGGAAGCGGAAGTCCATGGCGGCGATCACCACCGGCCTGCCCTCGATCGCGGCCAGCGCGCACAGCACCGCGTCGTGCATGCCGGTGCGGGAGCGCGCGGCGGCCAGCCGGTCCGGGTAGGGCTTGGTGTCGGTGAAGGTCAGCGGGTCTTCGTCGGTGGCGGCGACCGGCAGCGGCTCGAAGCGTCCCTCGTCGGCGAGCTGCTCGATGCGCTGCCGCGCGGTGATCGGCGTGTGCCTGCCGCATTCGCCACAGACGCCGAGGTCGCGGGCGAACCGCTTGCCGTACAGCGGGATCAGGCATGCCGGGCAGAGCACCCAGTCCGCGGCGCCGTGCTGGCCGTGTGCTGACTTCATCACGCGTGTCTCCTGTGCTCGGGAACAGGTGATCGGTCCGGGCGGCGCCGGCCGGGCGATCACAGCGACAGCCTGCGCCCCACCGCTCGAGAACAACTCGACTCGCTCGCTCGAGCGAGGTTCGAGGACCGTCCCCGATGCTCGATCGCACCATCGAAGGGAGAACGCCATGAACACCAATGCATCCGGTGGTGTGCGATGAGCCGCCGCGTTGTCGTCACCGGGCTCGGCGTCCGCGCGCCCGGCGGGTCGGGCAAGGACGAGTTCTGGAAGCTGCTGTCCGAGGGCCGCACGGCGACGCGCCGGATCTCGTTCTTCGACGCCTCGCCGTACCGGTCCCAGGTGGCCGGTGAAGCGGACTTCGACGCGGCGCTGGAAGGGCTGTCTCCCAGGGAGATTCGTCGCATGGACCGGGCTGTGCAGTTCGCCGTGGTCTGCGCGCGGGAGGCGGTGTCCGACAGCGGGCTCGACCTCGCGACGGTCGATCCGCACCGTCTCGGCGTGAGCCTCGGCAGTGCGGTCGCCGCGGCCACCAGCCTGGAGCGCGAATACCTGGTGCTGTCGGACTCCGGGAAGAACTGGCTGGTCGACGAGACGTATCTCTCTCCGCACATGTTCGACTACATGATCCCCAGCGTGATGCCCGCCGAAGTGGCCTGGAGCGTGGGCGCCGAGGGACCGGTGGCGATGGTCTCCAACGGATGCACCTCGGGACTGGACTCGGTGGGCCACGCGGTGCAGCTGATCCGCGAGGGCTCCGCCGACGTCATGGTTGCGGGCGCGTCGGACACCCCCATCACACCGATCGTGGTGGCCTGCTTCGACGCGATCAAGGCGACCACCCCGCGCAACGACGAGGCGGAGGTGGCCTCGCGGCCGTTCGACAACTCGCGCAACGGGTTCGTACTCGCCGAAGGCGCCGCGATGTTCGTGCTGGAGGAGTACGAGAGCGCGCGCAAGCGTGGCGCGCACATCTACGCCGAGATATCCGGGTACGCGACCAGGTGCAACGCCTACCACATGACGGGCCTCAAGGCCGACGGCCGCGAGATGGCCGAGGCGATCCGGGTCGCGCTCGACGAATCCAGGATCGACCCGACCGGTGTGCACTACATCAACGCGCACGGCTCCGGCACCAGGCAGAACGACCGGCACGAGACCGCAGCGGTGAAGCGCAGTCTCGGCGCGCACGCTTACGCCACGCCGATGAGCTCGATCAAGTCGATGGTCGGGCATTCGCTCGGCGCGATCGGCTCGGTCGAGATCGCCGCCTCGCTGCTGGCGCTGGAATACCAGGTGGTGCCGCCGACGGCGAACCTGCACGAACCCGATCCCGAATGCGATCTGGACTACGTGCCGCTGGTCGCCCGCGACCATCGGATGGACACCGTGCTCACCGTGGGCAGCGGGTTCGGCGGCTTCCAGAGCGCGATGGTGCTGCGTAAGGCGGAGGCGGTGGCGGCATGATCCTCGTGACCGGAATGGGAGTGCTCGCGCCGAACGGCATGGGCGTGGAGCGTTTCTGGGACGCCGTGCTGGCCGGGCGCGGCGGGATCGCGCCGCTCACCCGGTTCGACACCAGCGGTTCGTCGGCGCGACTGGCCGGACAGGTGGCCGATTTCGACGCCGGTGAGCACCTGCCGAGCAGGCTGCTGCCACAGACGGACGTCTCGACCCGGATGGCGCTGGTCGCCGCGCAGTGGGCGCTGGACGACGCGAAGGTCGACACGGCGACGATGACCGACTACGACATGGGCGTGGTGACCGGAAACGCTTCCGGCGGTTTCGAATTCACCCATCGCGAATTCAACAAGCTGTGGTCGCTCGGCTCCGAGCACGTCAGCGTGTACGAGTCCTTCGCGTGGTTCTACGCGGTCAACACCGGCCAGATCTCCATCCGGCACGGCATGCGCGGGCCGAGCAGCGCCTTGGTCGCCGAGCAGGCGGGCGGACTGGACGCGATCGGCCACGCGCGGCGCACCGTGCGGCGCGGGACGCCGCTGGTGGTCACCGGCGGCGTCGACTCGGCGCTGGACCCGTGGGGCTGGGCCTCGCATCTGTCCAGCGGCGGGGTGAGCGCCGCGACCGACCCCGACCGCGCCTATCTGCCTTTCGACGCCCGCGCCGCCGGCTACGTGCCCGGTGAAGGCGGCGCGATGCTGGTCGTGGAGGACGCCACCGCCGCGCGTGCCCGTGGGGTGCCCAAAGTGCACGGTGAGATCGCCGGCTACGCCTCGACCTTCGACCCGCCGCCCGGCTCCGGCCGTCCGTCGGGCCTGCGCCGCGCCGCCGAACTCGCGCTGGCCGACGCCGGGATGACGCCAGGTGACATCGACGTGGTGTTCGCCGACGCCTCCGGCATACCCGATCGCGACCGCGACGAGGCCGCCGCCATCGAGGCGCTGTTCGGGCCGGGCGGCGTTCCGGTCACCGCGTCGAAACCGCTGACCGGACGCCTGTTCTCCGGTGCGGGTCCGCTCGACGTCGTCACCGCGTTGCTGGCCATGCGCGACTCGGTGATCCCGCCGACCGCCCGCACCTCCACGCTCGCCGAGGACTACCGGATCGATCTGGTTCTCGGCGCCCCGCGCTCCGCCACCGTCGGCGGCGCGCTCGTCCTGGCACGCGGGCGCTGGGGTTTCAACTCCGCGGTCGTCGTGCGCGCCGTGTCCGATCGAGATCTGCCGAGGAGCGAATCATGACCATGACCATCACCGAACTACGCCGCATTCTGGTGGACTGCGCGGGCGGCGAGGACCTCGCCGAACTCGGCGGCGACATCGCCGCCGTGGAATTCGAGGAGCTGGGCTACGACTCGCTCGCGCTCATCGAGACCGCGGCGCGGATCCAGCGCGATTTCGGCGTGACGATCCCGGAGGAAGAACTCGTCGAGGTCAAGACGCCGCAAGAGCTGGTCGACATCGTGAACGCCCAACTGCGCGGTGCGGCATGAGCGGCGAAGTGATGTCCCACAGCAGGGTGGTGCAGGCCGCCCCGGACGTCGTCTACGGTCTGGTCGCCGACGTGACCAGATGGCCGGTGATCTTCGAGCCGAGCGTGCTGGTGCGCCACCTGCACCAGGGGCCGGACGAGGAGCGCTTCCGGCTGTGGGCGACCGTCGGCGGCGCGGTGAAGAACTGGACGTCGCGGCGGGTGCTGGACGCCGAGCAGCGCCGCATCGTGTTCGAGCAGGAACGCAGCCAGGCGCCGTTCGCGTCGATGGGCGGCGGCTGGTCGTTCCGCGAGATCGGTCCCGGCGCGACGAAGGTCACCTTGGACCACCACTTCGCGGTGGTGGACGGGGCCGATGCCGCGCAGGTCGCCGCGTCGGTCGATCGCAACAGCGTGGTCGAGCTCGCGGCGCTGGCCCGCGTCGCCGAGCTCGGCCACCCGGTGGACGAGGTGATCCACACCTTCGAGGACACCGTGACGCTGGAATGCTCGTCCTCCGAGGCGTATGACTTCGTCTACCACAGCGAACGCTGGCCCGAGCAGGTGCCGCACGTCGGCCGTATCGAGCTCACCGAGGATGCCGAGGGCGTGCAGCTGATGGAGATGGACACGGTGACGGCGGGCGGTATCCCGCACACCACGAAGTCGATCCGGGTGTGTGTGCCCGGCGAGCGAATCGATTACAAACAGCTGGTGCCGCCCGCGATCCTGTTCGGCCACAGCGGTGCGTGGGAATTCGCCGAGGGTCCGGACGGCGCGGTGGTGACCGCGCGGCACACGGTCGCGATCAATCCCGAGGCCGCGCGCGAGATCCTCGGCGCGAACACCGATCTCGCCGACGCCCGCGCGTACCTCACCGAAGCGCTGTCCGCCAACAGTCGCAACACGCTGCGGTGCGCGGAACGCTGTGCCGCGACGACGAAGTCACCGACATGACCGCCACCGAGACGACCGCGACGCCGCGCGTACAGGAGATCGCCGACGGCGTCCACGCCTACACGCACAGCCGCGGCGGCTGGTGCGTCAGCAACGCCGGCGTGCTGACCGGGCCGGACGGCGCGGTGGTGATCGACACGCTGGCGACGGAAGGGCGCACCCGCGCACTCGTCGAGTTCGTCGACGGGCTGGGTACCGGCCCGGCCCGCGTCATCGTGAACACCCATCACCACGGCGACCACAACTTCGGCAATCACCTGTTCGGCCCGGCCGCCGTCGTCGTCGGCCACGACCGGATCCGGCCGGAGATGATCGAGACCGGCCTGGCGCTGACGAAGCTGTGGCCGGATGTCGAATGGGGCGATGTGCGGGTCACGTTGCCGAGCATCACGTTCAGCTATCACCTGACCTTGCACCAGGGCGAGCGCCGGGTGGAGCTCATTCACTTCGGCACCGCCGCGCACACCACCAACGACGTGGTGGCGTGGCTGCCCGAGGAGCGCGTGCTGTTCGCCGGAGACCTGGTGATGGCGGGCGCTGCGCCGTTCTGCCTGATGGGGTCGGTCAGGGGTTCCGTCAACGCGATCCGGCGGCTGGCCGCGCTGGGCGCCGAGACGGTCGTCGCCGGACACGGCCCCGTCACCGGACCTGAGATCTTCGACCAGACGCTGCGTTATCTGCGCTGGGTGCAGGACCTGGCCACGGAGGGACGCGCACTCGGGCTGACGCCGCTGGCGATCGCGCTGGAGGCCGATCACGGTGAGTTCGCCGACCTGGTCGACCAGGAGCGGTTGGTCGGCAACCTGTATCGCGCCGATGCGGAACTGTCCGGCGGCGAACTCGGCGAGCCGCTGGACGTGCTGGCGATTTTCGACGAGATGGTGCTCTACAACGGCGGGCAGGTCCCCACATGCCTGGCGTGAGCACCGAATCCGTGCGGGTCTGCGTGATCGGCGGCGGCCCCGCCGGACTGATGACCGGCCTGCTGCTGGCGCGTTCCGGCGTGGAAGTGCTGGTGCTGGAGAAGCATCCGGACTTCCTGCGGGATTTCCGGGGCGACACCGTGCACACCTCGACACTGCTCGCGATGAACGAACTCGGCTTGGCCGAGGAATTCCTCGCGCTGCCGCACGTCGAGCTGCCCCGGCTGCCGATGGCGACCGCCACCGGTCCGGTGGTGTTCGCCGACTTCAGCGCGCTGCCCGGGCCCTTCCCGTTCGTGGCGTTCATGCCGCAGTGGGATGTGCTGAATTTCCTCGCCGAGGCGGGCGGGCGCTATCCCGGCTTCCGGTTGGTGCAGGAAGCGGAGGTCACCGAGCTGATCCAGCGCGGCGGTGCGGTGGCGGGCGTACGCGCCGAGACCGCTGACGGTCCGCTGGAGGTCAGCGCCGACCTGGTGATCGCCGCCGACGGGCGGCACTCGATCGTGCGCCGGTCGGGGCTGCTCGAGGTCGCCGCCAGCGCGGCGCCCATGGACGTGCTCTGGTTCCGCGTCGGCAAGCCGGAGGGCGAGCGCCTGCCCACCGTGCGCAGCGGGAAGGGATTCTTCATCGTCTGTATCGATCGCGGTGACTATCTCCAGGTCGCGTACATGATTCCGAAGGGAGGGTTCGCGACGATCCGGGCGGCGGGGCTGGCGCGGTTCCGTGCGGATCTGTCCGGCATCTATCCCGTGCTCGCGCCGCGTCTGGAGGCGGAGATCCTGGACTGGGACGACGTGAAACCCCTCGACGTCCGGGTGGATCGGCTGCGCCGCTGGTACCGTCCCGGCCTGCTGGCGATCGGGGACGCGGCGCACGCGATGTCCCCGGCGGGCGGGGTGGGCATCAATCTCGCGGTGCAGGACGCCATCGCGACCGCTCGCCTGCTGGCGCCGATCCTCGCCGCGGGCGCGACCGCGTCCACGACGCAGCTGCGCACTGTTCAGCGCCGCCGCGAATTCCCGATGCGCGTGGTGCAATTCGCGCAATTGCACTTGCTGTCGGACCTGTACCCCAGTGCGGGACGGCCCGGGACCGACAAGCCGCTGCTGGTGCGGCTGCTGCGCCGTTTCCCGCGCCTGCCCCGGCTGGTGGCCAGGGTGATCGGCCTCGGCATCCGCCCGGAGCCGGTGCCGCCCGCGACCGAAACCGTTGCGACCCTAACGAAACTCAGGGAGAACTGATCGTGTCGACCTACCTGCTCATTCACGGCGCCTTCCACGGCGGATGGGTCTGGCAGCGAGTGACTCCGCTGCTGGAAGACGCCGGTCACCGCGTGCTGGCCCCCTCGCTGGTCGGTCTGGGGGACCGCGCGCACCTGCTGACCCCGGATGTCGGGCTCGACACCCATGTTCAGGACCTGATCGAGCTGGTCACCGCAGAGGACGCGACCGAAGTCGTCCTGGTGGGTCACAGCTACGGCGGCATCGTCGTCACCGCGCTGGCCGACGCCGTGCCGGACCGCATCGCCGAACTCGTCTACATCGACACGTTCGTGCCGCGCGACGGCGAGGCGGTGGCCGACATCATGCCGGGCATGGTCGACGCCTTCGCCACCGCGGCGGCCGCCACCGGCGACGGCTGGCTGGTGCCGCCGCAGACCGAACCGACCGGCGACGGCGGCCTCTACGGCGTCACCGAGGAGCCCGATCTCGGCTGGCTGGCGTCCATGCAGACGCCGCAGTCGCTGAAGACCTTCCAGCAGCCGATGACACTGACGAATCCCGCGGCACTGGCGAAGATTCCGGTGACGCACGTCCACTGCGGCGAAGGCGGCGAGGACTTCAAGGCGATGCGCGCGGCCATGCCCCGCACCCTGCCACCGGCCGATCTGCCTCCCGCCCGCCTCCATGTACTCCCCACCGGGCACGACTGCATGATCACGATGCCGCGCGAGTTGGCCGGATGCCTGCTCGAACTCGCCGCTCGACCAGCGCCCGCACCGTAGCGCCACCGCGCTCGGCGCTCGTCCGCGATGGCCGGCGCAGTGACAGCGGCCGCCCTGGACCACGGATCACTCGTGTCTTCGGTAGGGCGGATCAGCCCGGGGTCTCTCCCGCGTCGTAGGCGGCGCGGGCCGCGAGGACCTCGCCGAGGTGTTCGGACGACCAGGTCACGATGCTGCTGAACACCGGGGTGAGCGTTCTGGCCAGTGGGGTCGCCTCGTATTCGACGCGCGGCGGGACCTCGGGGTGGTAGGTGCGCGCGACCAGGCCGTCGCGTTCGAGCTGGCGCAGGCGCTGGGTGAGGACCTTGGGTGTCAGGCCGGGAATGCGCTGTTGCAGTTCGGTGAAGCGCAGCTTGCCGTCGTGGGTGAGCACCCAGAGCACCTGGGTGGACCAGCGGCCGAACACCAGGTCGATGACGGGTGTGATCGGACAAGGGTCGACCGGCGCGGTTGTCATACGTCCTCCCGGTAAGTCACTTTCCCCTTGGTTACTACTATACTTTGGAAAGTAATGTGTTTCCAGGGGTCGCGAATACGCGAAATCCGAAGGGAGCACAGTCATGACGACGACAACAGTGGACGGCCGCCTGGATCTGCCACGGCGCTCCGGTGACCGGCCGCGCACTCGTGCGCACAATCCGCACCAGCAACTCGACCAGATCGCTCCGCCGGAGTTGCAAGAGGAGCTGTGGTCGCGGATGACCACGCTCGACGGCGTTCTGCTCGGCCGCAGTGGAGTCTCCCTGCCCGACACCCGGGCCCTGCACCTGCGGCCGACGATCGCCCATGGACCCCGCGAGGCGTATCTCGCGGGCACCGAATTCGCCCACCTGCACGGGCACGGGGACGGCAGTCTGCACATGTGCCTGCCGAAAGACACTGTGGCGCAGCCGGTTCGGCTGGGCTGGGCGGAGGCGCATCCGATGGCCCGGCGGGGATACCTGCCCGGGACGCTGGTGATGGTGTACGGGCCGCGCGATCGCGAGGAGCTGGACGTCGTCTGGCAGCTGGTGCGGGCCAGTCACCGCTTCGCCCGGCAACCGGCTACAGCGTGATTAGAGCGGCGGCCGCCATCGTCGGTGTCATGAACGCAACCGATCTTGTCGGCACCTGGGAACTGGTCTCCTACTACGACATCGACGAGCAGGACGTCACCAGCACGGGCCCGCTCGGTGACGCACCGCGCGGCCTGCTGATCTACGGCGCGCACGGTTACATGTCGGTGAGCATGATGCGCACCGACGGAGCCCAGGGAGCCACCCCGTTCATGGGGTACGCGGGCACCTGGCGGCGCACCGGCACGGAGGTGGTGCACGCGATCAGCGTCTGCTCCAACCCGGCATGGGCGCGGACCGAGCAGGTGCGGCAGATGTCGCTGAACGGCGACGTGCTGACGCTCATCGGCGCCGCACAGGTCGGCGGGCGGACACAACGCCGGGTGCTCACCTGGCGTCGCGGCCGCCCGCTCGAAACACACCGTCATTCCGGCGAATACGAGAACAGGGGCTCGTCGAATTGAACCGGTTCGCCGTCTTCCTTGAGGATCCCGGTGATCACGCCCGCCTGCGCCGTCACCGGGATCATCAACTTCATCGCCTCGACGATGCCGACCTGCTGCCCGGCGCTCACCCGTTCGCCGACCTCGACGAACGGGTCCGCGCCCGGCTCAGGGCATCGATAGAACACGCCGACACTGGGCGCGCGGACGACCGCGCCGAGCGCGGGAGCCTCCGGCGCGGCGACGGCTTCCACCGCGGCCGCCGCGATCGGTGCGGGCACGGCCGCCCACTCGGCCTCGACGGTCACCTCCCCCACCTGGAAGCGCAGTGCGCTCGGCTGCTGCGGAAAGCCCGCGAGCAACTGCAACGCGCCGGTCTGGATCGCCTCCAGCACCCGCAGATAGTCCTCGTGTCCGGTGGTGGGGACGTTCTCCTCCACTGCGGTCATTGCCGTCACTCCTTGTCAGTAATTACCCAGGCCGCCGCAGACGTTCAGCGCCTGCGCGGTGACGGCGCCCGCTCCGGGCCCGATCAGATAGTCGACCATCGCCGCCACCTCGAACGGCTGCACGTAGCGGCCGATCGGCACTCGCGCGCTGACCCGGGCGTGCACCTCGTCGGTGTCCACGCCCCACAGCCCCGAATACACCTCCCGCACCCGCTCGGCCATCGGCGTCTCCACGAATCCGGGGCACACGGCGTTCACGGTGATCCCGGTCTTGGCCAGCTCGAGGCCGAGCGCTTTGGTGAAGCCGACCACGCCGTGCTTGGACGCGGAATACGGGGCGCCGTGCACCACGCCCTGTTTACCGCCGGTGGAGGCGATGTTGACGATGCGGCCGCTGCCGCGCTCGAGCATGCCGCCCGCGTTCAGCACCGCCTTCGTCATCAGGAACACGCTGTTGAGATTGGTGTTGATCACGTCGAACCACAGTTCGTCGGTCACCTGCGCGGTGACGCCGCCGCCGCTGCGGCCCGCGTTGTTGATCAGGATGTCGATCGGGCCGTAGCGCCGCACACCCGCGTCGACGTACTCGCGGACCTGCGCGGCGTCGGCGACGTCGCAGACGGTGCCGTCCACCTCGTGACCGTCGTCCTGCAGACTCTTCACCGTGTCGGTCACCCGCTGCTGATCCCGAGCGCAGAGGAACACCGCGATCCCCTGGGCCGCCAGGCTTTTGGTGATCTCCAGGCCCATTCCGCTGGTCGCTCCGGTGACCAGCGCGACGCGCCGATTTTCCGCCATGACTCCTCCATCGGTCGAACTTCCGAACTCGCCGGGCTTCTCGACCACCAGGGTCGACCCGCGTCCTATAGATCCGGTCAACCGCGGACGACGGAGGTCGGCTCAACCGAGGCTCTAGCGGCGTGGACCACGCTGGCGTGCAGCCGAGCCCCGCCGCGACCACAGGAGCAACCATGACCACCGTCGCCAGCCGCACCGAGTTGTACGCCGAGGTCCAGCAGTTCTACGCCGAACAGATGCAGCGGCTGGACAACCGCGACATCCCCGGCTACGCCGCGACTTTCACCGAGGACGCGGAATTCGAGCACACACCGGGCATTCCGCCGGCCCGGACCAGGGCCGGGATCATCGCCGACCTGGTCGAGTTCCACAAGCGCTTCGAAACCGACCCGATGCAGCGCAGGCATTGGTTCAACATGATCAACCTGCAGCCGCAGGACGACGGGACCATCGTGTCCACCGCCTACTGCCTGGTGGTGAAGATCCGCCCGAACAGCAAGCCGGAGATCGCGCCGAGCTGCGTCGTGCACGACGTGCTCGTCCGCGCCGACGGCGCCTTGCTGACCCGGTCGCGGCGCGTCGTCCACGACTGATCCGACCACTATCGAGGAGAAACCCTGTGAACTCCGTTCAGCCGGATTTGCTCACGCTCGCCGCCGACGCCGGGGACCTGCTGTTCCGGGAGGCCCGCACGGCGAACGCCTTCACCGACGAGCCGGTCACCGACGAGCAGATCCGCGCGATCTACGAGCTGGTCAAATACGGACCGACCTCGATGAATCAGCAACCGCTGCGGATCGTTCTGGTGCGCAGCCCCGAGGCCAGGGCCCGGCTGGTCACCCACATGATCGACAACAACAAGCCGAAGACGGCCGCCGCGCCGCTGTCGGCGATCCTCGCCGCCGACCTGAATTTCCACGAGCACCTGCCCACGGTGTTCCCGCACGCGCCGGAGGCCAAGGACTACTTCGCGGACGCCGACTACCGCGCGGAGTCCGCGCGCTTCAACGCCCTGATCCAGATCGGCTACTTCATCCTCGGCGTCCGTGCCGCCGGTCTGGCGGCGGGCCCGATGAACGGCTTCGACGGCGCGGGCCTGGACGAGGACTTCTTCCCTGGCGGCGAATACACCGGCCTCGTCGTGGTCAATATCGGCAAGCCGGGCCCGAACGCGTGGTTCCCGCGTTCGCCGCGACTGGCGTACGAGGAGGTGGTCAGCACGGTCTGATCCCGCCGAGCGAGTGACGAGGGCCGCTCGGCCGCACAGCGCACTCCCAGGTTTGCCCCAGCTTGCGGGCAGGCTGCCTTCCTAGCCTTCGAGCAGAGGTTCAGACGAAAGGAAGGCGAAATCATGGCGCTGATCACGAGCGTCCCGCCGGGCGTTGCGGCCGACGAGCGACTCGTCGGCGCCCATCGCGCACCGGCACGCCGGTCCCGGGCGGATCGCGTGTTCTTCGGGCCCGCGACCCAACCGCGATGGGCGCGCCCGGCGTTGTTCGCGCTGCTCGGCGCGACCGCGGTGCTGTATCTGTGGAATCTGACGGTATCCGGTTGGGCGAACGAGTATTACGCCGCCGCGGCGCAGGCGGGCACGCAGAGCTGGAAGGCACTGCTGTTCGGCGCGCACGACGCGGGCAACGCGATCACGGTGGACAAGCCGCCCGCGGCGCTATGGGTGATGGGGCTGTCGGGGCGGCTGTTCGGATTCGGCTCGTGGTCGCTGCTTGCGCCGCAAGCGTTGATGGGCGTCGGCTCGGTGGCCCTGCTGTACGCCGCGGTGCGGCGTTGGAGCGGGCCCGGCGCGGGCCTGCTGGCGGGTGCGGCGCTGGCGGCGACTCCCGTCGCCGCGTTGATGTTCCGCTTCGACAACCCGGACGCGCTGCTGACCCTGCTGTTGATCGCGGCGGCCTACTGCACGGTGCGGGCGATCGACTCGCACGACCCGCGCTGGCGTTCGGCGAGCACCGGCTGGCTCGCGCTGGCCGGTGTCGCCATCGGTTTCGCGTTCCTGACCAAGATGATGCAGGCGTTCCTGATCCTGCCCGCCCTGGGTTCGGTGTTCCTGGTCGCGGGAGCGGGCGGATTCTGGTCTCGCATCGGCAAATTGGTCACCGCGTGCGCGGCCATGGTGGTCGCGGGCGGCTGGTACGTGCTGCTGGTGGAGTTGTGGCCCGCGGATTCGCGCCCGTACATCGGCGGGTCGACCGACAACAGCCTGTGGGAACTGGCGCTCGGCTACAACGGCATGGGCCGGTTGCTCGGCGGCAGCGGCAATCCGAGTGGAGGGGGATCCGGCGGCCCCGGCGGCGGGGGCATGGGCGGCGCGTTCGGCGGCGACACCGGACTGGCCCGGCTGTTCAGCGGCACCATGGCGACCGAAGTCTCCTGGCTGCTTCCGGTCGCGCTGATCGGCTTGGTCGCCGGGCTATGGCTGAGTGGCCGCGCGCCGCGCACCGATCGGCTGCGGGCGGGGTTGATCCTCTGGGGCGGTTGGTTGCTCGGTACCGGCCTGGTCTTCAGCTACATGAGCGGCATCATCCACCCGTATTACACGGTGGCCCTGGCGCCGGGCGTCGCCGGTGTCGCCGCGATCGCGGTGACGCAACTGTGGCGGCGGCGCGGGCACGTGACGGCCAGGATCACCTTGGCACTGCTGTCGGCGGTCACCGGCGCCTGGGCTTTCGTGTTGCTGAACCGCACGCCGGACTGGCTGCCGTGGCTGCGCTGGACCGTAGTGGCCGCGACGGCGATCGCCACGGTGGCGCTGCTGGTCGGCGCGCACCGCCGGATCGCCGTCGCGATCGCGGCCACGGCGTTACTCGCCGGATTCGCCGGGTCGACGGCCTACGCGGTCGAAACGGTCACCCACGCGCACAGCGGCGGCATCCCCACCTCCGGGCCCGCGCAGGCGGGTTCCATGGGCGGGCCCGGTGCGGGCGGAGCCGGTGGTCCGGGCCCGGGAGCGGACGACGGCCGCGCCGAGGCCGCCGACGGAGCGTCCGGGGCCGGCCGCGTGGCTCCTCCCGGCACAAGCCGGCCGACCGGAGACGCGGCTCCCACCGGCAGCGAACTGCCCACCGGAGACATGACGGCCGACGGCGGCATGCCGACCGGTGACGGGGCTCCCACGGGCGGTGCTCCCGGCGGCGGTGGACCGGGCGGCAGCGCCGACAACGCCGAGCTGAACGCCCTGCTGAAGAACACCGACAGCCGGTGGTCGGCGGCGAGCATCGGCTCCGGCACCGCGTCGAGCTTGGAATTGCGCACCGGCACGTCGGTGATCGCGATCGGCGGCTTCAGCGGCGGCGACGACGCGCCGACATTGGCTCGGTTCCAGCAGTACGTGGCCGATGGCGAGGTGCACTGGTTCATCGCGCAGGGGCAGGGCATGCGGCCCGGCTCCGGGGACGAGAAGTCGGCCGCGGACGAGATCACCGAGTGGGTGAAGGCGCACTACACCGCGAAGACGGTCGGCAACGTCACGGTCTACGACCTGACCGCACCCACCAGCTGACGATTCCGATCCCTGCCGACGGAGTATCGCCGCGTCCCGCGACGCGGCGATACTCCGTTCGCGTGTCCGCGCCCGCGTGGCTCCCAGGAAATACCCAGCTTGCTCGCAGGTCGCTCCGTGCCTGCGGCGCAATCATGGGATCATGACCGGCACCGAACCCGAAGCCCGCGTCCTCATCGTGGACGACGAACCGATGATCATCGAACTGCTCGCCGTGAGCCTGCGGTTCCAGGGCTTCGAGGTGGCCACCGCGCTCAGCGGAACCGAGGCGCTGGACCGCGTGCGCACCTTCCGGCCGGACGCGCTCGTCGTCGACGTGATGATGCCGGGCATGGACGGGTTCGGGATGCTGCGGCGACTGCGCGCCGACGGGGTCGACGCCCCCGTGCTCTTCCTGACCGCGCGTGACGACGTCGACGACAAGCTCACCGGCCTCACCCTCGGCGCGGACGACTACGTGACCAAGCCGTTCAGCCTGGATGAGGTCATCGCCCGGCTCCGAGTCATCTTGCGCCGCAGCGGAATACAGTCCGTCCAGGAGAACGCCAGCAGGATGTCGGTCGGCGACCTCGTGCTCGACGACGACAGCCACGAGGTGTGGAAAGCGGGCGCGCCGGTGTCGCTGTCGCCGACCGAGTTCACCCTGCTGCGGTACTTCATGGTCAACGCGGGCAAGGTGCTGAGCAAGCCGAAGATCCTCGACCACGTCTGGCGCTACGACTTCGGCGGCGACGCGGGCGTGGTCGAGTCGTATGTGTCGTACCTGCGGCGCAAGATCGACACCACCGAACCGAAGCTGCTGCACACGCTGCGTGGCGTGGGATACGTGCTGCGCGAACCGCAGGCGAGCCGGACGTGAGCGTACGGGAGAAACTCGCGCGGCGAGTGTCGGCGGTCCCGCTGCGGATAGGGCTGGTGATCGTGCTGCTGCTGTTGACCGCGGCGGCGTTGTTCGCGTCGGGCGCGGCGGTGACCTCGGCGCTGAGCCGATCGCTCACCCAGCGCACCGACGAGCAGCTCTACGACGCGGCACGGCAGTGGGCGGAACCGCGTCCGATGCGCCAAGTGACGACCAGCGACGGTCGAGTGCAATGGCTTCCGGCCGATCTCCCGGCCCTGCCGGTACAGCCGAGATCGGCGGGCGAACAGCCGCGCCGGTTCTTCGAACTGCGTACCGGCGCCGACGGGCAGGTGTATCAGGACCTACCGGGCGCCAACAGCGCCGCGGGCAACCCGGATCTCAGCGGCGCGAAAGCCCACACCCCGCAGACGGTGGGTTCCGCGGACGGTTCCTCGGTGCGCTGGCGCGTACTGACCACCACCAACCAGTACGGCTCGACCACCATCGGCCTGCCACTCACCGACAACCAGGAGACGGTATCGCGGCTGATCTTCTTCGAGATCGGCACGGGGGCGGCGGCACTGCTTGCCCTCGGCGCCGTCGGCTACCTGGTCATCCGGCGCAGCCTGCGGCCCTTGCGCGAGGTGGAGCAGACCGCGGCGGCGATCGCAGGCGGCGACCTGCACCGGCGGGTCCCGGTGCGCGGCGTCGACACCGAGGTCGACCATCTGGCGCGGTCGTTGAACGAGATGCTCGCGCAGATCCAGCACGGCGTGGCCGCGACCGAGGCCTCGGAGGAAGCGGCCCGCCGCTCGGAGACGCGGATGCGCCGCTTCGTCGCGGACGCCAGCCACGAACTGCGCACGCCGCTGACCACGATCCGCGGTTTCGCCGAGCTGTACCGTCAGGGCGCCAGCAGCGACGCGGGGATGGTGGTCGGCCGGATCGAGGCCGAGGCCGAGCGGATGGGTCTGCTGGTCGAAGATCTGCTGTTGCTGGCGCGACTGGATGAGAAACGCCCGCTGGAGCGCAAACCCGTCGACCTGCTCGCCCTCGCCGGCGACGCCGTGCACAACGCCAGGGCCATCGCCGCCCGCCAGAAACCCTCGCCCGACGCGCCGGATCGCCCGATCACACTGGCACTCGGCGACGGCGAGGGAACCATGGACGTCATCGGCGACGAGGCCCGCCTGCGCCAGGTACTGGGCAACTTGCTCGGCAACGCCCTGACCCACACACCGCAGGAAACGCCGATCACGGTGCGGCTCACGGCCGCTCCCGATCGTGTCCGGGTCGACGTGATCGACGCGGGCCCCGGCCTGTCTCCCGAGGCCGCCGCCCGGGTGTTCGAACGCTTCTACCGCGCGGACGCGTCACGCACCCGTACCAGCGGCGGCGCCGGCCTCGGCCTGTCCATCGTCCAAGCCCTGGTGACGGCCCATGGCGGACGGGTGTCGGTCGACAGCGAACCGGGCCGCGGTGCGACCTTCACCGTGGTGTTGCCTCGGGAACCCGCCGATACGCGCTCCGCAGGTGAGCGCATGCCACCGCAGTAGGCCGCCGCGAGAGAGGCTTCCGCGCCGAACCTCACCGCTCACCTGACGCAACCGTCGAACACCGGTCGGCTTCCCGTTCACGCGCGGGCAACCACCGACCGTGCTCTATCGGCATCGACGCACCGGCTGGTAGCGCCCGGGTTCGGCGCGGTCCCAGCGGCGCTCGTCCGGATCCAGTCGGACCAGCCCGCGCATCACGACCCGCGCCGGAATCGAATGCTGCTTGCTTCGGAAAATCTCGTCGGCGCAATCGCACAAGTAACGCGGTGGGTCGCGAACCTGAGAGGGCACACCGCTCAGCGGGACGCGGGCCGGAAGATGTCGTCGAGCGGAGTTCCCGAGGTCGAGGTAGCGCCTTCTTCGGCGAACCACTCCCAGCGCATCACCCGGGCGAGCACCGGCGTCGGCATGCGGAGCAGCACCTTCGCGATGGCCGCGAAGCGGCTGGAGCCCTCGATGATCGACCGGTGGGCGGCCAGAGCGGTCTTGCGACGGGCGGCTTGGGCGGAGACGTCGATCCGGTGGGTGATCGCCGAACGTGGACTGTAGAACGAGTCGAGCACCGACAAGTCGTAGTGGAAAGGAAGTCCCAGCCGCGTCAGCGAACGCACGAGGCGTGCGTAACCATCGCGGGGCAGGGTGGCGTCCAGAACGCGCGGCACTTCAGCGAATTCGGCCGCGCGTTTGCCCACTTCGTGCACGCGGATGTGGTCGCGGTGGCCGTACCCTCCGTTGCGGTCGTAGCTGAGCAGGATCTCCGCGTTCTCCTCGCGCAGGATCGCGGCCAGCCGACGCGCCGCGTCCTCGGGGTCCGCGCGGGCGAATCGCATCCGGTCCGGCGGGTCGGCGTACAGCACCGGGCCGTGCCCGCTGTCGGCGTAGCCGAGGTGCGCTACGCGGTGCACGCCGAGGGCGGCGGCGCTCGCCTCCAACTCACCGAGCCGCAGCGCCTTCCGGCCGTCGAGATCGGCCATATGGCCGTCGGTGGCCACCACGATGACGGTCCGGTGCCCGGCGGCGGACAGTCCGGCCAGCGTCCCGCCGGTCAGCAGCGTCTCGTCGTCGGGGTGCGCGTGGAATGCCACAACGGTCGCCATCGCACCAGTGTGCCAAAGACATTCACAGCAGATCCCTGGCCAGCCTGGTCGCGCCGACGAGCATGTACCCGCCGGTCAGGGCGACCAGCGCGACCGCGGTCGGCCGGGGGACGTCGCCGCGCAGGACGCGCACCCCGCCGTG
The DNA here is from genome assembly GCF_042733915.1 of Nocardia sp. NPDC059691. Taxonomy (NCBI): domain Bacteria; kingdom Bacillati; phylum Actinomycetota; class Actinomycetes; order Mycobacteriales; family Nocardiaceae; genus Nocardia; species Nocardia sp. NPDC059691. Next base: position 57,047 of record NZ_JBHWFB010000009.1, on the reverse strand, counting down.
TGTCGTGTCGAGGATGTCCACCAGCAACGCCAGGCGCTGCCAGCGCGGCAGCTCCTCGGCGGGCGCGGTGAGATACCCGAGGCCGAGCGCGATCGCCCGCGCGCCGAAGATCCGGGCCATGTAGTCGAGCTCGGGCGTGGGCCGCACGCCGAGCGCCGTGGTCAGCGTCCGCGGGGCCACGAGCGCGGCCGAGCCCAGCGCGACCCGCCCGAGCGCCAAGCCGCGCAGCGCACCGGCCAGTGCGGAGCGGTTTCGCCGCCTGCTGTTCGTCACCATGATCCGAGCCTCGCCCACAATGCCGATCAGGTCGATTACCAGCGAGGTAATCGACCTGATCGGCGGCGTGTCGAAGGACTCAGGGCAACGGGACCCACTGGTTGAAGAACCAGAATCCGTGCGGGCTCGGCTGCGGGTCCTGGTGGTGCTGCTCGGGAACCGGGCCGCGGCCGTGGTCACGATCGTCGTGGCCCGGATCCGCGCTCGCGACGCCCGCGCCGACGCCGACCGCCGCCAGAGCGATGCCTCCGACGGCCGCGGCCTTCGCCACCTTGGACTTCAACGCCTTCATACTCGTTCTCCTTGGTATCGGCCCGTGGGGCCATCGGCCGGACTTCGACCGCGAGAACGATGCTCGGCCCGGGATCTCGAGGGAGCCCGATACTGCGCTGGGAAATAGCTGGCAGCCGGATCGATATCTCCAGCGAATTCACAGCTTAGACAGCGTTCCCCGGCCGGGCTCGGACGCGATGATGGTTCGGAACCCGGACCCGGCCGTCGACGCCCTCGTCACGGCCTACCCTGAGATCTTCCGCCAGCCACCCCAGGAGAGGACATCCGTGAAGCTTCTCGTCACCGGCGGCGCCGGCTACATCGGCAGCGTCGTCGCGCATCAACTCGTCGACGCGGGCCATGAAGTGGTGATTCTCGACGACCTGTCCACCGGCTTCCCGGCGAACCTTCCGCCGCGCGCGACGTTCCACGAGCTGTCGATCCACCGCGTCGCCGATGTGCTCACCCCGGCGGCGGGCTTCGACGGCGTGCTGCACTTCGCCGCCAAGATCGAGGTCGCCGAATCGGTCGCGAATCCGGAGAAGTACTGGTGGAACAACATCGAAGGCTCGCTCGCCCTGTTGCGCGCCGTTCGCGCCGCGGGCACCCCGCGCCTGATCTTCTCCAGCACCGGGTCGATGTACACCGGCGACGGCAGCACACCCTTCGACGAAAGCGCCGAGGTGCGTCCGGCCAACCCGTACGCGGCGACCAAGGCGACGGTGGACCTGATGATCGCGGGCGAGTGCGGCGCGAGCGAACTCGGCGCGGCGTCGCTGCGCTACTTCAACGCCTCCGGCGCCGTCGCCACCGGTGACACGCACCTGGGCGAGCGGCACGAGCCGGAGTCGCACCTGATCCCGATCCTGCTGCAAGCCGCTGCGGGACAACGTGATTCGTTCACCCTCTACGGCACCGACTACCCGACGCCGGACGGCACCTGCATCCGCGACTATGTGCATGTGGCCGATCTGGCCGCCGCGCACCTGCTGGCGCTGGAGGCCATCCGTCCCGGCGAATACGAGGTGTACAACCTCGGCAACGGCAGCGGGTACTCCAACCGGCAGGTGCTCGACACGGTGCGCGAAGTCACCGGACGCGATTTCCCGGTCCACTACGGCCCGCGCAGGCCGGGTGACCCGGCCGTCTGCGTGGCCGCGAGCGGCAAAGCGGGGACCCGGCTCGGCTGGAAGCCACAGCGCCCCGACCTCGCCGACATCGTCTCCGACGCATGGGAGTTCCACCGGTCGGTGCACGGCGACTGATCGACCGGGAGAACGATCCAGCGAATCTCCGTGATTCCCGGGCAACCTTCGTCGGCGGGCCCGGGAAACACGAGTCGCTCAGAGGATGAGCAGGATCAGCGCCTTCTGCAAGGTGTCCACGATGCGGCCGATGGTGATCGCGATTTCGACGGTGCCCATGACAGGCCCCTTTCCTCGGACATGGCAAATCCTCGACACATCAATTCAAACGCGCGCGAACGGGATTCGCCAAGCTCGCGCGGGAACGTAGGTGGTCGAGGCGGCTTGATCCGCGTGTCCTCGCTCTTCGAATCATCTGTGTCGCGGCACCGGTCGCGACCGCGGGGCGGAACGTCGCCGCGCGCAAACCTTTCGATCGACCGTCAGGAGCACCTGTGACATCGTCGCAACCGTTGGCCCGGAGACACTCGCACGACTGTTCTCGGCGGGCGGCGGATACGGTCGGGCGGGCCGCGGCGATGCTCGACATGCTTCCCGTCGTTCCCGACGCGGTACACGCTCGGCTCTCGGCACTCGCCGAGGGCATCGCGTGCGAGCCGAACTGCGATCTCACCCGCGCTTTGCGCGATGTCGTGGTCCACCTCGCGGCGACAGCCGAACTCGCCCACCGGCACCGCGTGACGGCGCTCGCGGACGAACTCGCCGAGATCATCGGCATCGTCGAGGAATGCGGCCGGAACACGGCCCGATCGTTCGCGGCACCGTGGGATCCGGTCGGGGCGGCGCGCTATCGCGCCGAGATCCTGCGGCTCGCGGGTGACGCCGACGACGCGTTCCGCCGCTTGTTCGCACGGTGGTACTTCGACATCGACGATCTGGCGGCGATCGCCGGGATGCGGGATGTCGGCGACGAACTGGAGAACGTGATCAGAGCCTTCGAGTCGGTCGCCGACGCCGTGCTCGTCGCGCAGCCGCCGAACGAGCTGTCCGGGTGACTCGGCCCCACTACATCCCGACGACGTCGATGATCGGCGCCGGGTAGTCCGCCGTATCGACGTTTTCCCGCCACGGTCGGTGAATGCGCGCACCGGGTAGATGCGCCAGCTCCGGAATCCAGCGCCGGACGTACGCGCCGTCCGGGTCGTAGCGCTGCGCCTGGCGCAGCGGATTGAGCACCCGGTTGGGCCTGGTGTCGGTCCCCGTACCCGCGACCCATTGCCAATTGAGCTGGTTGTTCGCCAGATCGCCGTCCACCAGCCAGCGCAGGAAGTGCTCCGCTCCGACCCGCCAGTCGACCAGCAGCGACTTGGTCAGGAAGCTGGCAGTGATCAGTCGTGCCCGGTTGTGCATCCAGCCTTCCGCGCGCAGCTGCCGCATGCCCGCGTCCACGACCGGGTGCCCCGTGCGCCCGTCCCGCCAGGCGTCGATCGCCTGCTGGTCGTCGCGCCAGCGGATCGAGCGGGGACGGTAGTCCGACCAGGCCGCGGACGGGCGGGCGGCCAGCAACTGGTGGTAGAAGTCGCGCCAAGCCAGCTGCCTGGCGAACGCGTGGCCGCCCTCGCTCGACATGTCGACCCGGTGCGCCAGTTCCACCGGCGACAAGCAGCCGAAATGGAGGTAGGGCGACAGCCGTGAGGTGGCGTCGGCGGCGAGGTCGTCGTTGTCGCGCGCGTAGTGTTCCACCGGGCCGGACAACCAGTCGCGCAGGATCTTCCGGCCCGTCGTCTCACCGCCCACCGTGAGCTGGGGCGACGTCGGGCCCGCGCACAGCTCGGCCGCGTCCGGCAGCGGCAGGCCGGACACCCGCGGCACCGTGAGGTTGCGCGGCTTGTTCAGCGGCTTGCGCTGTAGCGCGTCGGTCCAGCGCCGGAAATACGGGCTGAAGACCGCGAAGTGGTCGCGCCCCGTGGCGGGCAACAGCGTCTCCGGATCGGCGGCGGTGACGGTGGCGGGATGCGTGTGCAGCAGGCAGCCGCGGCGGGAGAGAAGCTCGCGCAGCGCGCGTTCCCGCCGGCGGCTGTAGCCGCTGACGTCGGCGGCGACGTGCACGCTCGCGGCGCGCACCTGCGCCGCCACGCGATCGACCTCCGCGGCCACGTCACCGCGGCGCACGACCAGGCCGCCGCCGATGGCGCGCAGTTCGTCGTCCAACTCGGCGAGGGCGGCGGCGAGGAACCTGGCTCGGTTGGGCGCGGCGAAGCGGCCGGAGAGGATGGCGTCGTCGAGCACGAACAGCGGCACCACCTCGGCGCCCTCCCGGTGCGCGGCGGTCAGCACCGGATTGTCTCGCACCCGCAGGTCGCGGGTGAACAAAGCGATCGTGACGGTCACCGCACACGCTCCCGACATGCGGCACGAATGGTCATTCTCGAGCCTCCTTCGGACGGTGCGGTCGTGCTCGGCGCCCATGAGGGCCGCGCCGGGACGGCATCGGGCGGCTCAGCCATACCGCGCGACGCGACCCTCGCGAGCGCCGAACACGCCGGATCACCCCGCGCAGAGCGGGACGATGCGCGACTCACCGCCTGTCGTCGGTGAGGTCAGATACAGGCAGGTGTTCTGGCCCGCGGCGGTGATCGCCGCGCGCACCTGCTGCCACGCATCGGCGTCCAGCGACACCGCGCGAGCCAGGACGAATCCGGATGCCCGGCTCGGGTCGGTGACCACCGCCCACGAATAGTCCGGGCCGAGCGCGGTGACGATGTAGTTGGTCGGCCCGTCCAAAGCGTCTTGGGTCGGCACGCTGGGGAAGCTGACGTGCAGTTGCGCCCCGGTCTCCCGATCGTTGACCACCGCGGTGCCGTTGATCTCGTTCTGCGTGTTCGCCCACGTGGTGCAGGTGTTGCGCACCGCGATATTGCCCTGCGGATCGAGCGCGTAGTTCGCTTGCGTGTCCCGCGCGCAGGTGAGGTTGAAGTACTGCGGGATAGCGGCGAGTTGACGCCACGTGCCCAGATACCGCTCCAGTTCGAGGCGCGGCACCGGCGCGGGCCCGGCGACCTGACCGGGCTCCCCGGAGGCGCCCACAGCCGCCAGCGCCGTGACGGACAGGGCCGACACCGCCGCGATGAGCAGGCGGGTGGACGTACGCAGCAGATCGCGACGGTGCACGCTAACTCCTCGGAAATCGGCGACGCGGTCCACATTACCATAGAACGATGCATAATTGATGCAAACAGCTCTTCACGGAGGACCGATGACACCGCGGACAGCGCCCCGGCGCACGGCGACAGCCCGTCGGCTCACGCGCGACCGCCCGGCCAGAGATCGAGGATGACGTGGCGCCGCCGCGCGGACCCGTCGACCGGCCGGGTGGAACGAATCCCGTCGGCGGCGGGCAGAATAGTGCGATGCCCGCCGGTCCCGTCCCCGTGTCCGACGCGGCCGGATACACGGTGCGCGCGGTCGCCGAACGCCTCGGTATCCCGACCGCGACGCTGCGCAGCTGGAACCGCCGCTACGACATCGGCCCGCCGCAGCACCGCCCTGGCAAGCACCGCCTGTACACCGAGGCCGACATCGCCATGCTCGAGCGGATGCTGACCCTGATCCGCGCGGGCGCGAGCCCGGCGGGTGCGGCCGCCGCGGTGCGTGGGCCCGCGCCCACCCTCGGGCGCCGCGAATCGTTGCTGGAGGCGGCCTTCGCGTTGGACACCACCGCGGTCTCCGATCGGATCGAAGCGCATGTCCGCGCGTTCGGCGTGGTGGACACCTGGGATCTGCTGTGCCGACCGGCTTTCGCCGACATCGTCGACCGCCAGCTCAGCGGTGAGGGCTGCATCGATGTGGAGCACTTGCTGTCCTGGTGCGTGATCTCGGTGCTGCACCGGACGAACCCGCCGTCGGCGCCCGTCGGCACGACGCCGGTGGTACTCGCCTGCACCAGCGGGGAAACGCATTCGCTTCCGCTGGAGGTGCTGCGCGCGGCCCTCGCCGAACGCGGTGTGGGGGCGCGGATGCTCGGCGCCGACGTGCCCGCCGCCGCGCTCGCCGACACCTTGGCCCGGTTCGAAAACCCCGCCGCCGTGCTGCTGTGGTCGCAGCAGGAGTCCACCGCGCTGACCTCCGCGGTACGCGCGTGCCTCGGCGCGAGGGCCCGAGTCCTGGTCGGCGGCCCCGGCTGGGAGGCGGTCCTCCTCCCCGACGGCGTGGAACGTGTCGACAGTCTGCTCGACGCCGCCGACCTGCTCGCCTGAGGCGTCGAGATACGCCGGAACGGAACACTCGCCGCGGATCGTTCTCCGGCGCAGATCATGTGGGACCCGATCGATGACTGACGGCACCGATCCTTCTCCCAATATTCGATGCAAAATTGATGCATTACCGACAGGTGTATCGCTGTCGCAGCGCCACAGTAGGAAGACGAGCGATGATCGAGCACACGCCACCGCCATCCCAGCTCTCGCCACCCGTCGGCAGCGATGCGCCGTAACACGATTCGGCCCTCGCCTACGCAACGCCTCGCGTCGACTGCGGCCACCGACCGGACGCGACTCGCCCATGAACGACATCCCGCCGGACCCAGAACCGCCTCAGGCGTCCCCTCGGTGTCGCCCAGGTCAGTCCGCGGGCCTGCCGAGCAAGTGCCGCAGCGCCGGTTCCAGGGCCGGGGTGCGGAACGGGTGACCGGCTTCGGCCAGTCGCGCGGGCACGACACGCTGGCTGGCCGATGCCACTTCCCGGTTGCCTTCGCGCCCCAGTAGCAGCGCCGGACCGAACCCCGGCACCGGCAACAGTGCGGGCCTGTGCAACACGCCCGCGAGGACCGCGGTGTACTCCGCGTTCCGAACGGGTTGCGGAGCAACCGCATTGACCGCACCCGACAACCCGGTGTCCCAGAGCGCCCGATGGTAGACGTCGATCAGGTCATCGATCCCGATCCACGACAGCCATTGCCGACCGTCACCGATGCGGCCGCCGAGCCCGGCCGTGAACAACGGGCGCAACAGCCGCAGCGTGCCGCCGCGCGGGGACTGCACGATTCCGGTGCGCACGCGCACCACCCGCACCCCCGCCTCCGCGGCGGGCGCCGTGGCGGCCTCCCATCCTTCGACCACGTCGGCGAGAAAGCCCGCACCGCGCGCCGACTGCTCGGTCAGCGCCTCGTCGCCCCGGTCGGCGCCGTAGTAGCCGATCGCGGAAGCGCTCACGAACACCGGCACCGCCGCCCGGGCCGCCACTTCGGCGAGTGCGCGGGTCGGTCCGATCCGGCTGTCGGCGATGGCTCGCTTGTGCCCCTCGGTGAACCGGCCCGCGATGGAAGCGCCGGCCAGATGCACCACCGCGTCCACGCCGTCGAGCAGATCCGGCGCGGGCTCGGCGGTGACCCACTGCCTTTCGTCCGCGGCGCGGGGTGGATGCCGGACCAGCCGCACCACGCGATGCCCGCCGGCGGACAGGAACGCGGCCAGTGCCGAACCGACCGTGCCGGATGCTCCGGTCACCGCGACGGTCTTCGACACGAACCCCGCCCCCGCCGCCCGCGCGTGGGCCGCGAGATCGTCGGCGAGCTGCCGGTGACGGTAGGCGAACATGGGGCGCAGCACCGCGGCGGGCACCGGCGCGTCCACCCGGTCCACCACCCGGGTGCGCGTCTCGTCGACGACCTCGAAATCGTGGGTGTGCCGCCACGGCAGCAGCCCGGCGGGCAGCGACCCGATTCCGTCGACGGTCACCGCGTCGACGAATCGGCGCGGCGGGTCGTACTCACGAGGATCGTGCCGGGCCACCCAGCGCAGGCCGCCGGGCAGTCCGAGCACCGCCTGCCCGTCGCGGAGCGAGTCAGATTCGGCGCGGGGCGACACCGGCTGCCAGGGCGGCGCCAGGCGGGTCATGGCGCCGGGGCGCGCGTGCCAGGCGAAAACCTCGGACCGGGGTAGATCGATGACGCTCGCGTACTCGATACCCATGACCCGACTGTAGCCCGAAATCGCCCAAACGCAGCGTTTCCGCATCGTTTTGTCGAAGCTATCCGAGAAAGCGCAGGTAACTACCCGCGACCAGTTGGTCCGATGCAATATCACCGACTCGATAGATTCGCGAGCGGCACAGGCCCCCGAGGTCAGGTTACGAACGGAATCAAGGCTTTCCGATCCACCGGACAGTCGGCGAACTTCTCCAGATCGAAGCCGACGGCGGTGGTGGCGAAGCGTCCGCACCATCGAGTTCCTTGTCGTGCGGAGGCGACCGGCGCGGACGCACCGGAACACGACGCCAGAACTAGAACTTGTTCTACCATGTGTCGAGTCCGGTTCACGTCGACGGAGGTTCTGCCATGCCGCTGGATCACTCGAGCGCAGCGCTGCTGACGGCCGTCGAGGCGTCGCCGCTCGCGGTCGCCGCGCACGACAAGTCCGCGTGGGTCGGCCTGTTCGCCCCGGACGCGGAGGTCAACGACCCGGTGGGCTCGCGCCCGCACGTCGGCCGCGCCGCCATCGAACGCTTCTACGACACCTTCATCGGGCCGAACACCATCGCGTTCCGGGTCGAGCGCGACCTGGTCCATCCGCCGACGGTGCTGCGCGACCTCACCATCGTCACAACGATGTCGACCGGCGCCACCGTCTCGGTCCCGATGCATCTGCGCTACCGGCTGGTGGAACAGGACGGCGTCTGGAAGATCGCCTACCTGGCCGCGCACTGGGAGCTGGCGGGCATGATCTGGCAGCTGTTGCGCACCGGGCTGCCCGGCCTCGCCGCCGCGTTGAAGCTCGGACCGCAATTGATCGTCAACCAAGGCGTCGGCGGGGCGCTGGGCATGCTGCGGGCGCTCGGCGGCGTGGGTCGTCGCGGAAAGCGAGCTACTACAAAGCTTTTCGCCGCCGCGGCGAGCACCGACCTCAGCCGCGTGCGCGAGCTGCTCGGGCAGCGAATCGACATCGAACTGCCCGCGGGCACACCGGTGTCGATGGAGGAGTTCACGAATCGGGCGCGCAACATGCGCTGGAGCAAGGTGATCGCCGCCGGACGCACCGTCACGGCGAGTGTGCGGCTCGGCGCGATACCGGGAGTCGCGGTCGTGGAGTTCGCGACCGATGGCGACGGCATCACGAGTCTGCGGTTCTATCTCGATTCCGTCTGATCCGAGCTCACGTCATCCACCGCTTTCGAACGGCACCGATGCCGCCGGTAGCCGGACGGCTGGTGCCGCCCGGCTACCCGTCACCAGTCGATCAGGACGCGAGCCGCACGGCTGGGACGTGCTCCTCGGCGCGGACCGGCGGCTCGATCGAGGCAGGCGGTGCGGGGTGCTCGGTCCACCCGGGCGGGCCGAAGACGTACCCGAGCCGCCCGCGCCAGGTGCTCGCGCCGCGCACGTCGCGGATCAGCGCCGCCAGTTCGTGGTAGTTGACCTTCAGCGGATTGTCGGTGCCGATGTTCTTGGTGAGGCCATAGCGGACCGGTTCGGACTCGGCGGCGAAGCTGCCGAACATGCGATCCCAGATGATGAGGATGCCGCCGTAATTCTTGTCGATGTAGGGCTTGTTCGACCCGTGGTGCACGCGGTGGTGCGACGGGGTGTTGAACAGGAACTCGATCGGGCGCGGCAGCGTCTCGACCCGCTGGGTGTGGATCGGGAACTGGTAGAGCAACCCGATGCCCTGCAACAGGAAGATCATCCAGGCCGGGAAGCCGAGCAGCGCGGCGGGCACCCACGCCAGTCCACGCAGGATGTTGGGGATCGGGTGCAGCCAGGAGAGACGCAGCGCGGTGGAGAGGTTGAAGTGCTCGCTGGAGTGGTGCACGTTGTGCGCGGTCCACATCAGCCGGACCCGGTGATCGGCGCGGTGCGCCCAGTAGTAGCAGAGATCCGTCACGATCAAGCCGAGCACCCAGACCCACCACGATCGCGGCGACAGGTGCAGCGGCGTGATCGCCGCGGCGACGACGACCGCCGAGAACGGCACCAGATGCTGCATCAGCGGCTTGACCAGCCTGCCCAGCGTGAACGTCGTCACGTTGGATGCGGTGTCGCGGGCCGATCCGCCGTTGCCGGATCGGTCGGGATCACGGCGGTAGGCGATCCACTCGACCAGCATGAGCGCCGCGAATGCTGGGATGGCGTAGGTCAGCAACTCGAACTCCACACGGCCCATGGGTACTCCTTCTTCGTCTGCCGTCGATCCCCGACGCTACGGGCTCGGGCCTGGGAAGACATCGCGCCGACGAGGGACTTCGCGTCCCCCGCACGGGGGACGCGGGCGCGTCCGCACCCGGGCAGAGTTGTCGTCCGTGCGGCGTCTTCGGACGGGGCCCGATCATTAGGATCACCCTCAGGGCTCGGCACCGGAACCGAATGGAGGCGGTGACGAACTGGTGGACGTGAGCAGGTCGCTGGCTCGCCAGTCGGTGGTGGTCGCCGTGGTGGCCGCCGCCATCGACGCGGTGGTGCTCGGTCTGTGCGGCGTGTTCGCGGTGGCGCCGTGGCAGACGGTCGCCGCCGTGACGGCGATCGTCGCCGCCGATCTCGCCTTGGCCGCGCCGCCCCGGACGGCGGGCGTGGTCGCGGCGGTGCAGGTGCTCGTCCGGCTCCTGGCCGCGCTGCTGCTGTACCGGCACGGATTCCCGGTGCGATTCGCCGACGTCGGGTTCCTGGTGGCGGGATATCGCGCGGGGGCATGGCTCGCCGGGCCGACCTCCGTGCTCACCATGCTGCTGCTGTGCGCGGGAGTCGCGGGAGCGCACCTGTTCACCGACAGCGCCGCGGCGCACGACTGGCGGCTGTTGCTCGCCGCGACCGTCTCCGCGGGCTGCGTACCGTGGCTGGTCGGCCGTTACACGGCGGCGCGCGGCGCCTACATCGCCGATCTGGAGCAGCGCGCCCGATTGCGGCAGCAGGAGCACCGGACGGCCGTGGAGCGCGCCGTCACCGATGAGCGGGCCGCCATCGCCCGCGACCTGCACGACGTGATCTCGCATCACGTCAGCGCGATCGGCATCCACGCGGGCGCGGCGCGGCTGGCCCTCGGCGGCACGCCGAGCGAGGCCGCCGCCCGGTCGCTGTCCGCGGTGGAGTCCAGCAGCCGGGCCGCGATGGTCGATCTGCGCCGCCAGCTCGACCTGCTGCACGGCCACGAGGACGAGGGGCAGCGCCAGCCGGGACTGGCCGACATCGACGGGCTGATCGAGCACGTCCGCGCGGCCGGGCTGGACGTCGAGACAAACGTGCGCGGCGAGGCGGTGGAACTGCCGGACTCGCTGAACATCACGCTGTACCGCATCGTGCAGGAGATGCTGACCAACGCGCTGCGGCACGGAGACGGTACGCACGCGCGACTGGAGGTGGAGTACCTGCCCAAGCGGGTGGTGCTGCGCGCGACCAATCCCCTCGCCGCCGAACCGGTCACCGCGGACACCTCGGTACCGCGTGGCCTCAACGGAATCCGCCGCCGCGCCGAGCTGTTCGACGGCGACCTGGACTACGGCCGCGACGCCACGCACTGGCACACCACGGTGTCGGTGCCGATCGGAGGATCGTGAACCTGCCCATCCGCGTCCTGATCGCCGACGACCACAGCATGTTCCGTTCCGGCCTGCGCGCCGTCGTCGACAGTCAGCCGGATCTGGATTGCGTCGCCGAGGTGAGCGACGGCCGCGCCGCGATCAGCGAGACCGCCCGGGTACGACCGGATGTCGCGATCCTCGACGTCCGGATGCCGAAACTGGACGGGCTCGCCGCCACCGCCGCGATCGTGGCCGCGGGCGGCACGCACGTCCTGGTGCTCACCACCTACGACAGCGAAGCCAACCTGTATCGCGCCCTGCAGGCGGGCGCCAGCGGGTTCCTGCTGAAGAGCCTGCCGCCGGAAGAACTGGTCACGGCCATCCGGATCGCGGCGCGTGGAGACGCGCTGATCGACCCGTCGATGACCCGCCGTCTGGTCTCCCGCTTCGCGACCACGCTCGCACCGCCGCGCACCCCACCGGAGGTCCATCAGCTCACCGCCCGCGAACTGGAGGTGCTGCTGTTGCTCGCCGACGCGCGCAGCAATGCCGAGATAGCCGCGCAGCTCGGCGTCGGCGAGGAGACGGTGAAGACCCACGTCTCCCGTATCCTGGCCAAACTCGGTGTCCGCGATCGCATCCACGCCGTGGTCTACGCCCATCAGCACGGTCTGGTGTCGCCGGAATCGGCGCGCTCCGACTGACCTATCGCCCGGGGCCTGGACCTCGATGAATCGCCGCACCCGTCGGCACGAGCGTCGTTCATGAACCGTGTCGACCGGGCCCTACGCTCCCGCGCCGCGAGCCGCGGAGTCCGTCGACACCCCCGCCGAGACCACGATTGCTCCGGCGGCGACAACCGAGCGCGGCGGCTCGGTTGTCGCCGCCGGACGACTCACGCGCCGGTCGGCGGCTCCCCGACTGTCGTCGTCGGATCGATGAGGCCGAAGACCTCACCCTGCGGCCCCTGGACGAGGCCCATGCGGCCGAAGGGACTGTCGTCGGGTCCGGACATGACGGTGGCGCCGAGATCGCGCGCCTTGGCGAGCGCGTCATCGGTGTTGCCGACCTGGAACCAGGCCAGCCAATACGACGGGTTGTCGCCCGGCATCTTCGTCGAGTCGTTGATGCCGCCGACGGCGTCCCCGCCCTGCGGCAAGCTGAAGGTGGAGTAGACGAAATTCTCCCCGTCGCCGATTTCGGAGTACTGCCAGCCGAACACATCGGCGTAGAACTCCTGGGCCTTCTTGTAATCGCTGGTGTGCAGCTCGTTCCAGCAGTAGGCGCCGTGCTCGTTGTATACCCCCGCGCCGCTGTGGGCCTTTGCCTCCCAGATCCCGAAGACCGCGCCGGTGGGGTCGGCGCCGACGACCATGCGGCCGACATCGAGCACGTCGAACGGTTGCATCATCAGCGAACCGCCCGCGGCGTTCACCTTCTCCGCGATGGCGTCGGCGCTGTCGGCGGCGAGGTAGGTCGTCCACACCGACGGCATCGGCATGCCTTCCGGCTTGGGTCCGATGCCCGCGGCCGCGCGGCCGTTGCGCATCGCCATCAGGTATCCCCCCGCCTCGGGCGGGCTGTCCTGGATCTCCCAGCCGAAGAGTGCGCCGTAGAATTCGCGGGCGCGCGCCGGGTCGTCGACCTGGCAGTCGACCCAGCACGGTGTTCCCTGCGGCCAGCTTCCGTCATGAGTGGGCATTGCGGGTGCCTCCTGATACGGGTTGCCGAATGTGCGGCCGAGACAGCCGGCACACGGCTAGTCAACCATCAGCATTCCGTTGGAGTGGGCCGATTCAGCCGCGACTCCGGTCCTGTTCGCGAGCCTGAGACCAGGCGAAAGACCCCCTACACAGATCAGTCCCCGGTAGTCTCGTCGTTTCCGTGATCCTCAGTCGTCGCTGAGTCTCCGGTTTTGCGACTGGCTTGCCGGGGGCCTAGCCGGATCCTGGGTCGGTGTCTTCACTGCCTACCGACGTCTCAGCTGACAGTGCGCTCACCTACCGGTGCTCCGGTGTAATGACTAGTTTCCTCCACATTTTCCGCTAGTCAAGAGGGTCGGCAGCGCAATTCTCCGAGCCGGGCGCGCCCGTCTTCGCCGCGCCACAGGCATCCTTCAGCAAATCGATCTCGACGTGTACGCTCGGTATCCGAACCATGCGATTGTGACCGAGGTCACACCTCGTCGTCCGACTGCACCCGCCTGGGGCGGGCCGTCCCGTTGGAGTTTCCATGGCGCTCGCTCCCCCTCCAGTTCCTACCAGGGAAGGCGTGCGCGAGCACACCTGTCGCAACCGCCCCGCCGTGGACCCAGGATCCGTCACTTCGGAGACATGATGAGCGCACCGAACCGATTCGACGAGTTGCAGCATCGCGTCGCGGACCTCGCACCGGTCTTTCGCGAGCCGCTGGACTCGCCCTACGAGATCTCGAACGCGTTGTTCGCCGCCCTCCGGCACGTTCTGCACGACGTGGGCGGCCAGCCGGACACTCCGGTCGAGTACCGGGAGAAGGAGGAAGAGGCCTGGGAGATGAGCACGTACGTCACCTGCGAATGCCTCGGCTGGCGCGGCGTATGGAACTCCGAGGAACGCAGGCGAGCGGAGAACGACCTCGGCGCGACGCTGTACTTCGGCCTCCCCTACTACGCGCGCTGGGCGACCGTCGCGGCGAAGACATTGGTCGCCAAGGGATTGATCACCCCCGACGAACTGTCGGCCAAGCTGGACGAAGTACGCGCACGAATGGAGGCGCGCACATGAGCAGGAGGTACCGGATCGGCGACCGTGTGCGCGTCCGCGACGCCACGTCGATGTTCCACACCCGCATGCAGGCCTACACCCGCGGGCACATCGGTGTCGTCGTCGAGTACCGGCCGGAGTGGATCATCCCGGAGGACGAGGCATGGGGACGGGACGACGGTCGCGTCGAGCCGTTCTACGTCGTGCGATTCCGCCAGAAGGATTTATGGCCCAAATACACCGGCTTCGACGTCGACACCTTGGAGACGGAGGTCTCCGAGCGCTGGCTCGAGCCCGCGGAGGAGGATGCCCAGTGAGCCCGACCCACGATCACGACGCGCACGCGCCGATCCGGACCAGCGAAGAGATCAGCGAATTCGAGGTGCTCGAGACGGCGGTGCGGGAACTCGCCATCGAGAAGGGGCTGTTCTCCCAGGAAGACCACCGCAGGTTCGCGGAGTGGGCCGAATCGGTGGGTCCGCACGGCGGGTCGAAGCTGGTCGCCAAGGCGTGGACCGACCCCGAGTTCAAAGCCCGCATGCTCGCCGACGGCACCGAGACGTGCAAGGAGATCGGCATCGACTGGCGCGATCCGACCGGATCGGGGACGCCGAGCGACTACACCTACTTCTACGTGCTGGAGAACACGCCCGAGGTGCACAACGTCATCGTGTGCACGCTGTGCTCGTGCTATCCGCGACCGGTGCTCGGGATGTCCCCGGACTGGTATCGCACGCCCAACTACCGTCGCCGCCTGGTGCGCTGGCCCCGCGAAGTGCTCGCCGAATTCGGCTTGCACTTCCCGCCCGACGTCGAGATCCGCGTGCACGACTCCAACCAGAAGTCGCGGTTCATGGTGATGCCGATGCGCCCCGAGGGCACCGAGGGCTGGACCGAGGAACAACTGGCGGCCATCGTCACCCGGGACACGATGATCGGCGTGGCACTGCCCCAGGCCGATTGGACCGCACAGCAGCCACCGAACCGAGTCGAAGCCGCCGCCGAGAAGGAGGGACGCCCGTGACGAGCGGTCCGTACGAAGTCCTGCTGGAGACCTTGGACCCCACGTCGCACCGGGAGACCTCGCTGCCCGAACTCGACGGCAAACCCGACCCGTGGGAGTCCAGCATGCAGGCCACGTGCGAATGCCTCTCGTGGCGCGGCGCGTTCGACAACCTGGAACGCCGCCACGCCGAGGACACACTGGGCGAGACGATCTATCGCGACTTCCCGGTACGCACCCGCTCGGTCGTCGTCACGGCGCACACCCTGATGGATCGCGGCGTGATCAGCCCGGACGAATTACGCGCCCGCATGGACGCCGTCCGGGAGCGATTCCACCGGCAGTAGCCCCTCGGAACCAGCCCGTGGGCTGCGAGCGGTAGGCGTCTTCCTACTTCGTCGGCGCCGGGTTGAACGGCTGGTTGATCGTGGTGAAGTATTGCGAGGCCGCCAGGATCGCTACGGGGGCGGTCACCAGCAGCTGCCCGACCAGAGTCCCCAGCGCTCCGATGGCGAGAATGCCGCCCAGGCAACCCACCGCCGCGGCAGGCAGGAACGCGCCGAACAGGCCGACGATCGCGGCCGAGGCCACCGTCGCGCCCGCGATGCCGCCCAGGACGCAGCCGACGGCTCCGCCGGTGAGGCCGCCGACGAGGGTGCCGATCGTGGCGCCCGCGGCGATGGTGGATGTCATCCGGCTCCAGGCCGCCACCTCGCGGTCGTACGGGGTCTTCCAGGGAGCGGAGTCCTCGTAAGGCAGTGCCACCGGTCGGTAGACGGCGTGGCCGAGGTCGAATCGCGGCGTCAGGGTGGCGGTGTGACCGGTGATGTCCGCGGTGATCGGAAAGACGAAATCGTCTACCCGAAACGACAATTCGGTGCCCGCGAGCACCGTGCCGTCGGTCGCGGTGATCTTGAACACGCCGTCGGCGGCGGTGAGCGATCCGCCGTCGGTGGTGACGGTGACGGCCTGCGGGGTGCTGACGGCGGTGTAGTTCACCGCCTCGTCGCCCGCTGCGGGAGCCGCCTGAGCGAGATTCACGGCGGTCGTGGTCGCGGCGACGGCGAGCGCCGTCGACACAAGTATCTTCTTCATTTCGATCCTTGTTCGGAGTGAATTGACTTACGAGAGGTCCGAATCGGTGGTCACGGGCAGCAGCACGGTGACCACCGGAAAAACGAGGGCGCTGCACACCGAGCACAGCGATCCCACCGCCCAGAAGGGCGAGTCGGCCTGCAGCAGTGCGGCTGCCGCCGCGGTGCCCGCCATCATCCCGCCGTACTGCAGCGAGGAATTCAGCGCCAGCACCGTGCCGCGGGCCCGCGGCCGCAGGGTGCCCGCCAGCGTCGTCAGCGCCGACTGGCCCAGCCCCACCGCGCCGCCCCAGACCACCTGGACCGCGACGGCCGCCACCAACGACCCGGTGGACAGCGAGAACGCGAGGACCGAGGCGGCCGCCACCAGCGTGGCCACCGCGACGACCCGGCGGCCGCCGACGGCATCGGCCAGCCGCCCGCCGCAGACATTCCCGGCGACGCTCATCGCGCCGCCGCCCGCCAGCGCCAGACCCACTGCGCCCGTGGACAACCCGAAGTTGTCGGCGTAGAAGAGCCCGGCATTGGCGAACATCCCCTGCAGGCCCGCGGTCCACAAGAACGTGCACAGCAGGGTGTACACCACCGCCGCATCGCCCAGCGCCGCGCGGATCGGCGCGTCACCGGCCGCCGCCGTCGGCGCACCGCCCGGTACCAGCCTCGCGAGCGGTCCGAGCAGCGCCGCGGCGGCGATGCCGATGCCCCAGAACGTCCAGTGCCACGACACCGCGCCGGCGAGGAACGCACCCGCGGGCACGCCGACCACCGACGCGCCCATCATCGCGCCCACGATCACGCCGATCGCGGCACCGCGCCGCCGCGGCTGCACCTGCCCAGAGACATGGGCCAGGATCGCGGGCACCAGCATCGCCGCGCCGACGCCGGAGAGCACTCGAAAGCCGAGCAATACAATGAAATTCGCGCTGAATCCGGTCGCCGCGGCGCCGGCCGCGAAGACGGCAAGCCCGAGCGTCATCAGCCGCGTCCGGCCCCACCGATCCGACAGCGGCCCGAAGACCGGACCCGCGACCAGATAGGCCAGGGCGTACGCGGTGACCAGCAGTCCGCCCACCCGCGGCGGTGCGCCCACCTCGTGGGTGATCCGCGGTGCGAGCGGGGAGACGACCAGCGCGTCCAACCCGACGAGACAGGCACAGGTGGCCAGCACGGTCAGCCAACGCCATTGCGGGACGGCGCGGGCCCGGGAGCCCGCTGCCGAGGTCACCACCGGGCCGGCAGCGTCTTCGGTCGCAGGGTCAGCAGTCCACTGGACCATTCGACGTCGTCCGGCGGCACGGCCAGCTGTAACTCCGGCAGCCGCCGCGCGAGGGTCGCCAGCCCGATCTCGAGCTCGAGCCGTGCCAGGCCCGCACCCGGGCAGAAGTGGCTGCCGTGCCCGAACGCCACATGTTTGACATCCTCGCGGAACAGATCGAGCCGGTCCGGATCGTGGACGTGGCGGGTGTCGCGCCCCGCGGCATGCATGATCGGGATGACGCCCTCGCCCTTGCGCACCGCGACGCCACCCACCTCGAGATCATCGGTGGCGATGCGCAGGAAGCCGATCTCCGAGGGCGGCGCGTAGCGCAGCAGTTCGTCCACCGCGTGCCGCACCACCTCCCGGTCATCGACGCGCGCGACCAGCGAGGCCCACTGATCCTGGTGCCGCAGTATTTGATACGTCGCGCGACTGAGCGCGCTCACCGTGGTGTCGTGCCCCGCAACCAGCAGATTCACTGTCAGCCAGACCAATTCCTGCTCCGAGAGGCGGTCCCCGTCGTCGCGCGCGGTGATGAGGTCCGACAGCAGGTCCTCGCCGGGCGCGCTGCGGCGCTCGGCCAGCAGCGAGACGACATAGGCCGCGGACTCGTCCCTGGCCCGCAGCCGCTCGTCGGCGGTGTGGGCGGTGATGCTGACCAGATGATCGGTCCAGCGCTGGATGTCGGCCCGGCGCTCCCGCGACGCGCCGAGCAGATCGGTGATCACCCAGATCGGCAGCAGGGCCGCGAAGTCGTGGTGCAGATCGGCCGGACGCGGACCCGCTTCGAGGGCGTCGACGAGTTCGTCGGCGATCTCCTGGATCCGCGGCCGCTTCTGTTCGGCGCGTTTAGGTGTGAAGGCCGGCGAGATCAGCCGCCGCAGCCGCCGGTGGTCGGCGCCGTCCTGGCTGAGCAGATTGAAGGGATTGTCTCCGAAGTCGGGGCCCTTGATCACGCGCGGAGCTCCCGGCTCCCGCAGGGCAGCGCGGGACAACCGCGAATCCGACAGTGCCGCAACGACTTCGTCATATCCGGTGACCGCCCAGGCGGTGTCGCCACTGGGCATGCGGACCCGCACGACCGGGCACTGCGCGCGGAGTTCGGAAAAGCGTTCCGGCGGCTCGCCGAGTGGGCCGAGCGGAAAGGGGTAGGAGTCGAGATCTTCTTCGACGATTTCAGTCATCGGGATATTTCCTTCCAGAGCCGAAGGAGGTTGAGGGAAACCGAATCGGACACGATTCGAAAGTTTCAAAACTCTCGAACTAAACGATAGCAGCCGAGGTCTCCGTCAACAAGACGGAAACTCGGCGCCGCGGTCGTCAGCCCGCTTGTGAGGTGATGGCCACACTCGGCCGCAGATATACGATCGCCTGCGCCCGGGTGCGCACCGATAACTTGCGCAGGATATTCGACACGTGGAATTTCACGGTCTTGTAGCTGACGTGCAGAACTTGAGCGATTTCGCTGTTGGACAATCCGTCGGCCACCAGGATCAGGATTTCCAGCTCGCGCTGGGTCAACGTGTCCAGAGCGGTGACCGACCGGGTAGAGGCCGCGGGCAGATAGGGCACCGTCGCTTCGAGCACGAGCCGGGTGATCGAGGGCGACAGCAGCGCCTCACCGCGGATCACGCTGTCCACCGCGTTCACCAGATCGACGGCACTGGAACGCCGTGAGACCAGGCCACGGACGCCGGCCTGCAGATATCGCAGCAGCAGTTCGCTGTCGGTGCCGTCCGACACCACCACCACACCGACACCACGGTCGGGACGGATGCCGGTGAACCGGGCGGCCAGCGCGGGCCCGTCCCAGCCCGGGTTGGCACAGTGGTCGAGCACGACCACATCCGCCTTGCCCGCCGCGACCATGTTCAACGCCGCCTGGCTGTTGGTCGCAGGCCCGACCCAGCCGAGGTCGGGCATGCCACGCAGAATAGAAACCAGTCCGCTGCGCATGATCTGCTCCCCGCAGACCACCACTACTCGAGCCGCCGCCGTGTTCCGTCCGGCATCTTCGCCGAATTCGCCGGTCTCGTGATTTGCGCCTAACAACTTCATCTGCGCCCCGCAAGCTTCTGTAGTTATAGGTGGGTCCCGATTGTTGAGAATCCGACGACCTTCCCGATAACGCGAAATCGAAAGACGGTTACCGGCAAGATCGATATCTGTCAAACTAACACAGGCCCACGTGTGCGGCAACAGGTGCGCACTCCTACTAAAAATTCCGTCGCTATTAATGATCTCCGAGAATATTAATCTTGTTCGAGGATTCGACGATCGTCCCACAACCACCGCCCGCCTCATCGCGGGGCCAGCTCGCGCACCGTGCGCCACACCGCGGCCGGCCCACCGGCCAGCAACTCCGGTGACGACTGGAGCATCACGACCGGCGTGTCGACGCCCGCGTCGACGTAGCGCTGAATCTGCTCGCGGCACCGCGCCGTATCGCCGTGGATGAGAATACCGTCCACGACCTGGTCCGGGATCGCCGCCGCGGCCCGCAGCGGATCGCCGCTGTCGACGTACTTGTTCACCAGGGCAACCACTTCGGCGCGGCCGAGCCATTCGTGGAAGGCGCGGTAGGACGGGCGGGTGAACAGGTGCGCGAGCATCCGGCGCCCGGCCGCGCGGGCGTATTCGACGTCCTCGGTCGGGCATACGAAGATGCGCGCCACCAGTTCACCGCGGCCCCGGTCCTCGCCCAGTGCTCGCACGACGGTCGGAATGTCCTCGGCCGCGAGGAAATTCGTGATCGATCCGGCCCCCTCGCGGAAGCCGAGCCGCAGCATCCGCGTGCGCAGCGCGCCGACCATGATCCGCGGCGGTTCCGCGGCCGGATAGCCCAGTTGGAAGCCCTCGAAGTCGATAGTGTCGAACGGACCCGTCACGACGCCGTGGGTGAAGACCTGCCGCAGGAAGCGGACCGTGTCGCGCACCCGGCGGTAGGGCTCGGCCATGGGGACGCCGTTCATTCCGGTGACCAGCTGCGGGCCCGAGGAGCCGACGCCGATGACCACCCGGCCGGGCGCGAGATCGGCCAGCGCCGAAGCGGTTTGGGCGATCACGGCGGGTCCGCGCGTGTAGACCGGCACCACCGCCGTCCCCAGCCGAAGGCTCGGCGACCCCCAGGCCGCGGCCAGCACCAGCGGGGTGAAGGCGTCCACGCCGGCGAACTCGCCGGTCCACGCGTCGGTGTAACCGAGGTCGGCCAATTGCTCCAAGATCACGCGATGGTCGGGCAGCGAAACCAGCGGTAACGGCAGCGTGATTCCGTATCGGGGCATGAGAAACCAACCTCCCACATCATTGGCATCGGGGCGCTGTTCGGGCACCACGCAGTCGTAATACGTTGTCCCACAAGTAAGTTCGATAGTTGTACATCTATCGAACTAAAGCTACTATTCTCGATGTCGGCTTGGCAAGTACCGGGCCGGATCATTCCGGATTCCCGGTACGCGATAAAGGCAGGAATCACCTCATGTCGGAAATCAAAATCGAAATCGATGCGACCGAGGCCGGGTTCGATCCCGCGCGGCTGCGGCGCTTCGACGACTACCTCGACCGGCTCGTCGACGCGGGCCGCATGGCGGGCTGGGTCGGAATCATCGCCCGCGACGGCAAGGTCGTGCACGTCGGCACCGGTGGACATCGCGACGCCGAGGCCGAACTGCCGATGGCGACCGATTCGCTCTTCCGGGCGTGGTCGCTGACCAAGCCGTTCACTTCGGTCGCGGCGATGGCGCTTTACGAGGAGGGCGCGTTCGGGCTCAACGACCCCGTCAGCGACTACATCCCCTCGCTCGCCGACGTCCGCGTCTACAAACGGCTCGGCGGCGGTAACCTGGAGACCGAGCCGGCCCGCGAACCCATCCGCATCTGGCATCTGCTCACCCACACCGCGGGATTCACCTACGGTTTCCATCACTCCCATCCGGTGGACGAGCTGTACGTCCAGCGCGGATTCGAGTGGAGCGCTCCTCCCGGCATCGATCTGGCCACTGCCGTGGACACCTGGGCCACGCTGCCGCTGCTGTTCGAGCCGGGCACCGCGTGGAATTACGGGGTGAGCACCGACGTACTGGGCCGACTCCTCGAGGTGGTGTCGGGACAGTCGCTCGACCGCGTGTTCGCCGAGCGGGTGCTGGATCCGCTCGGCCTGCACGACACCAAATTCTGGATCGAGCCCGAGGAGGTCGACCGGCTGGCGGCGATCTACATGGCCGATCCGGCGACGGGGCGTGCGGTGCGCAACGACGTGCTCGCGGGCGGCGATCCGACGCACCGGCCGAGCTGGCTGTCCGGCAGCGCGGGCCTGATCACCTCCGCCGCCGATTTCCATCACTTCCTGCAAATGCTGTTGCACAACGGCGCCTGGAACGGCGGGCGCGTGCTGTCGCCGCAGACGGTGAGATACATGACCACCAACCAGCTTCCGGGCGGCGCGGACCTGGGCGCGATCGGGCGCCCGGTGCTGCCCGCGCTCACCACCCTGAACGGCCTCGGTTTCGGCTTCGGCTTCTTGACCGCCGAGAATCCGGCCGCCACGAAAGTCATCGCGACGCCCGGCGAATTCTCCTGGTACTCCGCCACGAGTACCTACTTCTTCGTCGATCCGGTCAAGCGCATCACCGCGATGGCGTTCCCGCAGCTGTTCCCGTCCAAGGCGTTGCCGCTGTACTCGCGGCTGCGCCAGCTCGTGCACGCCGCGGTGGTCGACTAGCGCCGATCGCGAGCGGGGCGCCGGTCGCGATCGGCGTCCCGCCGCGGCTGCTGGCTTGTTCATGCGACCACTTCCGTTGCTGCGCGAGCGTTCCGCCCAATGCTGCTCGGAGCGCGGCGAGCTGTCTTCGGCCGCGGGCCCGGTATCCCTCACGAGGCATCAGCCCTCGGTCCGGTCGGCGGACCTGGACCTTGGACCGGTATCGGACGAGAAAACGACTATGATCGAAATCTCGATCGGGCACGAACGCAGCGGAAGGCGGCCATCATGGCGCGAGTAGTGAACCAGCCGGCTCGCGACGACCTGGAACTCACCGCCATCTTCCACGCGCTGAGTGATCCGGCCCGGCTGGCGATGGTCTGCGAGCTGGCCGCGCGGATCGACGAGATGTCGTGCAGCGAACTGAACCCCGACCTGACGAAGTCCACCCTGTCGCATCACCTGAAGGTCCTGCGCGAGGCCGGGCTCACCGCGACCCGCGTCGACGGCGTGCGCCGCATGGTCTCGCTGCGCGCCGCCGATCTCGACGCCCGCTTCCCCGGCCTGCTCGACACGGTGGTGCGCAGCGCCGCCGCGCCGGTCCCCGCGCGGGCCTGATCTCCCGAAAGCCGCACCGGCACCGACTCTTCCGTTGACGAGCGGCATGCCGCCTGTCACCATGTGGTCATGATTTCGATAATCGTCGAAATCTAGTACAACTACTCAAGGCAGGTGCCTCATGGTTTCCTCGACCACCGCTGCCCGCGACGAATCCGACGTCGGCAGCCGTCGGCTGCTGATCGTGGGATCGATCTGCGCGGCCCTCGTCGGGCTCGACGCGCTGATCGTCGCGCCGCTGGCGCCCACCATCACCAGGGACACGCACGCCTCGGTGGATTCGGCGGGACTGCTCGTCACCACATACGCCCTGGTCTACGCGGTGACCGGGCCCTTGTTCGGCCCGGTGTCGGACCGGTGGGGGCGGCGCAACGTCATTCTCACCGGGCTCACGATCTTCAGCATCGGCACCGCATTGACCGGCATAGGCTCGAATTTCGCCGTGCTGCTCGTGTTTCGCGGCCTGGCCGGGCTCGGCGCGGCGATGATGGTGCCGAGCATCTTCGCCGCGGTCGCCGATGTCGTCGCGCCGGAGCGGCGCGGGCGTGCCATCGGCATCATCATGGGCGCGCTCACCGGCTCGTCGCTGATCGGCGTGCCCGTCGGATCCTTCGCCGCGGACGCCTTCAGCTGGCGGGTGTCCTTCTGGGCCATCGCCGTGCTCGCCGCGCTGGCATTGGCCGTCGTGCCGCTGACCCTGCCGCGCATCCCGGTCGCCGCGACCCAGGCCGCGGTGCATCCGCTGCGCGCGTACGTGGACAAGTTCCGCGCCGCGTTCAGCAATCCGTCCGTGTTGTTCGTACTGTTGTCGACGTTCTTCTGGACCGCGGGAAACCAGGGCATGTGGGCCAATGTCGGCGTCTACTTCACGACCAATTTCGACCTGTCCACCACGGCGATCGGATTGGTGCTGCTGGTGATCAGCGCCGTGGGCGTCTGCGGGAACTTCCTCGGCGGGCGGCTCACCGACCGGTTCGGCAAGCGTGTGGTGATCGCGGCCGCCGGCCTGGGGGTGGCGGTGGCGCTGATCGCCTTCTCCAGCCTCGACGGTGCGCTGGTCGTGCCGGTGATCGTCGCGGCGCTGTGGGTGCTGGCGTTCAACATCGGCGCCTCCTCGATCACCACGCTGGTCAGCGAGTTGGCGCCGGCAGCGCGCGGTACCGCGTTGGGGCTGAACTCCTCCGCGCTGTACGCGGGGTCGACGGTCGGCACCTCCGCCTCGGTGGCGGTGCTGTCGGGCACGCACAGCTTCGTCTGGCTCGGCATCACCTGCGCCGTTTCCTGCCTGCTGGTCTTCCCGATCGTGCTGGGCCTGGTCCACGAGCAGGCCGCCGAGGCGGTGGCGTGAGCCGCCTCGGCGGTCGCGGCGAAAGGTAGAATCGGCCCAGTGCGCGCACTCCAGCATCCCTCCATCGAATCGGTGAGCCTGCCCACCCTGCTGCATGCCCTGTCCGACCCGGTGCGGCTGGAGATCGTGGCAAGGCTGCGGCAGGAGGAGGCGATCACCTGCGGCGGATTCGACGTCCCGGTGAGCATGTCCACGCTCTCGCACCATCTCAAGGTGCTCCGGATGGCCGGTCTGCTGCGGGTGATCCAGGAGGGCAGCTACCGTCGCAACGAATTGCGTTACGACGAGGTCGAGGCCCGCTTCCCGGGAGTGCTCAGCTCGATTCTGCACAACGCCCCCGCCCTCGTCCCGGCTACGAGCTGAAGGTCCGGGTGACCGGGCCGAAGGTCGAGGTGACCCCGGCTGCGGAGCCGCAGCCGGCGATGTCGGCGGTCAGGTAAAGCCCCGCGCCGTCGACATGGTCGCCGAGGAATTCACCGTCGGTCACCGTGCCGGAGATGACGATCAGGGTTTGCCCGGCGGGCCGGTTGACGTAGACGGTCCGGAACTCGAAGGTGCTGTGCCGTCCGTTGTTCCAGTCGATCCGCGAGGCGCCGGTCCCGGCGGCAGGTCCGCACCCGATCGTCGCGGGCCCGCCCGCGTGGGTGGCGCCTCCGGTGATGGTCGGATCGCTGGAGACGCACGAGCCGAACACCGCGTCGGTGCTGATCCGCACCGGCCTGGGCGTATCGGTGATGCCAGGCGAGTAGCTCACCGTACTCGTTCCCGCACAGGCGATATGGGTGGCGGCGGCCCGCGCGGGCGAGGCGGGCCACAGGGCGGTCGCGGCGGCCACCGTGGTGACCGCGGCGGCCGTCAGGACGAACGTCCTCACAGGTCGGCTCCTTCCGTGGCGGCGGCCGCCGGAGCGACGGTCAGCCCGGCGCTCGATGGCGGCGGCGTATCCGATTGCGAAGCAGCCTGTTTCGCCGCCGCGGGTGCGGGGATCACCACAGCGGCAGCGACACGGCGGCGGGGGCGGCTCCAACGCCGCACGATCGCATTCTCGAAGCCGGAGTACAGCCCCCAGGCGATCAGGGTGTCCAGCACCAGGAATCCGAGGATGACCAGGATCGCCGCTGGTGTCGCCCAGGCCTGCTGGATGCCGAACAACTGATGGCGATAGTGCAGGACGAGCTCGTGGATCATGTAGAACGCGAACGAGATGTCCCCGAGCCAGACCACGAAGCGCCACCGCCACGGCGAGAATGTGCCGCGCACGTCGGCGGTCGCGGCGGCCAGGATGAGCAGCGCCGTCGGGATCACGCCGACCGCGACCAGCGCCCACATGTACGGCGCCCAGAGCTGGACCACGAGCCCCGCGACGACCAGCAGCGAGGCCGGGGCGAGCGTCAGCGGCGCGCGGCGCCCCGACAGCAGCAACTTCGCCAGCAGGATGCCCAGCAGAAAGTCCAGCACGCGCACCGGC
Source organism: Nocardia sp. NPDC059691 (assembly GCF_042733915.1). NCBI lineage: Bacteria > Bacillati > Actinomycetota > Actinomycetes > Mycobacteriales > Nocardiaceae > Nocardia > Nocardia sp. NPDC059691. Next base: position 31,620 of record NZ_JBHWFB010000009.1, on the reverse strand, counting down.
GGGAAGAGGTAGAGGAACCAGAACTGGTACACCGGGACGTCGGTGGCGAACGGCACCCGCGGCTGATCCGGCAGCAGAAGCGCGAAGAACGGCAGCAGCACGATGGTCGTGAGCACGCCGATCGTCGCCGCCCACAGCCGTTCCGGGCGGATCCGCTCGACCGCGGCGAGCAGCCAGGGGAACAGCAGGTAGAACAGCGCCTCGCAGCACAGCGACCAGGCGACGGTGTTCATGCTGGCGAAGTTCTGCACGACCGGCACCCAGGTGTGCACCAGCAGCAGGTTCGGGATCGCCACCCCGGCGGTGACCGACTTGCCGGCCCAGATCAAAAGCCCGAAGGCGATGGCCCAGGTCAGGACGTGGTTGGGATAGATCTTCACCAACCGCCGCCGCCAGAACGCGCGCTTGGTGTCGCCCGGCCGCGCGGACCAGGTCAGGACGAAACCGCTGAGGACGAAGAAGAACCCGACGCCGGTCCAGCCCTCGCGTTTCAGCAGAAACGACGCGGCGTGCTTGGCGTCGGGATCGGTGAAGAATCCTTCCAGCGAGATATGCGTGAAGAACACCAGAAGTGCCGCGGCGAACCGCATTCCGGTGAGCGTGTGCAAACGGGTGGATCGGGGCGCTATCGGCGCTTCGGTCACGGGAACCCTCCTGAGCAGACCGAGCGGAAAGAAGACCCGTTCAGTGTCCGAAGAGGGCATACCGGACGTCTTCGGTCAACGGACCGGTTCGGATGCCGGTCTCCCGGCCGGTCCTCCGGCGGGTACCTGGACCGCGGACCCGGCCAGCACGGCCGCCAGCCGGGGACCGAAGCGCTCGGCCAGCAGGGCATCGCCCGCGGCGTCGGGGTGCAGTCCGTCGATCGTGAGCCCGGCGTCGGCGGCCCCGAACAACTCGTCGCCGGGAACCAGATGCAGGTTGCCGTCGCCGAGGCCCTGTAAGACCCGGACCACGTTCTCCACGAGTTCGCGCACGCCGGACAGCGTGAGCTCGTGCGGATTCGGCTCGTGTTCGCGCTCTACCCACACCGGCGGGGAGAAGACGACCACCGGCACGTCGGGGTGGGCGTCGCGGATGGTCTCCAGGAATCCGGCCGCCAGCCCGCCGAGCGAGCGTTCGGTGAACGGGCCGCGGATGTAGAGGTTGGGTCCGAGTTCGACGGAGATCAGGTCGGCGGGCCTGCTCGCGATCGTCCGCGCCACGAACGGGTCCAGATAGGCCTGTGCTGCGAATCCGAGATCCAGCAGCCGCCAGCCGTAGCGGCGCGCGATGCGGGCGGGCCAGGTCTCGCTGGGCGAGGCGGTGACCAGGCATTGGGTGATCGAGCTGCCGTAGGTGATCCAGCGCGGGCCGGTCGCGGGCGCGGGCTCGATGGTGGCCGATGCGGCGACCGAGATCGGGCCGACCTGGGTGATCGCGCCGCGGTGCGGAAGCCACAACTGCACTTCCGACCGCTCTCCCGGCAGCCGGGCGATCAGTTCCTCGGCGCCGGCGCCGACCGGAAGGCTTTGCGACAGTCGCCCGTTCACGAAGACGTCCACGGTACGCGGACGCGGGGTCCACACCGGCGTCGAGCGCAGACTCAAGGACAGTTCGGGCGCGTCGGTCACGACGCCGATGCGCACACCGGTCGGGACCACGGCGTGTTCGGTCAGTTCCGGGGAGAACGCCGTGGCCAGCCGGCGCGGCGGCAGCCGCCAAGGCTGGCGCCAGCCATCGGATTCGGTCACATCGACGACGCCGTCCCAGCCGGTGGGTATGTGTGCTGTCGTTCGCTCGGTCATGATTTCGATTGTTATCGAAATCTAGATCAAAAGCCATACCTCGCGGCGCGCGGTCATCGATCGACCGCCGCTTGCGCCGATTGCGCCGAATCCGGCTGTGTCACCACCACACTGGGCGTCCGGGCACGATCCAGCCGCAGCGCGAGCGCGGCGGCGCCCACGATCAGCACCAGATGCACCCAGAGAACCGCCTCGACGGCCGTGGCGTACTCGCCGCGCCCGGGCCCGCTACCCGCCACGGCGAAGAACAGCGTCCCGAGCACGGCGAGTCCGACCGCACCCGAGAACTGCTGGGTGGTGTTCACGACTCCGGAGGCGCTGCCCGCCTGGTGCGGCTCGACCGTCGCCACCGTGACGCCCAACGCGGCGGGCAGGATGAACATATTGCCGAAGCCGAGCAGCGCGTTGCCGATGACAACCCAGCCGAGCCAGATGTGCCCGCCGAACCCGTGCAATGCCACGCCGAGCCCGATCAGTGTCACGATGTCGATGCCGCAGCCGAGCACTATCGCACGGGCCTGCCCGTGCGCCGCGATCACCCGCCTGCCGACCATCGGCGCCAGCACGACCAGCGCCCCACGGGCGGCGAACGCCAGCCCGGCCTGTAAGGCGCTGAGCCCGAAGCCTTCCTGGAGCAGCAGCGTGACCGCGAAGATGCCGCTGGTGAACGTCGCCATGAACGCGACGTTGATCAGGATGCCGAACATGGTCGATCGCCGCCGGAAGAAGTCGAGGTCGATGAGCGGGTCACCGCCCGCGGCCGCCAGGCGGCGCTCGTAGGCCAGCACCGCGAGCAGGCACGGCACGGCCGCGACCAGGCAGACCCAGGTCCACAGCGGCCAGCCCAGTTCGCGCCCGAACGACAGCGGCGCCAGCGCGAGCGCCAAGGCGGCCGTGATCCCGATCAGGCCCAGCGGATCCAGCCCGGGCCTGCGATCGAGAGTGCGCGCGGGAAGCACCCGCACGGCGACGGCCAGCATCACCGCTCCCACCGGCAGATTGAGGAAGAACACGGTGCGCCAACCCCATCCGGCGACATCCGCCGAGATGAGCAGTCCACCGAGTACCTGCCCGACCACCCCGCTGGCCCCCGCGGTCACGCCGAACCAAGCCAGCGCCCGGGTCCGGTCCCCCGCGTCGAAATTGGCCATGATCGTGGCCAGCACCTGCGGGACCATGGCCGCCGCCGTGAGGCCCTGCAGGATCCGGGCGCCGACCAGTTCCACCGGCGACTGCGCGAGCCCGCACAGCATCGAAGCGACGGTGAAGCCCGCCATGCCGATCAGGAACAGCCTGCGGTAGGTGTAGAGGTCGCCGAGCCTGCCCCCGGTGATCAGACCGGCGGCATAGGCGAAGATGTAACCGCTGACGACGAGTTCGAGCGCCGCCGGTCCCGCGTGCAGCTCGCCGCGGATCGCGGGCAGCGCGATGTTGACCACGTTCGTGTCGAATCCGGACATGAACGTCGCCGCGAGCACGACGGGGAGCAAGAGCGGCGACCGCTGCGGGTTCGGGGGCGTCACGATGCCTCCTGGAAATCGTTGGAGGTCCAGTCTTTCGAGTCCGCGAGTCGCTGTCTTCGGCCCGCGGCCCAGGATCGGGGCGGGACCGGGGACCGTAGGGCCTGCGCCGGTTCATGCCCGCGGCCCCGTGTAATCCGGCAGCACGGGCACGGCCGCGAGGAGTTCGCGGGTGTACTCCTCGCGCGGCGTCGTGAACAACTCGTCGGCCGCACCGGATTCGACCACTCGGCCCGCGCGCATCACCACGATCTCGTCGCTCAGGTGGTGCACCACGCCCAGATCGTGCGAGATGAAGATCAGCGCGACACCCAGTTCGCGGCGCACCCGCAAGAGCAGGTCCAGGATCTGCGCCTGAATCGAGACGTCCAGCGCCGAGACCGGTTCGTCACAGACGATCAGGTCCGGCCCCGGCGCCAGCGCCCGCGCGATGGCGACGCGCTGCTGCTGTCCGCCGGACAGTTCGAGGGGGCGGCGCGATAGGACCGAATCGGGTAATCCCACCGCGGTCAGCAGGTGGCGGGCCCGAGCCTGCCGGTCTGCGCGCCGGACCTTTCCCGCCTCCAGCGCCTCGTCCAGCACCCGGCGAACGGTGAACCGCGGGTCGAACGAGCCCAGCGCATCCTGGAAGATGGCCTGCAGGCGCACCCCCGGAGTAACGGTGACCGTACCGCCGTCCAGCTTTTCCAGGCCCAGCAGCGCCCGCGCGAGTGTGCTCTTGCCCGAACCGGATTCGCCCACCACGCCGACGACTTGGCCGGGAGCGACCGAGAGGTCGACCCCGTCCAGCGCCGCGAACGGCGCACCGTCGGGATCGCGGAACACGCGGCGGGCGTCGAGCACGCGCACCAGCGCGCCCTTGGGCCGGGGCGTGCGCGGCGCGGGAAGCTGTGCCGCCAGATCGAATTCGGCTGGCGACAGGCGTGCGCCGCGAGTGTGCGCCGACGGCACCGCGGCCAGCAGCAGGCGGGTGTAGTCGTGCGAGGGGTTGGCGAGCACCTCGGCCGTCGGCCCCTGTTCGACGATGCGGCCGTCGCGCATCAGCGCGATCCGATCGGCGACCTCGGCTACGGCCGCCAGGTCGTGGCTGATGAGCAGCAGCCCGGTGCCCGCGTCGCGGATTTCGCGCAGCAGGACGAGAATCCGCCGCCGCACCGAGGCGTCGAGGGCGGTGGTGGGTTCGTCGGCGATCAGGAATTGCGGCTCGGCTGCCAGCGCCGTCGCGATCAGCGCCCGTTGCCGCAGCCCACCCGAGAGTTCGTGCGGATACTGCCGCAAGCGGCTGCGCGCGTCCGGAATCCCGACGCGGGTGAGCAACTGCTCCGAACGGTTCGTGACCTCCGCCGCCGCAACCGTGCGGTGAATCCGCAGCGCCTCGCGAAGTTCCTGCTCGATGCGCCGCAGCGGGTCCAGGGATCCCAGCGCGTTCTGCGCCACGTAGCCGACCGTGGCGCCGCGAACCCGGCGCCACCGGCGCTGCGACCAGCCACGGCCGTCCTGCCCGGCGATCCGTAACCGCTCCGCCCGCACCCAGCCGTCCCGTTGGGTCAACCCGATCAGCGCTCGGGCGGCGACGCTCTTGCCCGAACCGGATTCGCCCACCAAGGCCACGCATTCGCCGGCCTCGATCGTCAACGAGATCCCGTGCACCACCTCGATGCGACCGAAACCCGCTGTAAAATCGGTGATTTCCAATGCTGTCATCGCGCCACCCTGCCCTCAGAGAGTCCTTGCCAGAAACGGGCCAGGACCGTGATCGACACCACCGCGGCGACCACGAACAGACCCGGGAAGACGCCGAGCCACCAGGCGCGGCTGAGCAGATTGCGGGACTCGGCCAGCATCGAGCCCCATTCGGGCGTGGGCGGCACGGCGCCGAGCCCGAGGAAGCTCAGGCCCGCGCCCGCGATGATGCCGGTGCCGACGCCCAGCGGCGCGAGCACCAGCAGCGGCGCCAGCGCGTTGGGCAGGATGTGGCGCACCGTGATGCGCCATCGGCTCTGGCCGAGGGTGCGCGCCGCCTCCACGTAACCGCTGATCCGCACCACTAGACCCTGCGAGCGGACCAGGCGGGCGTAGTACGGCGTCGCCGCCAGCCCGATCGCCAGGGCGGAGTTGCGCGCACCGGGCCCGGAAACCGCGATCAGCACGAGCGCCAGCAGCAGCCCGGGAAAGGCGAGCAGGATCTCGGTCAGCCGCATCAGCACCGCGTCGATCAGCTTCGACGGACCCGAGGCCAGCAGACCCACGACCGATCCCAGCGCGACCGCGATCGCGGTCGCGGCCACGCCGATACCGAGGGAGGTGCGGGCGGCGTAGACGGTCCGGGAGTACACGTCGCGGCCGAGCCGGTCGGTGCCGAACGGATGGGACGGGCTCGGCGGATGCAGCGCGACCCGCCAGTCGTTCACGGCGGGGTCCACACCGGTGAGCAGATGCGGCGCCACCGCGGCCACCACGATCAACAGCAGGACGACGGCCGCGGGCCATACCGGCCACGGCACCGATCGGAACCGGACGGGCGACCCGGTCCTGATGTTCGGGACGACGGTCATTTCCTCACCTCCGCAGCCGGGGATCCAGGACCAGATACAGCAGGTCCACCACGAGATTGATCACGACGAACAACAGCGCGGCGAGCAGGACGACCGCGTTCACCACGGAGAAGTCCTTGGTCATCACCGCGGAGACGGTCATCTTCCCGATACCAGGCCGCGCGAACAGGGTTTCGGTGAGCATGGCGCCGGTGAGCAGGACGCCGAGCATCCAGCCCGTCATGGTGACCGTCGACAGCGAGCCGTGCCGCAGCACATGCCGCAGCCGCACCGCGGGTTCGGTCAGCCCGCGCGCCCGCAGGGTCAGTACGAACGGCTGCTCGAGAGACCGGTCGAGCGTCTCGCGCAGCACCTGCCCCAGCTCGCCCGCCATCGGGATGGCCAGGCACAGCACCGGCAGCACGAGGCTCGCCATGCCGCCACCGCCCGCGGGCGGGAACAGGTGCAGCTGGAACGAGAACAGCGTCAACAGGATCAGTCCGATCCAGAACGCGGGCAGCGACACCGCGAGCAGTTCCGAACCGGATACCGCCGCGCGCACGAACCTGCCGCGCCCCGCGGTCGACAGCGCCGCGGGCACCGCGATCACCAGGGCCACCAAGATGGCTCCGGCCGCCAGTTGCACGGTGGGCCACAGCTGGCTCTGCAGCGCGGTGCGCACATCCTCGCTCAGTTGATAGGAGTGACCCAGATTCCCGGTCAGCGGTCGCAGCACCGTGTGCAGGTACTGCCGCCACAGCGGCTCGTCCAAGCCGAGATCCGCGGCGATCTGCGCGCGCACTTGCGGCGAAGCGCTGGTCTGCGCGCCCAGCAAAGTGTCCACCGGGTCGCCGGGCGTCAACCGCAGGGCGAAGAACGTCACCGTCTGTGCCCCGAGCAGCACCAGCGCCCCGGTCCACACCCGGTGTGCGATGATGCGAAATAGTTTGTGCCTCACTTGGACTCCACCCAGGTGTCGTAGAACTTGCTCCAGCCGTTGGCATCCAAGGCGAAGTCGTGTACCCGCGACGCGGCGGCATAGTTGCTGTTGTAGACGTACACCGGCAGCCCATAGGCCTGATCCAGGATCAGTTGCTGCGCCTGCTGATAGAAGCCGTAGCGCCGCGCCGGATCGGTGCCGGCCCGGCCCTGCGCCAGCAGTGCGTCGACTCCGGCGTCGTGCACCTGCCCGGTGTTCGAACCGCCTTTGCGGGCATCGCGATCGGACTGGTACAGCGTGGCCAGCACGTCCGGATCGGACCGGCCCCAGCTGCCGCCGGTCATCTCGTAATCGTTGCGCTTGAGCAGATTGGTGTAGGTGCCGTAATCGACCGGTTCCAAACGCAATTCGATGCCGACCTTCTTCAGTTCCTGCTGCACCGCCTGGGCCACCACGTCACGGGACTCGCGAATCAGATTCGACGCATATGGCAGCCCTATGCTGAAGCGGCGCCCATCGCGGGTGCGGTAGCCCTGCGCGTCGCGCCCGGTGTAGCCGAGTTCGTCGAGCAACCGGTTCGCGGTGGCGACGTCGTAGCCGGCGCGCCCCTCCGCGGCGCGGTCGTAGCCGGGCGTGGTGGGCGAGAGCGGTGCGTAGGCCCGCGGGTATTCGCCGAAGTAGACGCTCTTCACGATGCCGTCGAGGTCGACGGCCGCGCCCACCGCCCGCCGGGCCCGGATATCGGAGAACGGTTCCTTGGAGACATTGAAGAAGTAGGTGTACGGCACGCCGGGCGAATTCCGGTTGACGAGCTGGAAATCCCCGTCGCGGCGCAGATCCGCGATCTCCGTCGGCGGAGTGTCGGAGATGACGTCGACCTGGCCGCCGCGCAGTGATCCGGTGCGCACGGCGTCCTCGGTCAGGACGCGCACGGTGAGCCGTTCCAGATAGGCCGGTCCGGTGTGCCGCGCGTTCGCCGGGGGCCAGCGGTACTCGTCGTTGCGGACGAAATCTATGCCCTGCCCGCGGCGGACCTCGACCTCACGGAAGGGACCCGAGCCAACCGCGAACCGGCCCCCCGCGCACAGGTCGTCGGGGTGCTCGGCGAGCACCGCGGGTGAATAGAAGCCGAGATACGCCGTGCTCGCCGCCTGCAAGAACGGGACATTCGGCGATTTGAACCGGACGCGCACCGTGTATTCGTCGAGGACGTCCGTCCCCGCGTAAGGGCCCAGCAAACTGGCCGCATACTGAGATTTCGTTTTCGGCGAGACAATATGCTCGAAGTTCGCCTGCACCGCGGCGGCGTCGAACGGCCGACCGTCGAAGAATCGCACGTCCCGGCGTAGCGTGAAAGTGTATTCCCGGCTGTCGTCGGAGATCTGCCAGGCGGTCGCGAGCCACGGCGCGAAGGTGCCGTCGGTTTTCTGTGCGACCAGCGAGTCGAATACATTTCGCTGCAATTCACCCACGATATCGCCTGCGCTGACATGCGGGTCGATACATGTCGCCTCGCGATGCACACCATAGGTCAGCGTGCCGCCGGGCCGGGGCGGTCCGGCGTCCCGGACCGAACCGGATCCGCCGGTCGAACACGCGGTGCACGCGACGACGAGCGCCGCGAGCACAGCCGCCGATCGGGCCATCGGCAGATTCCATTTTCGCATCACACATTCTTTCCGACGGATGGGGTAGCACAGAAATACGGTGCAAGGAGTGAACCCCCACGTATGGCGCCCGCCCATATTTTCCGACGCGGTGGATTCAAAGCATTGACATTGCTTCACATCCTGTGGTGCACGTATTTTCGGCGAGTAAAGGCCCTGCACCGCAATGCCTTCCCCGCCGCCGGTCCAGGTCGCGACCAGTCCCCGGTCCAGTCGTATATCGATAGGAACCGGGCCTGGGACGTGAATTCAATAGAGACCACAGCCGGAAGACCGGAACTCGCTTTCGAAACAGACTGGATTTCATCTCCATTCGACCGTTTTCATTCCGCCGGCCCGATCAGGAGGCCCACTAGATGGCTGTGTATGTGGCGCAGACGCGCGACGACATCACCGATACGCAACTGCAGGACATCCTCACCCGGCTCCGCCAGGTTCCGGCGAAGGCGACCACCCGCCGCACCCGCACCGGATTCTTGATCGTCACGTGGGCCGAAACCGGCCCGCTGCTCGAGGCCGAGCTCGCCCGCAGCGAGCATCTGGTGCGGGTTCTGCCCGAGAGCAGCTCTTTCCCGCTCGCCGCCCGCGAGTACCGTCCGGAGGGTTCGGTCGTGCGGGTCGGAGCGGTGCCGGTCGGCGACGGCCGCCCGGTGATCATCGCCGGTCCGTGCTCGGCCGAGACGCCGGAGGTGCTGCTCGAGACCGCGCGGGCGGTCCGGGCCGCAGGCGCGGACATGTTGCGGGTCGGCGTATTCAAACCTCGCACATCGCCCTACAGCTTCCACGGTCTGGGCCCGGACGGACTGGCGATGCTGCGGGACGCGCGCGCGGAGACCGGTCTGCCGGTCGTCACCGAGATCCTCGACGTGCGCGACATCGACCGCGTCGCCGATGCCGCCGACCTGTTACAGGTCGGGGCGCGCAACATGCAGAACTTCACCCTGCTCACTGAGCTTGCCCTGACGGGCAGGCCGGTGCTGCTCAAACGCGGCCTGTCGGCGACCGTGCACGAATGGCTCAATGCCGCGGAGTACCTGCTCGCACACGGCAACGACCACGTCATTCTCTGCGAGCGCGGCATCAGGACCTTCGAGCGCGCGACGCGCAACACCCTCGACCTCAACGCGGTTCCGGTGGTCAAACACCTGTCGCACCTGCCGATCCTGGTCGATCCGAGTCACGGCACCGGCGCCACGCGCTATGTGCCGCCGATGTCCGCGGCCGCCCTCGCGGCGGGCGCCGACGGGGTGATCGTCGAAGTGCACCCGCGCCCCGCCCAGGCGCTCTCCGACGGCGACCAGTCGCTCGATCTGCCCGAATTCGCCCAGCTGGCAACGGATTTACGGGCACTCGGCGAGGCACTCGGACGCGGCGGGGTCGCTGCCGAACCCGAACTGGTGGAGCTGGCATGACGACGACCGGCACCGACCTATTCTTGGACGGCACCGCGTTACGCGTGGCCGAGGTCGCAGCGGTGGCACGCCGGACCGTACCGGTGAACCTCGGCATCGCCCCTGCCGCGCTGACGGCCATGCACGAATCCGTGCTGTTGAAACGCGAACTGATCGACACCGGGATCCCGATCTACGGCGTCACCACCGGGTTCGGCGACAGCGTCAATCGCCAGATCTCCCCGGCGAAGGCCGCCGACCTGCAACGCAATCTGATCGTCTACCACCTCAACGGGGTCGGCCCGGTGACGGCGCCGGACGTGACCCGGGCGACCCTGCTGATCCGCGCCAACTGCCTCACCCGCGGCCCGTCCGCGATCCGCCCCGAAGTGGTCTCGACCCTGCTGCGGCACCTCGACGCCGATATCTTGCCGCTGATCCCCGAGCGCGGATCCCTCGGCGCGAGTGGAGATCTCGTACCGCTGTGCTATGTCGCCGCGGCGCTGCTCGGGGAGGGCGAGGTGCGGTATCGGGGCGAGGTGCGCCCCACCGCGGAGGCGCTGCGTGCCGAGGGCATCGCACCGGTGGTGCTGGAGCCGAAGGAGGGCCTGGCACTGATCAACGGCACCGCCTTCACCTCGGCTTTCGCGGCGCTCGCGGTCGCCGACGCCGCCGAGCTGGCCTACGCCGCCGACGTCGCGACCGCCATGACCTGTGAGGCCCTGCTGGGCAACGGCTCCCACTTCCATCCCTTCGTGCACGCCAACAAGCCGCATCCCGGACAGGGCGCGAGCGCCGAGTTGATCCGCGGTCTGCTCGACGGATCCGGCCTCACCACCAGCTACGAGGAGATCCTCGTGCGCCGGTCGGGGCTGGAGGGCCGGGGCTTCCGCACCCTCGACCATCGCATCCAGGACAAGTACTCGGTGCGCTGCGCGCCGCACGTCAACGGCGTGCTGCGCGACAGCCTGGAGTGGGTGGGGCGCTGGATCGACACCGAGATCAACTCCTCGACCGACAATCCGCTGTTCGCCTGGGAGACGGGCGAATTACATCACGGCGGCAATTTCTACGCCGGACACGTCGGGCAGGCGATGGATTCGCTGAAGGTCGCCGTCGCCAGCCTCGCCGACCTGCTCGACCGCCAGCTGGAACTGGTGGTGGACGAGAAATTCAACGCCGGGCTCACGCCGAACCTGATCGCCCCCCGCGACGCGGAGGACTACGAGTCCGGGTTGCACCACGGCTTCAAGGGCATGCAGATCGCCGCTTCGGCGGTCACCGCGGAGGCGCTCAAGCACAGCGGCCCGGCGACGGCGTTCTCCCGCTCCACCGAGTCGCACAACCAGGACAAGGTCAGTATGGGCACGATCGCGGCCCGCGACGCCCGCACCATCATCGAGCTGACCCGGCAGGTCACCGCGATCCACCTGCTGGCGCTGGCCCAGGCCGTGGAGATCCGCGGCGTGCGCCGCGCCGCCCCCGCGATCCGCCGCGTCCACGAGCTGATCCGCGGCCACGTGCCGTTCACCGACCGCGATCGGCGGATGGACCACGACATCCACCAGGTCGAACGGCTCATCGCCGACGGCTCGGTGCGCGCCGCCGCCGACGTCGCCGACCCCCTCTTCCCCACCGATCGCTAGGAGAGACCGATGCTGTTGTTACGCGACGACGATACGCGTGCGAAGAATCAGCGACTGCTGGCCGAGCACACCGCGCTGGTCCGGTCGGTGTACGCGGGCACCGCCGACCTGGATCGGGTGCACGCGGCGAAACTGCTGGAGACCGTGCGCGCCGCGGGTCGTTCGAAGATGTACGAGGATTCCGTCCCGGCCGGGCTGCTCGAGGAGCTGGACACCGGCGCGCCCATACCGACCGAGCGCGTGCTGACCGAGATCCTGCCGTCGCTGCCGTTCCTGGGCAAGAAGGAACTGGGCCGCTTCGGGCAGTCCGCCTTCACCCGTCCGCTGGACGAGTTCCTGCACTACTACGAATCCTCGGGCACCACGGGCGCCCCCGCGGCCGCGCCGAAGGCGCTGGACGATCTGCTGATCAACACCGTGAACATCGGCGAGATGTGGGCGCGGCTGCTGCAGCCCAAGGACATCGCGCTGATCCTGATCAACGCCCCCTTCGCCCCTGCGGCCTACCAGTTCGAGAAGGCGCTGGAGTATCTGCAGGTGATGTCGCTGCGCCCCTGGGTGGACAACATCACCGGCGACTACACCCGGGTGCTGCGGCTGATCGATCAGCTGGGAGTCAACGTCTTCATCGGGCCGCCGTCGCGGCTGCTCGAGATGGTGCAATTCGCTCATCGCGCCGAGCTGCCCGCGCCGAAATTCGACCGCCTGCTGCTGATGGCCGAGCAGACCGGCCCCAGCTTCCGCCGTCACCTCGAGAGGCTGACCGGAGCGACGTCGTTCGTCTCCTCCTACGGCTCTTCGGAGACCGGCACCCCTGCCGTCACCTGCGAGCGCGGACAGCTGCATCTGCAACCACAGAGTTTCCTGCTCGAGCTGGTCGACGAGACCGGCATCCGGCGGGTGGACGGCCGATCCGACCGCGGCGAGCTGGTGATCACCACTCTCGACCTGCCCGCTCGCCCGCTGCTGCGCTACCGCACCGGCGACTTGGTGGATATCGACGGCACGCCGTGCGGATGCGGTCTGCACACCGCCGTCCTGCGCACCCAGGGCCGGTCCCAGGACCTGATCGTGCTGGACCGCACCGGAATTCGTCAGAACGACCTGGAACAGGCGGTCTGGGAGGAGCCGCTGCCCGACGCGACGGTGTTCAACTACATGGTCGTGGTGCGCGGGCGGCAGATCGTCTTCCTGGTCACCTACGACGGCGATCCGGCGGGTCCGTGGACGGCGGTGCTCACCGACCGGCTGCGCGCCCTGTTCGGCGGCCTCGAGGTGACTGTACGGCCGGTGGAGAAGCTGCCGCCGCTCGCGTCGCTGGGCCAGTACCTGGGCTGGAAGCTGTCGCGCGTCCTCGATCTCGACGAAGAGCAGAACTGGGCCCGGCTACCCGCGCCGATCGACGCGGTGGTGCGCCAGACCCTGTCGGAACTATCGCCCAACTCCTGAGGAGGCTGTCGATGTCCGGAATCACCGGCTGGCTGGATCGGCAGCGCGATCTGCGCGAGCACGGGGCCGCCGTTCGCGCCATGTCCGATGCCCTCACCCACCGCGGACCCGACCACGGCGGGGCCTGGATCGACCGGCACGTGGCCCTCGGCCACCGCGCGGCGACGGTGGCCGACACGCGGCCCTGCGGGCAACCGGCGGTCGTCGCCGACGCGGGCCGCCCGCTGGCGGTGCTCACGCTGTCGGGCGAGATCTACAACACCGGCGAACTGCGCGCCGAATTGACCGGGCGCGGCCACGTCTTCGCCGGTGACACCGACGAGGACGCCGAGGTCGTTGTGCATGCCTACCTCGAATGGGGCGGCGATGCGGTCCGGCGGCTCAACGGCGCCTTCGCGTTCGCGGTATGGGATGTGCGCCGGTCCGAATTGTTCTTGGCGCGGGACCGATTGGGTATCGAGCCGCTGTATTACGCCGAGCACCCGAGCGGGCTGCTGTTCGGTTCGGAGCCGAAGGCCCTGCTGGCCAACGACCTGTTCGTACCCGAGGTGGACGCGCACGGGCTGATCGACATCTTCACCGTCGCGATGCGGCGACCCGGCGACGCGGTGTACCGCGGCCTGCGCGAGGTCCGCCCCGGCTGGACCGTGCGCGTCGATCACAACGGCCTGCACCACACCCGGTACTGGCGACTGGAATCCGCGCCGCACCCCGACGATCTGCACACCACCGTGGACACACTCGACGCGCTGCTGACCGACATCATCGGACGCCAGACCCGCACGGGCGCACCGGCCGGATTGCTCTCGGGCGGGCTGGATTCCAGCGTCATCACCGCGCTCGCCGCACGTTCGGTCACCGCGGCCACGGGCGCGAAACTGTCCACGTACTCGGTGGACTTCGCGGGTGGCGACGACGATTTCACTCCCGACGCACTGCATTCGAGCCGGGACGCGCCGTTCGTGCGCGCGGTGGTCGACCACGTCGGCACCGATCACACCGAGGTGATCCTGGACGCACCCGCGCTGCTGGACGAGATGACCGAAACTCTGCGTGCCCGCGATATCCCCGGCGTCGGCGATCTGGACGTTTCGCTGTATCTGCTGTTCCGCGAGGTCCGCAAGTACGCCTCCGTGGTGTTGTCCGGCGAGGGCGCCGACGACATCTTCGGCGGCTATCCGTGGTTCGTGGCCGAGGCCGCGAATCCCACGGGTGGCTTCCCATGGGGCGCGGGCAACACCGACCGCAACGGCATGCTCTCGGCGGAACTGCGTGAGCACCTCGATCTGGACGCGGCCGTCGCCGAGCGGCACGACGAGGCGGTCGCCGAGGTGTCGCGGCTGGACGGCGAGGACGCGGCGGCACGACGCGTTCGAGAGGTGTTCCACCTCGAGATCACCCGCTTCCTGCCGTTCCTGCTGGACCGCAAGGACCGGATGAGCGCGCGCACCGGTCTGCTGGTCCGGCTGCCCTTCTGCGACCACCGGCTCGTCGAGTACCTGTGGAATCTGCCCTGGGACCTGAAGCGGCACGGCGGACAGGAAAAGGGCATCCTGCGCACCGTCGCCGAGCCGTGGCTGCCGCCGCAGGTCGCCAAGCGCCCCAAGAGCGGCTTTCCGTTCGGTCAGAGCCCCGAATATCTCGCGGCGGTCCGCGCGGCGACCCGCGAGATGCTGGCGGACCCGTCGTCGCCGGCTCTGGCGCTGCTGAACACGACCGCGCTGCGCGAGTTGGCCGACAGCGATCGCTGGCACAACGGCACCTTCACCCCACCGCCGTGGCTGCCGCGCGCGCTGCAGTTGAACACCTGGCTGCGCGAATACCGCGTCGCCGTGCGGCTGTGACGCCGTGCGGTCCACCCTTCAGGAATACCGAGGTTCCCTCATGACAGTCGGAATTCTGGACATCGATTACCACGTCCCGCGCACCGAGGTGTCCAACGACACGATCAGCGCGTGGGCGGACACCACACCGGAATGGATCGTCGATCGCACCGGCATCCGGACCCGGCGATACGCCCACACCACCGATCCCACCTCGACGCTCGCCGTGGCGGCGGCCCGCAGACTGCTGGACCGGCACCAGGCGGATCCGTCCGCGATCATCGTCGCGACTTCGACCCCGGACCATCCCCTGCCCGCCACCGCGGCGATCGTGCAGGGAATATTGGGCTTCCGTGACATTCCGGCCTTCGACGTGAACGCGGTCTGCACCGGCTTCCTCTACGCGCTGCGGCTGGCATCGGCACTGGTCCGTGACGATCCGCGGCGGCGGCCGGTGCTGGTGATCGCGGCCGACAAGTACTCGACGATCATGGACCGGAGCGACCGCAGAACCGTCGCCCTCTTCGGCGACGGCGCCGCGGCGGCCCTCGTCGGACCGGTGCCCGATGGCTCGGGTCTGCTCGCCCAGCAGTTGGTGACGCACGGCGCGCTGCACGACACCGTGAAGGTTCCCGCGGGCGGTTCGCGGCAGCCGATCGACGCGCGGGCGCTGGAACAGGGCGACCACTATTTCAAGATGAACGGCCGCGGCGCACGGGATTACGCGCTCAACACGCTCCCCGCCCTCGTCGACGACGTGCTGCGGGAATCGGATCTCGGCGTCGGCGACATCGATCGTTTCGTCTTCCATCAGGCGAATCTGCGCCTGGTGGAAGAGCTCGCCGTCAAGATCGGCGCGGATCCCGACCGCGTCCCGGTCACCGTCGACCGGTTCGGCAACACCGGGGCCGCGTCGGTTCCGGTGACGCTGGCCCACTCGCATCGCGAGCGGCCGATCGCGCACGGCGAGAACATCCTGCTCGCCGGCGTCGGGGGCGGGCTGACCGGCGGCGCCGCGGTGCTGCGCTGGCACCGGACGGGTGGGAGCGACGGGTGAACGATCGTCTGAGTGGGAAGCGAGCGGTCGTCACCGGGGGCACGCGCGGGCTCGGCCGGGCCATCGCCGACGCCTTCGCGGCCGAGGGCGCGCACGTCGTGTGCGCGGGACGCACGGATCCGGCGGGCCACCCGGACTGGCCGCGCGAATTCACCTATCTGCCGGTGGATGTCACCGACGCCGACTCGGTCGAAGAGATGATGAGCCGGGCCGCCGACACCCTGGGCGGGATCGATATCGTCGTCGCCAACGCGGGGGTCAGCATCGACGGCCGCGTGCATCGCACGACCGCCGCGGACTGGGCCACGACGATGGCGGTGAACGTCAACGGCGTCTTCCACACGACTCGGTCGGCGATACCGCATCTGGAGAAGACCGGGGGGACGATCATCAACGTCTCCTCGAGCATGGCCACTCGCGTCGCGGTGGGGGCGGCCGCCTACTGCGCGTCCAAGGCCGCGGTGGAGATGTTCACGAAAGTGTCTGCCGCGGAACTGGGCTCGCGGAACATCACGGTCAACTGCCTCGCCCCCGGAATTCTGGACGGTGGCATCGCCGACGACCTCGCCCAGAACCCGAAGGCGTGGGAGCTGTACCGGGACCGCCTGATCGCCAAGCGGGTCGGCCGCGTCGCCGAGGCCGCGGCGGGGGCGGTCTTTCTCGCGAGCGGCGACTCCTCGTACGTCAACGGCCACGTCCTGGAGGTCAACGGCGGGCTGCTGTGGGCGTGAGAGTCCGCGGCCGGGTAGAGCCGGGGTACGAGACCGTCGCGGAGGCCTTCGCGGAATATCTCGCCGAGACGCGCGGCGGCGCCGCGTTCTCCGCGACGGTCGACGGCGTCGCGGTGGTCGACCTGTGGGGCGGCAGCCGCGACGACGGCGACCGGCCATGGGAAGCCGATACGCTGCAGATCCTGTTCTCCGGCAGCAAGGTACTGATCGCCGTGTGCCTGCTGCTACTGCTCGAACGGGAGGAGTTGCGGCTCGACGCGCCGATCGCCGCGTATTGGCCGGAGTTCGCGGCCGCCGGGAAGGAGGACGTCACCGTCGCCGAACTCGTCTCCCACCGCGCCCGCCTGCCGGGCGTGCGCACGCCCTTCCCGAGCGATCCAGCGCCGGACGGCGCCCTGGCCGCGAAGCTGCTGGCCGAGCAACCGCGAGAGGACGACCCGGCGCTCGAACTCGCTTATCACGGAATCTCTTTCGGCTGGTTGTGCGGTGAATTGATACGCCGCGTCGACGGCCGCACCGTGGGCGCGCTCTTCCACGAGGAATTCGCCGCGCCGCTGGGCCTGGACATCTGGCTGGGACTGCCCGCGGATCTCGAACCGCGCGTCGGGCAGGTGCGCTACGGGCCGGGGTGGCGCGGCCGCGCCCCGGCACCGGCGGGATCGGCGCGGTTGAACCTCGCGGATTCCGTCTGGGCGAATCCACTCATTTTCCCGGAGCACGACATTCCGTGGAACCGCCCCGCCTGGCACCGGGTGGAGATCCCCTCCTCCAACGCGATCGGCACCGCGCGCTCCATGGCTCGGCTGTTCGGAGCGTTGCTAAGCGGCGAGACGCCGTTGTCACCGGCCACGCTGGCCCTGGGCACCACACCGCTGTCCGGTGGCTTCGACGCGGTGTTCAAGCGGCCCATGCGTTACGGCGTTGGCCTGCAACTGCAGACCGAACTCGGTCACCTCGGCCCGCATCCGGCCGCGTTCGGGCACGACGGCTCCGGGGGCGGTGTGCACGCGGCGTGGCCGTCGCACGCCGCATCGATCTCTTTCGTGCCCAACGAGTTACACCGGTCGCGTGGGCTGTATGCCCCGGTAGGGCGGATTCTCAGCGCCCTGCACCGCGTCCTCGGCGCATAGCGAGTCGAGGACGCGGAACCGGTTGACCGCGGGCAGGTGCTGTTCGCGTTTCTGCGAATCCTCCACGCCCAGCCCCTCGGCAGGCGCCAGGCCCAACACCGCGACCTTGCCTTGATGCAGGTTGTCGTGCACCTCGTAGACCCCTTGGGCGGCCTCGGCGAGGGGATAGGTCTTCGAGACCGTGGGGTGGATCAATCCCTTGGCGATGAGCCGGTTCGCCTCCCACGCCTCGCGGTAGTTCGCGAAATGCGAGCCGATGATGCGCTTGAGATTCATCCAGAGATAGCGGTTGTCGAATTCGTGCACATAGCCGCTCGTCGACGCGCACGTGACCACGACCCCGCCCTTACGGGCGACCAGCACCGAGGTGCCGAACGTTTCCCGTCCGGGATGTTCGAAGACGATGTCGACGTCCTCGCCGCCGGTCAGTTCGCGGATCCGTTTTCCGAATCTCTTCGATTCGCCCTGGTCCTGGACGCCGTCGCGCCAGAACCGATACCCCTCGGCCGACCGGTCGATGACCGCCCGCGCGCCCATCGCCCGGCACAGCTCGGCCTTCTCGGACGAGGACACCACGCACACCGGGAAGCCGCCGCCGGCCAGAACCAGTTGGGTCGCGTAGGAGCCGAGGCCGCCTGCCGCGCCCCAGATGAGCACGTTGTCGCCCGCTTTCATATCGGCGCCGTTGCGCGACAACAGTTGTCGGTACGCGGTGGAGTTCACCAAACCCGGCGAGGCCGCCTCCTCCCAGGTCAGATGCCGCGGCTTGGGCATCAGCTGATTGGCGCGCACCAGCGCGAGTTCGGCGAGACCGCCGAAATTGGTCTCGTATCCCCAGATGCGCTGGGCCGGATCCAGCATGGTGTCGTTGTGCCCGTCCGGCCCCTCCAGTTCGACGTGCAGGCAGTGTGCGACGACCCGATCCCCCGGCCGCCAGGCGGTGACCCCGGCGCCCGTGCGCAGCACGACACCCGCCAGATCGGAACCGATGACGTGGTAAGGCAGGTCGTGCCGGGCGGCGAGATCCGAAGTGCGCCCGTACCGTTGGAGGAAGGCAAAGGTGGGGACCGGTTCGAAGATCGCGCTCCACACCGTGTTGTAGTTGATCGATGAGGCCATGACCGCCACCAGCGCCTCGCCCGGGCCGACTTCGGGGACCGCGACCTCGTCGAGATGGACCGACTTGCGCGGATCACGCTCGGCGGGGTGCAGCCCCTCGAACATGCCGATTTCGTCGCGGTGCAAGGTGATCGCCCGATAGCTCTGCGGCACAGGCAAGTTCGCGAAATCCGCTGCGGTGGCGTCCTCCGCGAGAATGGCGTCGAGCAGTCCGTTCATCGTTCGTTCCCTCGTTGACACCTCGAAATACCTTGTGCCACTATAGCATGAATTCGAAATATGTAGAAATGTCGAACTATGGAAGCAGGGGCGTGATGCGGCTCAACCTGACGGCCGATGAAGTGCTCACCACCACCCGCTCGGTCCGCAGACGGCTGGATTTCACGCGCCCGGTGGAACGCGAGGTCATCGAGGAGTGCCTGACCATCGCCACCCAGGCGCCCACCGGGCAGAACCGGCAGCGGTGGGCCTTCGTCGTGGTGACCGATCCGCAGCAGCGGGCCGCGCTGGCGGATCTGTACCGCAAAGGCCGCAACATGCCGACCGAATACGTGCCGCGGGACGGCGTGGACTGGCGCGACGATCCGGTGCGCACCCAGCGCATGTACGCCACGGGCCCGCATCTGTACGAGCATCTGCACGAGGTGCCGGTGATGCTGATCCCGTGCGTACACGTGGTGCGCCGCCCTGACCCGGGCGTCGTCGACATGGCCAACAGCTACGGGTCGATCCTGCCCGCCACGTGGAGCTTCATGCTGGCGGCCAGGGAGCGCGGCCTCGGCACCGTCTGGACCACCCTGCATCTGCAGTACGAATACGAGGCCGCCCAGGTTCTCGGGATCCCCTACGAATCGGTGCTGCAGACCGCGCTCATCCCCGTCGCGTACACGATCGGCACGTCGTTCCGCCCGGGCGTGCGCACCGATCTGGACAATGTCGTCCATTGGAACAAGTGGTAGCGGAGCTCAGTAGAGCGCGAAAATTCTAGCGGGACCGCCGGTTCCGCCCCGGTGCTTCGAGGCCCCGACCACAAGTGTCGCGCCGGCGTCGGGTACGTCCGGCAGGCCGTTGAGCGCCTCGAGTCCGTAGCGGCCCGACGGCAGGAACGTCCGATGGACCGGGATCGCGCGGTCGCTCCCCCGGTCCAGGCCCGTGGAGTC
This sequence comes from Nocardia sp. NPDC059691, assembly GCF_042733915.1. Lineage (NCBI taxonomy): Bacteria > Bacillati > Actinomycetota > Actinomycetes > Mycobacteriales > Nocardiaceae > Nocardia > Nocardia sp. NPDC059691. The sequence continues at coordinate 11,666 of NZ_JBHWFB010000009.1, read as the reverse complement.
CACGCCGATGCCGACGACCTCCCGCTGATGGATCAGGAAGTCGGCGGCCTCGGCGCTGAAGCCGGGCCACCGATAGGTGTCGGTCCGCTCGTCGTGATTCAGGAACGCGCCCGGGATCGGCACCCGCTGCGCCCAGCCGGATTCCATGACGACGACCGCGCCCTGCGGCAGCGGGCCGTGTGCGCGCTCCCAGTCCCGGATGTCGCGCACCGTCACGGCCGCCGTGGCGTCGCGGTCGGCGCGCTCCGCGATGCGGATGACCGCGAGCGGCGCGACCAGGTTCTCCGCCGGGATGGCGTCGACCGAGAGACCCGCGTCGTCGAAGTGCAGCGGCGCGTCGATATGGGTGCCCACATGTTCGTAGATGTCGAGCCGCCCGGCGTTGTACTGGTTGTCGGCCATGCAGGCCACGCGCCCGAACTCGGGCCGCTTGCTGACCAGCTCCCACACCGGGAAGTCCGGGGTCAGCGTATGCGTCAGATCCACCACCCTGCCGAAACCCCGCTCGCGGACGAGTTTCACACCGGCCCCGACAACGTCCCCACCCGAAACCTCCGACGAGTCCCCACCATCGATCAGCTGTGGCGCACACACAGGTCTTCCTCCTTCACACCGTGGTCGCTGCCAGTCTGATCCCGTCTCCCCTCGCTGTCTTCGGTCTCCGGCCCGAACGCGCGGCTCGACCAGAGACCAGGACCCGCACTCCCGCCGGTCGCCGCCGCAGCGCGCCGACGTGTCGCGATAACCGGACTCGCGGGTCGACATCATCGACACCGCCCGCAAGGACCTGCTGGGCGTGTGGCGGGTCGGCAAGGGACTGGCCACCGGCACCCTGCCGATCGACGACTGCGCCGATCCATCGGACGCGAACCACTGGTGGACGGTGTGCCGCTGGGCATGGTCGGCCAGCTGGTAGACGCGCGTCCGATGCGCCACGCTCGGCGGAAACGCCACCGATGCCAGGACCTGCCAGAACAACGAAAACGGCTCCGGAACGATTGTTCCGGAGCCGTTTCCCTAGTAGCGGGGACAGGATTTGAACCTGCGACCTCTGGGTTATGAGCCCAGCGAGCTACCGAGCTGCTCCACCCCGCGTCGGTGAACACAACATTACACATGGGTTCGCAGAGTCTGCAAATCGCCAGCTCAGAGGCGGTTTCAGCGAGGTGAACAGACCGCACGACAGGAACATCCGCCCGCCACCGAACTCCGAAACCATCCCGCAGCAATCGCGATGCCGCACATTTCCACACCGCGCCCTCAAGATTCACCACCGAAAACCCACTTCAAACGTGACCTACTTCACCATTTCGAGGTGATCTCACTCACATAACGATGCGATAACTTCGCATGGAATCAGCGTGTTGACGACGTTTCCCACCTGGTAAAACTCGCATATTCGAGTTATTCGAATCATGCAATTCCGGCGTTATCAAGATGTGATCTGCTGAGAATTCTTCGTTACCGTCACTCCACGGCCCGGATCATCCGAGACGGGCTCGAACTCGAACCGCCGAACACCGGTGACCCTGTCCCGCGGCTCGAGGATCCCCGACGACCTGGGGACAGGGACACGGCAGTAAGCACGATCGCCGTGCCGGCGGGCGCAGGGAGGGAAACGACCATGACTGAGAACCGGAAGATCAGCACCCGCGCCATCGGCTTCGCCGCCATCACCGGCGCTCTTGTTGCCGTCCCGTTCGCATTCTCCACCGCTTCCGCCTCCGCGGCCACCCACGACTGGGACGGCGTCGCGCAGTGCGAGAGCGGTGGCAACTGGGGGATCAACACCGGAAACGGCTACTACGGTGGCCTGCAGTTCTCGCAGAGCACCTGGGCCGCCAACGGCGGCAAGGGCTCGGCCCACACCGCCAGCAAGGCGGAGCAGATTCGCGTGGCGGAGAACGTGCTCGCCACCCAGGGCCCCGGCGCGTGGCCGGTGTGCGGCCGGTACCTGCGCCAGGGCACCTCCGAGCCCGAGACGCTGGCCCCGGCGGAGGAACTTCCCGCCGTGCCCGAGCCCGCCCAGCCCACCGTGAGCGCGGCGCAGTCCGTGGTCGAGAAGGCCAAGTCCGCCGCGGACGAGCTGGCCGAGCAGTACGGCCTGAAGGGACAGTTCGAGCAGATCTTGAGCCAGAACAGCGCGCTGATCGACTCCCTCGGTCGCTGACCCATCCCGCGCCGAAAGAAAGACGCCGCCATCGCGATGATGGCGGCGTCTTTCTTCGTGCCGGTCCTATCCGGCGGCACTACTCAGCGACCGGCGTCCTGATACGCCTTGACCGCGGCGTCCAGCTCGTCCAGCGCACGGCCGAAGTCCTGGAAGTTCCCGCTGCGCATGGCGTTGCGCACGTTCTCGATCTTGCGGTTGAGCTCGGCCGCCGCGGCGTCCTTGGCGGCGGACGATCCCGTCGCCGGTGGCGGGACCGAAGCGGGCGGCGGTGTCGAGGCGTTACTGGTCCCGTTGTTGCCGTTCTCGGCGGGGACCGGAGTGGTGCCCGGCTTGGGCCTGGTGCCCGAGTCACCGCCGAACGGCGTCGCCAGCGCGCCCGCGCCGGGGATCACTTGGTTCAGCGCGTCCGCCAAAGTCGAGGCGTAGCCCACCTTGACGTTGCCCGCCTCGTCGCGATAGCTCACCAGCACCCGCAGCAGCTGCGGGAAGGTCGCCGTGTTCGGCCCGGTGTTGCGTTCGTTGTAGAACGGCTCCACATAGAGGATGCCGCCGTCCGCGACCGGCAGGGTCAGCAGATTGCCATATTTGATCTTGTTCGAATTGGACAGCAGCGTTTTCTCGCGGGACACCTCAGGCGAGGTCGTCATCCGGTTCTGCGTCTGCTGCGGACCCAATGTCTGTGTGTCCGTTGGCAATCGAAGAATCGTGAATTTCCCGTAGCCGTCCGGGTCGGAACGCACCGAGATATAGGCCGCGAGATAAGGCCGGTTGTAGCCGGTCATCGCACTGGTCAAATTGAACGTCGGCTTGTTCGTTTTCGGGTCGCCCAGCAGCACGTAATACGGCGGCTGGTTGGCGGTGGTCCCGCCCTCGGTGGTCGGGTCGGCGGGAACCGACCAGAAAGCGTTGTTGGTGAAGAATTCTCGGGGATCGTCCACGTGATACTTCGACAGCATCTCGCGCTGCACCTTGAACAGATCCTCCGGGTAGCGGAAGTGCGCCCGCAGTTCCGGCGAGATCTCGCTCTCCGGCTTCACCGCGCCCGGGAACACCCCGCGCCATGCCTTCAGCACCGGGTCCGAGGAGTCCACCTCGTAGAGCGTGACGCTGCCGTCGTACGCGTCGACCGTCGCCTTCACCGAGTTGCGGATGTAGCTGACCGCCTTACGCGGCAGCAGCCGCCCGGTCTTCTTGTCGATGCTGTCCTCCAGCGCGCCCTCCAGCGAGGTGGTCTGCGCGTACGGGTAGTTGTCCAGCGTGGTGTAGGCGTCCACGATCCAGACGATCCGTCCGCCGACCACCGCGGGGTAGGCGTTGCCGTCGGTGGTCAGCCAGGGCGCGACCTTCTGCACCCGCTCGCGCGGGCTGCGGTTGAAGATGATCTTCGAGTCGTCGCCGATGGCCGAGGAGAACAGGATGTTGCGCTCGGCGTACTTGGCCGCGAAGGCCAGGCGGTTGAACCAGTTGCCGATCGGCACGCCGCCCTTGCCGGTGTAGGTGTACTGGGCGGTGTCGGAGTCGTACTCGCGCGGACGCTGGCCGTCCATCGCGCCGACGATCGCGTAGTCCGGGTTCGCCTGCGAGATCAGCTCGCCGAAGTAGACGCGCGGCTGGTCCACCTTGATCCGCTGCTTGTCCGATGGCGTGAACAGATCGCTGACCATGAAGATCGGATAACCGCCGTCGCCGCTGCCCCCCGCGGCGTTCGGATCGTCCGACGGCGGCTTGTTCACCCGGTTGGCCGGGGCGGCGACGAAGCCGTTGCCGTGGGTGTACACGGTGTGGCGGTTGATCCAGTCGGTCTGGTTGCCGCTCAGCGCCGCGGGCGAGAGCTCCCTGGCGGCGACGATGTAGTCCTGGACGTCACCGTCGAGGTTGTAGCGGTCGATGTCCAGCGACTCCGGGAAGCCGTAGAAGTTCTTCAGCTGGCGCAGCTGCGTGAAAGTGGGCGAGAGGATGTTCGGGTCGAGCAGCCTTGCGTTGCCGACGGTCGCGGCGTCGACCGGCACCTCGAGCGGGCTCTTGCTGCTCTCGCCTTTGTAGTCCTTGTAATCGATCCTGTCGTCGGTGATGCCGAACGCCTGCCTGGTGGCGGCGATGTTGCGTTCGATGTACTCGCTCTCCTTGTCCGCGGCGTTCGGCCGCACCGAGAACTGTTCGACCACCAGCGGCCACACCGCGCCGACCAGGATCGAGGACAGCACCAGCAGCGCGGCGGCCATCGCGGGCACCCGCAGATCGCGCAGCACGATGCCCGCGAAGAAGGCCAGCGCGCAGATCACCGCGATGGACAGCAGGATCAGCTTGGCGGGCAGCACCGCGTTGATGTCGGTGTACGAACCGCCGGTGAAGGTGGGTTCCTTGCGGCTGCTGGAAAGCAGTTCGTAGCGGTCGAACCAGTAGGCGATCGCCTTGAGCAGGACGAAGATCCCGGCCAGTACGGCGAGCTGGATGCGCGCGGGGCGGGTGAGCGTGCCCTCGCGGCCGGTCAGCCGCAGGCCGCCGAAGACGTAGTGGGTGACCAGGCTGGCGAAGAACGCGATCACCACCGCGACGAACAGCCAGTTCAGCACCATCCGGTAGAAGGGCAGGTCGAAGGCGTAGAAGCCGACGTCGAGGCCGAACTCCGGATCCTTCTCGCCGAACGATTGGCCGTTGAGGAACAGCTGCACCGTCACCCAGTTCGACTGCGCCACCAGACCCGACAGCAGGCCCAGCAGCACCGGGATGCCGACGCCGAACAGCCGCAGCCTGCTCATCACGGTGGTGCGGTAGCGCGCGATCGGATCGTTCGGACCCGCCACCGGCACGAACACCGGCCTGGTGCGGTAGGCCAGCAGCAGCGCCAGCCAGACCACCAGGCCGACGAAGGCCGCCACGACGAGGAACAGCAGCACCCTGGTCCGCAGCACGGTGAGATACACGTTGCGGAAGCCGACCTCGCCGAACCACAGCCAATTCGTGTAGGTGTCCGTCAACCGCGGCCCGAGCAGCAGTAACGCCGCTAGGACGATGGCCGCCACCAGCAGCACACGGCTGCGTCGGGACAGCGAAGGTAAGCCGGTGGGGGGCCGCATGCCCACGATGCCACTCTCCAAGGTCCGGCGACGCTCGCACCGATACGCTCGGCCGATGCGCCGCAGTCCGATGTTGCGGGTGGTCCTTCCGGACCGTCTCGGCCCACTCTACGGAAATCGGACACCATGCAGCTGGCAGGGTTGCGCTTGCCGCGCCGGGGAACCGATCGCCCGGGTTTCCGGCTGTCCGCGCCTGCGGTTTGATTGGATGTTCGCGTGACCCCAGACCTGCACGCCGAACTCGTCCTTGCCCGATCCGTCCGGGAGGTGGCGGAATTCGTCGATGCCGAGGGGTGGGGCCGTCCCCCGCAGATGTTCGCCCTGGTGCCGACCGCGGACCTGGTCGCGGCGCAGCCGGAACTGGAGGATCAGCTCGACGAGGGCGACGAGCTGACGCCGGTCGCCCAGGAGGCTTTCCCGGACGACATCACCGGCGGCTCGATCGCCCTGGACGAATTCCTGGCCACCACCAGTTGGCCCCCCGCCGTCCGCGGTTGCGTGCTGGTGCAGGAGATCGTGGTGCTCCCTCCGGACGCCGAATCGACGCTCGACGACGCGCTCGCCCCGCTGCTGGCCGACCACGATGCCGCCGACGCGGCCGCGCGCGCCGCCGCCGAGGCGCACCCGGAGCGCCGGGAGGCCCGGTTGTTCGCCGCGGTGCTGCGCGACGGCGCGTCGCTGTGCCTGTTGCAGCTGCGCCCCGCGGACGACGCGGACGATTTCGGCGACCTCGACCTGCGCACCTACCCCAACCTGGCGCCGAACCTCGTCGAAGCGCTGCATCACACGCTGGAGTGAAGCGCTGACGCTCCGGTGCGGCGCTGCGCGGCCCGATCGCGGTTCAACGGCCGGGCGCGCGGCGTTCTTCGGTCGGGATCACCAGCCGCTGCGCGGTCCGGGCGAGTCGCGCGGCTTCCGTCGCGGATTGTCGACCGGCCGAGAGATCCGGCTCACCCGCAGCCGACCGGTTCCTTGCCGGTGTTGATCTCGTTGAGCGACTGCACCGCGCCGGTGAGGGTCTCGACGCGCACCAGCCGCAGGCCGTCGGGAGTCCGCTGTTTGGCCTCGTCGCAGTTGGCGGCGGGGACCATGAAGGTCTCCGCGCCCGCGTCCCGCGCGGCCATCATCTTGTACTGGATGCCGCCGATCGGACCCACCTTGCCGTCCTGATCGATGGTTCCGGTGCCCGCGACGAACTTGCCGCCGTCCAGTTCGCCGGGGGTGAGCTTGTCGATCAGGGCCAGGCTGAACATCAGACCCGCCGATGGGCCTCCGATGTCGGCGAGATTGAACGCGACCTCGAGCGGCGGCCGGGCGCCCTCGCCCGGCGTCACGCCGAGGTAGCCCTTGGCCGGGTCGCCGGGGCGGGCGCCGAGCACGATCGACGCGGTCTGCTCGGCGTTGTCGCGCCGGAAAACCACGGTGAGCGTGCTGCCGGGCGCCTGGGACGAGACCGCCGTCACGACGTCCTTGGGTGTCGTCATAGGCGTGCCGTTGATGCTGATCAGCTCGTCACCCGCACGCAGCGCGTCGCGGGCGGGCCCGTCGTCGGACACCTTGCGCAGCAGCACGACCGTGGGCAGGTTCAGATAGTGCAGGGCGGCGACCTCGGCGTTGCCCTCCGAGTCCTTGAAGTCCTCCTGGTTGGACTTGTCGATCTCCTCGCGCGACACGCCGGGCGGGTAGACCTCCGAGCGCGGCACCAGGCCGTGCTTGCCGCTGGCCCAGAAGCCGAACGCCTCGAAGATGCTCAGCCCGTCGCGCACCGAAACCGTGGTCATGTTGAGATGGCCCGTGGTCGGATCGACCTCGGTGCCCCGCACATCGACGACGTCCTTGCCGTCCACCGTGCCGAGGGTGTTGAAGGTGGGGCCGGGCCCGAGTGCGACGAACGGCACAGTCAGTACGCTGCCGACGACACCGAGCACGAGCACCGGGATCAGTGCGGCCACCAGGGTGAGGATCCGACGATTCACCTGGACCACAGTAATGACAGCCCGCGGCGTGAGTGGGCGGAGGCGGTCATTTCGCCCGGGCGCGCCGCCTCCGGTTTCGCGCCGCGCGAACACAGGGACGCTGTGCTACACGCGTAACGTGAAGAGCATGAACGACCTCCCCTTCGGATTCTCGAACCGCGACGACGACGATCGCAAGCGCGGTGACGAGCCGAGCGGTCCCGGCCCGAACGACCCGTTCGGTTTCGGTATCGGTGGGTCCGGCGCGGGCGGATTCGACCCGGCGCAGCTCGGCCAGATGCTGACCTCGCTCGGCCAGATGCTCAGCGGCATGGGACAACCGGGCTCGGCGCAGGCCGGGCCGGTGAACTACGACGTCGCCAAGCGGCTGGCCCGCCAGCAGCTCGGCACGACCGTCGCCCCGGTGAGTTCGGGCGCCGCGAGCGCGGTGACCGACGCCGCGCATCTCGCCGAACTCTGGCTCGACGGCGCGACCACCCTGCCCGCGGGCGCCGCCAAGACGGTCGCGTGGACCGCCAACGACTGGATCGAGCAGACCCTGCCCACCTGGCAGCGGCTGTGCGACCCGGTCGCCGAGCAGATTTCCGGCATGTGGACCGCGGCGCTGCCGGAAGAGGCCAGGCAGTTCGCCGCGCCGATGGTCGGCATGCTTGGCCAGATGGGCGGCCTGGCCTTCGGATCGCAGCTCGGCCAAGCGCTCGGCCAGCTCGCCAAAGAGGTGCTGACCTCCACCGACATCGGCCTTCCGCTCGGCCCCACCGGCACCGCGGCGCTGCTGCCCGCGGCGATCTCGGAGTTCAGTGCCGGACTGGAGCAGCCGGAAAGCGAGATCCTGGTGTTCCTCGCCGCGCGTGAGGCCGCCCACCAGCGGCTGTTCGCGCACGTGCCGTGGCTGCGCCAGCAGGTACTCGGCGCGGTCGAGGACTACGCGCGCGGCATCCGGATGGACTTCTCCGCGATGGAACAGGCCGCGCAGAACATCGACCCGATGTCGCTGACCGATCCGTCGAAGCTCGAGGAGATCTTGGCCCAGGGCACGTTCGAGCCGCAGACCACGCCCGAGCAGAAGCAGGCGCTGGAACGGCTGGAAACGCTGCTGGCGCTCATCGAGGGCTGGGTGCAGGTGGTCGTCGCCGACGCCGTGGGCGACCGCTTGCCCGGCGCGGGCGCGCTGGCGGAGACGCTGCGCAGGCGGCGCGCCACCGGCGGTCCCGCGGAACAGACCTTCGCCACGCTGGTCGGGCTGGAGTTGCGTCCGCGCAAGCTGCGCGAGGCGGCGGCGCTGTGGCGCAGGCTCACCAGCGACGCGGGCATGACCGCCCGCGACCGCGTGTGGGCGCACCCGGACCTGCTGCCGGATTCCGACGACCTGGACTCCCCCGCCGGTTTCATCGACTCGGTCATCGGCGGCGGCGCCACCGTGTTCGACGACCCGCTGGCGCAATTGGCCGAAACCGAGGCTCGTGAGCGAGCGGCACGCGAGCAAAAGGACGACGACACCGGCCCCGACCTGGGCAAAGAAGGCGGCGAATCCTCCTGATTCAGGCTGTGGATGACGCGAAATCCTGTGGATAACCAAGGATTTCGCCACGGGCCGCACCCCGCGGGGTTCGCATACTGATGACATGACAACGATGTGTCGTGGTCCTCGATTGCGTCCGCGGGTTACCGTCCTGGTCCGCCCGACCGGGGTCGTGCAACTCGGGTGCGATCCGGAAACCGCCGTGGTGCTCGATCCGGAAGGCATGGACGCCGAGACCGTCGTCACCTTCCTCCGCCTGCTCGACGGTCTGCGCACCAAGCCGCAGATCATCTGGCGCGCCGGAGAATGCGGTATCGACGCCGAACGCGCCGTGGCATTGCTCACGCTGGTCGACGAAGCCGGACTGCTGGACCACCCGGAGGAGCGGGCCGGTCACGTGCGAACAGTGCGAGTACACGGCCTCGGGCCGCTGTCCGACGCGGTGTCGGCCGGCTTGCGGGCGCTCGGTATGCGGCCGAGCCGTTCCCGGGACTACCCCACCGGTACGGCGACGGCGCGGTCCTGGGGAGTGGACCTCGTGGTGCTCGCCGACACGCTGATGCCCGACCCCCGACTGGTGAGTGATCTAGTGCTGCACCAGATCCCGCACCTTTCACTGCGCATCCGCGACAGCAAGGGCGTCATCGGTCCCTTGGTGTTGCCGGGCGTCACCAGCTGCCTGCGCTGCGCGGACCTGATCCGCGCACGGAACGACACCGACTGGCCACACATGGCGGCCCAACTACTCGGCCGCATCGGCCACGCCTCCCCCGCCGGAATCGCCGCCACCACGGCAATCGCCCTCGCCGAACTCGAAACGATCATCGACTGCTCACCCCGGCGAACCCCCGCCACCTTGAACGCGACGCTGGAACTGGACCTGGACTCCCACACCCTCGATCGCCGCCGATGGGACCGCCATCCCGACTGCGGGTGCGTGCACCTTTCCGCAGCGCACGGCGTCGGAATACAGCCGTGATGCCTCCACCCAGGAACTCATCTGGCGACCGCGAGCACGAAGCGCATCGGTCCAACCCACCGACGGCGACGTCGGTCACCGACTCCGCACCGTGGGCGTGGCGGGCGCGGGACAAGATCACCTTCGCCGCGCTGGACTGGCGGCCGGACACCTCGCTGAAGCTGATCTGCCTGGATGGGCCCCGCCATCTCGAACGCGACTCTCGAACTGAATTCGGATTCACACCCTCGGTCGGCGCGGACGGGACCGGTACCCCGCATGCTTGTGCGCACTCGTTTCCGCAGGTCATGGACACTGAAGCCGATGGTGATCAAGATTGCCGTGGCCGACCGGCCGGTCCGTCCGCCATGATGGGTACGTGTCTGAGATCGTGCGCCGTCGCTCGTCCCGCAACGCCAAGTTGGCCAAGATTCCACTCGGCATAGCCGGGCGGGCGGCCGTGGGGTTCGGCAAGAAGCTCGCCGGAGGCGACAAGTCGGAGATCAACGCGCAGCTCAATCAGAAGGCCGCGGAGCAGCTGTTCACGGTGCTCGGCGAGCTCAAGGGCGGCGCGATGAAGTTCGGGCAGGCGCTCAGCGTGATGGAGGCCGCGGTCCCCGAGGAGTTCGGCGAGCACTATCGCGAGGCGCTCACCAAGCTGCAGGCCGCCGCGCCGCCGATGCCGGCCGCGACCGTCCACCGCGTGCTCGACCAGCAGCTCGGCACCCAGTGGCGGTCCCGCTTCCGTGAGTTCGACGACGCCCCGGCCGCGTCGGCCAGCATCGGGCAGGTGCACCGGGCGGTGTGGTCGGACGGGCGCACCGTCGCGGTGAAGGTGCAGTACCCCGGCGCCGACGAGGCGCTGCGCGCCGATCTCAAGACCCTGTCTCGCATGTCCGGCCTGGTCGCTTCCGTGATCCCCGGCGCGGACGTGAAGCCGATTCTCGCCGAGATCACCGAGCGCACCGAAGAGGAGCTGGACTACCGCAACGAAGCCGCCAACCAGCGCGCATTCGCCAAGGGCTTCGACGGGCACGCCGAGATCGTGGTGCCGAAGGTGGTGGCGAGCGCGCCGAAGGTGATCGTCACCGAATGGCTGGACGGCGTCCCCGTCTCCACGATCATCAAGCAGGGCGCCGAGGATCCGGAGGGCACCCGTGCGCTGCGCAATCGCGTCGCGGGGCTGATGGGCCGGTTCCACTTCTCCTCCCCGGAGGTGGTCGGACTCCTGCACGCCGACCCGCACCCGGGCAATTTCATGATGCTGCCCGACGGCAAGTTGGCGGTGATCGATTTCGGCGCCTGCGCACCGATGCCGGACGGTTTCCCCCCGGTGCTGGGCCGAATGCTGGCCCTCGCGGTCGAGGAGCGCTTCGCCGAACTCACCGAACTGCTGTACGACCACGGCTGGGTGATCCCCGGCCGAGTGGTCACCCACCAGGAGATCGCCGACTACCTGCGGCCGTTCACCGACCCGATCCAGTCCGACTCGTTCCACTTCACCCGCAGGTGGATGCAGCGGGTCGCGGGCAAGGCTTCGGAGATCTCCAGTCCGGAGATGAAAACCGCACGCGCACTGCAACTTCCGGCGCAATACGTGATGATCTTCCGAGTACTCGGCGGCTCCGTCGGCATCCTGGCGCAACTCGACGCCGAACTGCCGTTCATGCAATTGGTCCGCACCTGGATGCCCGGCTTCGTCGAGGAACGCACCGCCTCCTGAGCTGAACCCCCTCGAACTCGGTCGAAGCGATAGCCCCCGCGCTGAACCACGCAACTAAAGCGCGCAACTAAAAGAACCTTCACGCCACCCCCGGCCCCGTCGGGTGCGAGTCTTACGAGCACCGTCCGCGGCCCGTCTCGCGGCCGAGTGACCGAAGCGCATGCGACGCAGTCGCGAGTCTCGGTCGCTCGGGCGCGAGACTTCCCGGGGCCGCGAACACGCAGCGCCGCAGGCGCT